>DDWF01000275.1:0-756 GCA_002345845.1 Betaproteobacteria bacterium UBA2293 | reverse complement strand
CCGCTGCCCATGATCGCCAGGCAGGCGCCCGCCGGCAGCCGGTCGCGGGCCAAGGCAAAGCCTCGGATCAGCGTTGCCTGGTCCTTGTCCGGGTGCAGGCGGCCGACGTTGCCGACGACCCAGGCGTCGGCCGGCAGTTGCAGGGCTTGGCGCGCCGCAGCACGCGGTAGTAGTTCGCCGCGCACCGTATCTACATCAATGCGGTTGTACAGCGTCTGGATGCGCCCGGCTGGCCAGTCGGGCAACTGGCGGCGAATGTCATTGCGCACGGCATTGGAGACGCCGAGCAGCAGCAGGCGCGAGCGGAAGGCCTTGGCCAGCCAGCGGCGTGGTGCCCGGCTGTAGTCGCCGAAAGCATGGTGGACACCGACCACCGGCAGCCGGCCGCCGGCCAGGCAGGCGATGTAGAGGGGCTTGAAGCGATGGGCGATGATCAGTTCGAACGGCCGGCTGGCCAGGATCGCCCGTAGCTGACGGATGGCCTTCAGCTTGAGGCCGCGGACGTCGGCGCTGCGAAAGTTCATGAACAGCACCTCGTCGGAGGCGGCTCCCTGGCGAGCCTCCGCTGTGTCTTCGCCGGTCAGGAAAACGGTCATGACCTTGCAGGGACCACCGGCGAACAGGGCTGCATACTGGCGGGCGACGTCGAGAAACGGACCGTAGTGGCAGTGGCAGAACTGCAGCACCCAACGTTCGTTCATGGCTCAGCCCGGGTTTTGCGGCGTCTTGGTGACCAGCACGTCCTGCATGATCAGA
>DDWF01000081.1 GCA_002345845.1 Betaproteobacteria bacterium UBA2293 | reverse complement strand
ACGGCTCCTCCAGCGTGCCGCAGGAACTGCTGGCCGAGATCCGCGAATTCGGCGGCGACATGAAGGAAACCTACGGCGTGCCGGTCGAGGAAATCGTCAAGGGCATCGCCCACGGCGTACGCAAGGTCAACATCGATACCGACATCCGCCTGGCGATGACTGCCGCCGTCCGTCGTTACCTGTTCGAGAATCCCGGCAAATTCGATCCGCGCGACTACCTGAAGCCGGCCCGCGAAGCCGCCAAGAGAATCTGCCTGGCCCGCTACGAAGCCTTCGGCTGCGCCGGCCGCGCCAGCCAGATCAAGGTCGTGCCGCTGGAGAAGATGGCCGAGCGTTACGCCAAGGGCGAATTGAACCAAGTTGTCAAATAACGCCTTGTCTGCACCGAATAGCGACAGCCGCCCACGGGCGGCTTTTGCTTTTTTGGCACCGAGCACCCCGAAAAATACGCAAAAATCACTTCATCGAGGTCCCCAATGACCAACCCTGGCAAACCGAAGCCCTTTTCAATGATTCGCGAATTCCATCTGGCCGACTGGTTCACGCTTGGCAACGCCATCAGCGGCGTCGGTGCGCTGTTTTCGACGATGAGTTACCTGCAGTTCGGCGATATCCGGCACATCTACTTTGCCTGCGGCCTGCTACTGGCGGCCCTGATCTTCGACGTGCTGGATGGCCGGATCGCCCGCTGGCGGCAAAAGACCTCGGCGATGGGCAGGGAACTCGACTCCCTCGCCGACGTCATCTCCTTCGGCGTCGCCCCGGCCATCATGGGCTACGCCCTGGGCATGCAGGGCCTCTACGACCGCATCATCCTCTGCTACTTCGTCGCCTGCGGCGTCTCCCGGCTGGCCCGCTACAACGTGACGGCGGAGGAACTCTCCGCTGGCGGCGACAAGGTCAAGTTCTTCGAAGGCACGCCGATCCCGACATCGCTCGTAATTGTCGGCCTGCTGTTTGTTGCCGCCTGGACCGGCGCCGTCAGGGACACCCTGTGGTTCGGCGAATTGACGCTGGCCGGCTTCACCATCCATCCGCTGGTCCTGATCTTCGCCCTCTCCGGCTCGCTGATGATCAGCCGGTTGCGCCTTCCCAAACCCTGAACCCCAGCCGGGCGCAGGCAAGCCTGCTGGCTCGCCCGGCATCAGCCAAGACTGGCGATAACGGCTACAAAACCCGCATGAAGGCCACCAGATCCTTCTTCTCCTCGGCGCTGAGCTTCAACTCCAGCACCAGGTTGAAGAATTCGACGGTGTCCTCCAGCGTCAGCAGGCGGTTATCGTGCAAGTAGGGGGGCGAGTCCTTGATGCCGCGCAGCGGGAAAGTCTTGATCGGCCCGTCAGCCGAGGCTTTGCGGCCGTTGACCGTGACCTCCTTGAAGAAGCGCTCGACCTTCAGGTTGTGCATCAGGTTATCGGTGTAATACGGCGGCGTATGACAGGTGGCGCACTGCCCCTTGCCGAAAAAGACCTGCTGACCGCGCATCTCGTTGGCGCTGGCGGTAGCCGGATTGAGCATGCCGAAAACGTTGAGTTTGGGTGCCGGCGGGAAATCGAGCAGGGCCTGAAACTCGGCCATGAAATGCACCTGGCTACCGCGCTCCAGAACATTGGTGCCCTTACGTGCCGCATCGGCGGGAATGCCGTCGAAATAAGCCGCACGCTGCTCGAACTCGGTGAAGTCCTCGATCGTCTTGAGCGCCCGCTGCGAACCGAACAGGCGCTGAATATTGACGCCGCGCAACGACGGCGTATCGATCCGATGGCGATGCTCGTTCGGCCGAATATCACCGACCGTATGCGTGGCCGAATTGCTATGGCCATTGGCGTGGCAATCGAAACAGGTGACGCCCTGGCTGGCTTTCAGGCTACGCCGATCCTCGGTGGCATTGAACTGCTGCTGGGGAAACGGAGTAACCAGTAGGCGCAAGCCTTCGAGTTGTTTGGGGTTGAGGATGTCCTTGAACAGCTCGTTGAAATTGCTCAGGGTCACCAGTTGGCCTTGCGATACATCACCAAGATCCGGCCGTGTCGTCAGAAAGATCGCCGCCGGGAACTCGGGCAGGAAATGATCGGGCACATCGAAATCGAGGTCGAAGCGCGTCAGATCGCGATCGGTCTGCTTCTTCGTCTCATCGATAACAAACTTGGGGAAGATCATGCCCCCCGCCTCATGGTGCGGATGCGGCAACGGCAGGAAACCGCCCGGCCAGAGTTGCTGCTCCTTGATCTGCTCCGGCGACAAGGCGGCGAGTTTCTCCCAGCTCATCCCCGCCGGCAACTTGACGCGCACACCGTCCTGAACGGCCTTGCCGCGTGACATGCGCACGCCGCTTGCCGGCCTGTTGGCGAGGTCGTAACGCTGTGCAAGCAAAGCCTGCTGGCGCGTCGCGAACTTTGGTTTCTCGGACTGCAGGCGCTTGACCAGCGTCGAGAAATCCTCATCGGCAGCCGTTGCGGCCGGCGTCAGGCAGACCACCGCGCTTATGGCCAGGACCGCCAAAAACAATTGGGGGTATGGGGTAACAGGCATAGCAGACTCCTTCTCATTTGGTGGCGCTTCATCAGCTTGATGAGCCGAGCAGGCTGGATCAACCGCGCGGCCAGCACAGCGCCTGATTGAAAAAAATCAGGCGTCGTCAGACGCTACAAGTGAGACGGCTGTTCTTCTGTGCGGCGCCGCACATAAATATGCATTTTGCCTATCCTGAATGCACAGCGAAGCTGCTGCCGGTTTGCATCATTCATTGAGAAAGCAGCCATAGATATCTAGGACAGCCTCATCAGGGCGAACATCGGCAAAAAAATCATTTTGGATTTATGCCGTATGATTGCCGACCATTCATTCCTGTCTGTCCGGTTTGCCCAATGACTACAGCAGAAAATCTAATGCACTTCACCGAAGGATCTTCTGGCAGGAGAAAGCCCGAGTATTTTTGAAAAGAAAAGGGGTCTGCTCTCTATTCCTTTTGCCTATTCTTATTTGTTATTTGTAACCCTTATCATTGTGAGAATATCGTGACGAACTCAAAATCGATAATTATCAACACTTCCTTATTATTGATTAGCCTGGTTTTAGTTGGTTGTGCGGAAAATGGCGTGCGAACAACCGAAAAACTAGCCGACAATGCACGAAAAAGCACGCCCATCGCAGTGCATATTAACGTGCCGTTTAGCGCTTCAGATGCTAAAGCCGCTCTAGCAAAAGGCGACAACAGTGTTTCAGGTGTTTTGTATCACCGGCTTACGGTTTCTGGCAGGGAAGATAATAGCTGGCCGCAATCGCCAAACATCAAGAATGTTCCACTTAGGAATGTGAATGTATTTTTACACCCGGAAAGCGAACAGGTTGTAGAGCTTGACAAGCTTTTTAAGCAGCAACAAAAGATTATGGAAAAATGGTACACAAATCCACCAAGTTTGTTTAATAAGCAGCCCCAGACAAAACAATTCTATTTGTCCGCAGATGCGCAAAATCTCGTTCTTAAGACGACCACAGATCAATTTGGCCGCTATCGTTTCGATAATTTGAAGCCGGGCCGCTACTTAGTGACATCAGCAGCTTGGCAATCAGGGACTTATAACAAATCAGTTTACGCGGGAAGCTCAGAAGTTTCTGATGGCACGGGTATTCATGGTCATCGTGCCACGATTGACCATACAAAATTGGTGCCGGTGAACTACAAAACCTATCTTGCTTACATTGAGTTCGTGAGCGCCAGCAAAGGCAAGTCACCCATTGATTCGATAATGCGCGTGGACTACAACAGGATGAGCATGGAATACGATTAGTGATTTGCAAAAAAATTTTCCGCAAATATTAAATCGAATCACATAAATCACAGACATTTGCATTTCAAAAACCAAAATACCCTCCCCCCTTTAGCCCTCATCTCAAGGTAGATAGCACGATGCAAGTCTTAATAGTTGGCGCGGGAAAACTGGCAACGGAACTACTGGACGAGCTCTCGCTTGACGCGTCGCTTACGGTTCGTCATTGGTCGAATGCTTCGACAACCCAAGATCGCGCCGTGGTTGTTCACGCTGGCTCTGGCAGGGAACTTGACGACGTAATTGCCTATTGCCACGAAACCAGCTCCATCCTGCTTGAGCTAGCAACCGGTTCAAAACTCGAAATTTCGTCGCCGACATTTCCCGTGGTCTTGTGCCCTAACACCAACATCCTCATCCTCAAGTTCATGAATATGCTGGCGAGAAGCGGGAAGCTGTTCAAGGATTACCACATTGAAATCACCGAATCCCATCAGGCCGAAAAGCGCTCTGCTCCGGGTACGGCAATTGCCATTGCACAATCATTAGGGCTTTCCGCCAACGAAGTGGTTTCAGTGCGTGATCCAGAAGAACAGCTGAAAATTCTGCATATTCCAGCGGAACATTTAGAGCGGCACGCCGTGCACGCCATAGTCATTGAGGATGCGGCTTGCCGCATCTCATTCGAATCCCGAGCGTACGGAGCAGCGCCCTATGCAGATGGCGTTGCCAGGATCGTCTCTGCAGTCGTTTCGCGCCAACTTGAAAACCGCATGTATTCAATCGACGAATTTGTTGAGCAGGGCTGGGTGTAGCACGACGCCCAGCCCGCCAGACCCGCCCGGGCATTCGACCATGCGCCGAAAGCCGCCCAGTGCCTACACATTTTTGCAACTACTTGCGAGCAGATTGGTCACAGTGGCTAGAATTTGTCATCGGCATCATTTATGCCGTTCATTTATTCGACAGCACGACAACAGGCAGCATCACCGACACGCATTTAGCCGTCAGCCATCCTGAAATCCGCTGAGACCGGCGATCCACCCGTGCCAATGATGAAATGCCAGAGCGGGGGCGGGCATGGGCTGGGGCGCGTTGGACACCACCGCAAGCAGTGGCATTCCGGAAAGGGTTCTGCTCTTCTCCGGCCACATGGTCGACCGTCCCGACCGTCCGCAGCCCCGCTTTCCCACTGACAAGGTCGCCGTCGCCGCGCGGCGTATTGATGACCTGCTCGCCAGTCTGGCAGCCGGAGCGGGCGATATCGCCTTCACCCAGGGGGCCGCCGGTGGCGACCTGTTGTTTGCCGAGGCCTGCCTGGCGCGGGGCGTCGACCTGCATCTGCTACTGCCTCTGCCGGAAAAGGAATTCATTGCCGCTTCCATCCTGCCCAGCGCCGACGGCGCCAATTGGCAGCAGCGCTATCAGTCGGTCTGCCAGAAGCTGCACCGTCCGCCCGCGGTCCTCGTGGCAGACGACGGCAACCCCTACGTCCGTGGCAACCAGTGGCTGCTCCAGCACGCCCTCGCCTGGGGAGTGGAGCGCCTGCATTTCATCTGCCTGTGGGATGGGGCAAACGGCGATGGCGAGGGCGGCACGGCCGACATGATTGATGAGGTCCGGCGACGGGGCGGCCGAATCGACTGGATTGACAGCCGTAGGTTGTGAGCGCGCCATGACTAAAGGACTTAACGACTAATCGAGCGGCTCCGGCCGGTCACCCGTTGGAGGAATCTTCCATGTCAGAACAACAACTGTTCAAGATTCGCGGCATCCGTGCCGAATCCCGTGGTGGCCCGGCCGCCCCCCTGCGCCTGTATCCCGGCTCTGCCCGCGACGGGGCCGGCGATATCGTCGAGGTGCCCGGCGACGGTGTCGTGCGCGTCGAACTGGCCAACGGTTTTGTGCTGTGGAGCCGGGTCGACGATCTGGCCAATGAATACGGCACAGCGCCGGTCACTGCCCGTGGCGCCACCGACGGTGCCTGGGAGTTCGCGCAGCTGCGGCCGCGCCGGGCGGGCAGCAGCGAGCGCGGGCTGGCCGGGCTGGCCATCCGCGTGCTCGATTTCTTCGGCATCAAGCCGGCGGAAAAGGCTGCGCGCGATCTGGCCAGTCATTTCGAACTCAAGCTGCTCGGCAAGCAGGGGCCGGGCTTGTATCGCCTCGATCTGGACGGTGCCTTCCATCTGCAGGCGCTGACTGACAACGAACCCCTCGCCGCGGATAGCGGGCCGCTGCTGGTCTTCCTGCACGGCACCGCCTCCAGCACTGAAGGCAGCTTCGGCAAGCTGTGGGAGGCCGGCAATGGCGAAGGCGCGCGACTGCGCCAGAGCCTCGCGCCAACCTACGGCAAGCGGGTGTTCGCCCTCGAACACCGGACGCTGACCGAGAGCCCGCTCGACAACGCCCTGGCTCTGGTCCGCCGCCTGCCAGCCGGCGCCGAGGTCCATCTGGTCAGCCATTCGCGCGGCGGCCTGGTCGGCGAGCTGGTTGCACTCAGCGGCTGCACCGGACTTTCCGCCATCCTCACCGCCGAACGCATCCGCAATCTTTACGCCGCCGACCGGACGCTGGCCACGCAACTCGGCCTCGGCCCGCTCAAGGCGCCTGCCGCCAAGCAACGCGACGAGGCCTACGAGCGCGACCGCGCCAATCTGGGCGAACTGGTTGGCCTGATCGAAAGCAAACAACTGCGACTCAGCCGCTTCGTCCGCATCGCCTGCCCGGCGCGCGGCACGACGCTGGCCTCCGGGCGGCTCGACCGCTGGCTGTCCACCCTCGACTTCCTGGTCAGCGCCGCCGCCGGTGTCGGGCTGTTGGCCGGCGGCCTCGATTTCCTGATCGCGGTCGTCCGTGAACGCACCGATCCGCGCACCCTGCCCGGCCTTGAGGCGATGATGCCCGGCTCGGCCCTCACCCGCCTGCTCAACAACACGCCGGAGCTGGTCAGCAGCGCCGATCTGAGCGTCATCGCCGGCGACATCGAGGCCGGCGACGGCCTGTGGAATACCCTCAAGGTGCTGGCCAGCGACTGGTTCTACCGCAACGAACACGATCTCGTCGTGGACACCGCCTCGATGACCGGCGGCCTGCCGCGCGCCCCCGGCCAGGGCCGCTTCCGCCGCGACCAGGGGGCGCGGGTCAATCACTTCCGCTATTTCACCAACGAGCAGAGCGTGCGCTGGCTGGCCGCCGGCCTGGGCCGCGCCGAGGGCGAAAGCGCCGGCTTTCAGGCGATCACCGGCGCCCCCGAACCCGGCCGCCGCTGCCAGGAAGCCGTCGCCCGCAGCCGCAGCGGCGGCAAACCGCGGCCGATCGCCGTCGTCCTCCCCGGCACCATGGGCAGCCAGTTGCGCGCCGATGACGATACCGTCTGGCTGGAATACTGGGCCCTGCTCAAGGGCGGCCTGAAGCGGCTGGCCATGGACCGCCAGGGCATCGCCCCGGTGGGCCTGGTCGACCAGTTCTACGGCCCGCTGGTCGAATTCCTCGCCCGCAGTCACCAGGTGGACATCTTCCCTTACGACTGGCGCCACTCGGTGCGCCAGGCCGCCGCCCGCCTGGCCGAGATGCTGGAACCGCTGGTCACCCAGGCCGAGCGCGAGCAGCAGCCGCTGCACCTGGTGGCCCACTCGATGGGCGGCCTCGTGGTCCGCGCCATGATCGCCGACGGCGGTCGCGGCAGCGCCATCTGGCAGCGCATCACCCGCCTGCCGGGCAGCCGCTTGCTGATGCTCGGCACGCCCAACCTCGGCTCCTACGAGGCCGTGCGCTGGCTGATCGGCAGCAATCCGACGCAGGGCAAGCTGGCCCTGCTCGACATCACCCAGAGCACCGACGAGATCATCGGCCTGGTCAGCCGCTATCCCGGCCTGCTCGAACTGCTGCCCTTCGCCCCGCACGATCCCGATTTCGCCGAAGCGGCCCGCTGGGAAAACCTGCGCCGGCTCACTGCCGCTGAATGGCCGACGGCCGAAGCGGCGACCCTGCAGGAAGCGGCGGACACCTGGAAACTGCTGCGTGCGGCCCCGCCCGATCCGCGCTTCATGACTTACGTCGCCGGCTGCCAACCGGCTACCGTGGCCGATTACCGCCTGGTCGACGACAGCCGCTGGTGGGCCCGCGAGCGCCAGCGCCTGGAGTTTCTTGCCACCCATGAAGGCGACGGCACCGTCACCTGGCAATCCGGATACCTGCCCGGCGTGCCCGTCTGGTATGTCGAGAACACCGCCCACGATGCCCTGTGCGCCCAGCCCAAGGCCTTCCCCGGCTATCTCGACATCCTGGTCAACGGCGCGACCACGCTGCTCCCCGCCACCCCACCGGCCACTGCCCGGGATGGTGCCGCCGGCGGACTGTTCCCCTTCCCCGAATTGCCGCCCGTCGACAGCATCCCCGGCGCCGCCGAGATCGGTTGCTTCAGCTTCTCGGGCACGGCCCCGGCGGCCGAGACAGCGGCCGAACGGGCCCTGCCGGTCATCGAGGTGGCGGTCCGCCACGGCAACCTGACCTATGCCCGCCACCCGGTGCTGGTCGGCCATTACCAGGGCGATACCGTGGTCAGCGCCGAAGCGGTGCTCGACCGCCAGCTCGGCGGCGCCCTGACGCGCCGTCTCGATCTCGGCATCTACCCCGGCCCGCTCGGCAGCAACACCATCTTCCTCAACGATTCGCCGACCGCCAAACCCGGCGGCGCCATCGTCGTCGGCCTCGGCCAGGTCGGCGGCCTGAGCCCCGGCATGCTCGAAGACTCGGTGCGCGGCGCACTGCTCGATTTCGCCCTGAAAGCCGCGCACTGGCCGGACCACCGCTTCGGCGACGAAGCCCGGCCCCGCTCGGCCGCCGTCACCTGCCTGCTGGTCGGCACCGGCGCCGGTGGGCTGCCGGTCGGTGACGCCCTCGAAGCCATCCTCCGCGCTGCCGTCTGCACCAATCGCCGGCTCGCCGCCGAAGAACTTGACGGCCGCGTCATCATCGACCGCCTGGAGTTCCTCGAAATCTACGAGGACGTGACCATCGGCGCCGCCGAAGCACTCGCCCGCGTGCTGCAGAATGAAGCCCTGGCGAGCGCCGTGCGCTGGCCGGCGCGGGCCGTCGAACCGGGCCAGGGTGGCCGCCGCCGGGTGCGTTTCGTGCAGGCGCCGGAGTGGTATCAGCGCCTGGAGATCATCGAGGACGACGGCCGCCTGCGCTTCGTCTTCCCCACCGACCGCGCCCGTGCCGAGGAAACCCTGGCCACCGGCCAGTTGGCCCTGGCCGACCGCTTCGTCCAGATGGCCAGCCGCGATACCGGACAGAACGTCGAGGCCGCCAAGACCCTGTTCGAGATGCTGCTGCCGCTGCGCCTGCGCGAACTGGCGCCGCAGCAGGGCAACCTGGTGATCATGGTGGACCGCCGCTCGGCCCGCTACCCGTGGGAGTTGCTGGAGAACCGCTGGTCCGGCGGCGAACGCCCGCCAGCCGTCGCCGCCGGCTGCATCCGCCAGTTCCGCACCGTCGATTACCGGCAGCGCCCGGTGCATGGCCTGGCGCACACGGCGCTGGTCGTCGGCAATCCCGATCTCGGCAGGTCCGCAGAATTCTGCGATCTGCCCGGCGCCCGCGAGGAAGCCCGGCAGGTGGCCGAACAACTGGCGGCCGCCGGCTACGCAGTGATCGACAGCATAGACCAGGGGCCGACGCCGATCATGGAGGCCCTGCACAAGGACAGCTGGCGCATCCTCCACCTGGCCGGCCACGGCGTCCATGAGCATCAGCCGGGCAAGGGCGCGAAGCCGGTTTCCGGCATGGTCATCGGCCCCGACAGCTACCTGACGCCGGGCGACATCGCCCAGATGCGTTTCGTCCCCGAAGTGGTCTTCGTCAATTGCTGCCACCTCGGCCGCGTCGACGGTGGCCGCGAACTCGACCGCCTCGGCCTGGCCGCCAATCTCGGCGAGGAATTCATCCGTATGGGCGTGCGCGCGGTAATCGCCGCCGGCTGGGCGGTGGATGACCGCGCCGGCCTCGCCTTCGCCGCCACCTTCTACCGTGCCATGCTCGCCGGCGAGGCCCTCGGCGAAGCGGTGCGCCTGGCCCGCGAGGATGTCTGGTCGCGCTTCCCCGACGTCAACACCTGGGGCGCCTACCAATGCTACGGCGATCCCGATTTCCGCTTCCACCGCGACGGCAGTGCCCGGCAAAACATCTACCCGCCCTTCGCCACCCCCAGCGAGCTGGTCGCCGAACTCGACAACCTCACCGCCGACCTGCGCGCTGGCACCAAGGACGCCGGCGGCGAACGCATCGGCCGCCGCCTGGCCCGCATCCCGCCGACACAAACGGACGCCTGGCTGCAGCGGGCCGATGTCGGTGCCGCCCTCGGCCTCGCCTGGGGCGAAACGCGCAACTGGCCGGAAGCCATCCGCTGGCTGGAGCAGGCCTTGACCGCCGAACGCGGCGAATGCTCGATGCGCGCCCTGGAGCAGTACGCCAATTTCCGCATCCGTCTGGCCGCCGAGCTCTGGCGCGACAGCCGCCGGCTTGGCCCGGCGAAGCGCAGCGCGGCGCGCAACCAGCAGGTGGAATGCATCGAGGCAGCCATTCTCGATCTCGACACCCTCTGCCGGCGGGCGCCCACTGTCGAACGCCTGAACCTGCTCGGCGGCGCCTACAAGCGTCTGGCCATCGTCGAGGAAAGCGCCGACCGCCAGTTCGAGGCGCTGGTCAACATGGCCCATCACCACCAACTCGCCTTCGCCCGCCGGCGCGACGCCTACGCCTTTACCAACTGGGCAGCGGCCAGCCTGCTCGCCGGCCAGCGCGGCACGCTGCCGGCAGGCGCGGCGCTGACCAACATGCTGCCGGAGATCGACAAACTGGAACGCGAAGTCTGCCGCCGCAACCATGAGGATCCCAACTTCTGGGATGGCGCCACCCTCGCCGACCTCGGCCTGATCCGCTGGCTGGCCGGCGCCACCAGTCCGCCGCGCCGACGCGGCGGCAGCGATCCGGCCGCCGCCGTCGTCATCGCTTATCGCGACGTCGTCAGCCGCGCCGCCAGTCCGCGCGAGCGCAGTTCCCTGGCCGAGCACATCGAGTTCCTGCTCGATCTCTGGCCGTCTGGCGACAAGGCCACGCGCCGCATCCTCGACCAGATCCGGGAGACACTGCAATGAGCCCGCGTCAGACCAGCCAAGCCAAACCCGCAGCCAAGGCTGCCCCGGCAATGGTGGCAACGCGCAGCACCGCCCGCAGCCCGGCGGCCACTGCCGATGCCCCCGACCTCACCGCCCAGCCGCTCGACCGGCTGATCCTGGCCGAATTGCCGCCGCGCGCCCTGATCGCCCCCAACTTCCGCGCCTACGAACTGACCCGCTCCGACCTGGCCTGCCGGCGCAACATCGCCAACGACTTCGAAAGCGAGGCCCATCTGCGCGCTGCCGTCCACCTCGCCCGCCAAGTGCTGCAACCGGTGCGCGACGCCTTGGGCTCATTCACGCCGAACAGCGTCTATCGCAGCCAGGCGCTGGAGCGGGCGCTGAAGAACAAGCCGGCAACCTGGCTCAGCACCAGCCAGCACGCCCGCGGCGAGGCCTGCGACATCGAGATCGTCGGCATGCCGACCCTTGAATTGGCGACGTGGGCGCGCGACCACCTGGCTGATTTCGACCAGATCATCTGCGAGTGCTACGACCCGCGTAAAGGCCCCAACTCCGGCTGGGTGCACATCTCGCTGAAGCTACCAGGCAGCGGACCAAACCGGCGGCAATGCCTGAGCTATGTCGTCGATCCCGGCAGCGGCCGCCTGGCCTACGTCAGCGGCCTGCAGGCCAGCACCTAGGCGACAGGCAGGAAACGCCATGCTGCCCGGCAAGATCTTCACCATCCTGATCCTGGCCACGGCATTTGCCAGCCTCGGCGCCTGGCTGGTCGGCTGGCGCTACCGGGCCGCCATGCAGCGCCTGATGCAGGCACCGCTGGGCGCCCCGCCGACGGCTGTTCCAACGACTCGCACGGTGGTCCATGAAAAGCCGCCGGCCGCCGCCATCAGCCTGGCCGACAACCGGCGCGCCCACTGGCGCCTGCTCCTCGGCTTCACCGCCCTGACCCTGCTCATCGCCCTCAGCCGGACGGTCATCACCCAGTCGATCGCCGACGGACCGATCACCATCAAGACCGTCGCCACCCTCGGCGCCGCCTACGCCTGGCCAGTGCTGCCGGTGCTCGCCGTCATCGGCCGCTGGTCACGCTGGCGCTTCGTCGCCAGCATGCTGCTCTGGTTTGTCGCCGCCGTCGCCCTGCTCACCTGGCGCACCACCGAGGCGGTCAGCTTCCTCCAGGTGCTGCAGTGGATGTCCTTCGACATCGGCCTGCCGCTGGTCGTCGTCACCCTGCTCTGCCTCGGCGGCACCAGCCGCGCCATCGCCCCCTGGCTGGCGCCGCTGTTCGTGCTGCTGCTCTGGGCCTCGCAGGCCGGTATCGATCTGCTCGCTGCCGCCGTCAATGCCGACAGCGCCATCGCCCGCGGCATCGTCGGCCAGCTCGGTGCCATCGGCGCCTTGCTCGCCGCCTTCCTGCTCCCGTGGCTGGTCGCCTGGTGGCCGGCGCGCGCCCTCGGCCGCTGGCTGGCCGCGCTCTACACCCGGCGCCAGGTCTCCGAACTGTTCTACCTGTTCACCGCCGTCTGGGTCGTCACCCTCGCCGGGCCGGCGCTCGGCGCCATTGCCGAGCTCGGCTGGGGCGCCCTGGTCGTTTTCGCCCCCCTGCTCTGGATACCGGCCGGCGCCGCGTTGATGCAATTCCTCGCCCACCCCGCCCCCGGCCGCCCGCCGACCTTGCTGGTGCTCCGCGTCTTCCGCCAGGACGCCAACGTCCAGGCCCTGTTCGACCGCGTCATCGAACGCTGGCGCCTGAGCGGTAACACCGTCCTCATCGCCGGCACCGACCTCGCCGACCGCACCATCGACGCCGAGGACATCTTCACCTTCATCGACGGCCGCCTCGGCGAGCGCTTCATCCAGCACCCGGGCGACCTCGACGCCCGCCTCGCCGCCTTCGAATGGCAGACCGACGTCGAAGGCCGCCACCGCGTCAATGAATGCTACTGCCACGACAGCACCTGGCAGCAAGCGCTCGACCGCCTGGTCGCCGCCAGCGACGTGGTGCTAATGGACCTGCGCAATTTCAAGGACCGCAACGCCGGCTGCAAACACGAACTCGGCGTCCTCGCCGGCGCCCCCGGGCTCAGCCGCGTCGTCCTGCTGACCAACGCCGGCACCGACCTGCCCTCCGCCCGAGCCGCCACGGCCAATGCTCCTGGCGGGCGCTTCGTCTGGATCGATGTGCCCGAAGGGCGACAACCGGCGGCGGAAACGGTGCTGGCCGGATTGTTCGGCCCCCCGGCGACCGCCGGGTGAGCAGCCGTCAGCGCCAGAGGCTGAGCGGCGGGTCGGCCATGACGGCACGCAGGACGTCGGTGCGCGAGACGATACCGACGATTTTCTGGCTGTCGCTGACAATGGGAATTGCCGTAAAGCCGCCCTCCAGCATGACGGCGGCAATGCGGCGCAACTCGGTGACCGGTCCGGCGGTCACCACCGGCGTGGTCATCACGTCGGCAACCCGGCGCCGGAGGTTTTCCAGCACACGGTCGCCATCGAGGTCGATGACGGTCAGCATCTCGCGTTCGCTGACCATGCCGACCAGACGGCTGGCATCGTTGATCACCGGCGCCTGGTAGACCCGTATTTCCTGCAGCGTCTTCCAGGCCTGGGCAACCGGTGTGTCCTGATGGAGCACGGTGACCGGGCGGCTCATGATCTGTGCGGCGTGGATCAGCGGACCGCGCTCCAGTTCATCCGGGAGCATCTGCCGGTAGGCGCGAACCGCCTCCTTCTGCAGAAAAGGTTCCGGACTGCTCACACCGATCTCGTCACCATCCCGGGAGACCCCGCGAACATGGCGGCTGGAGGCCAGGGGATAGACACGGTTCATGGCCTCCAGCGTGCCGCTGAACACCTGTCCGGTAATGCCGTAGATGGAGAACAGGGTCAGCCTCCCGCGGCGACTGAAGGGCTGCCGCCCGCCGGCCGGCTCAGGAGTCGGAGCGCCAGCTTGCGTGCCTCTTCAAGCAGCAGCACCGAGGAGGCGACGGCGGTCGCCAGCAGCCATTCGACCAGCGTCAGATCAACGGTATCGAAGATGCGCTGGGCCGGCGCCCAATGGACGGCAACAACCTGCAGCAGGACGACCCCGGCGAGGGCCAGCCAGAGCTTGCCGTTGCGCAGGAACTGGGCATTGAAGGCGCTGCCGTGCTCGGCCCGGGCATTGAAGATGTTGAAGAACTGGAAGAGGACGAAGGTGGTGAAGGCCAGGGTCATCGCCTTGGCCGGGCCGGAAGCCTCCATCGCCCAGGCATAGAGCGCCAGCGTGCCGACGGCCATGGTGGCGCCGTAAAGGCCGATGCGCCACAGGCGCTGCACCGAGAGGATGCCAGCCCCGGTTTGCCGCGGCTTGTCCTGCATGATGCCGGGGCGCGCCGGCTCGACGCCGAGAGTCATCGCCGGCGGGCCGTCCATGATGATGTTGACCCAGAGGATCTGGATGGCCGTGAACGGCGTGGCCAGTCCGAGGAAGGGCGCGCCGAGGACGGTGAGGATGGCGCCGATGTTGGTCGACAGCTGGAAGCGCACGAACTTGACGATG
>DDWF01000265.1 GCA_002345845.1 Betaproteobacteria bacterium UBA2293 | reverse complement strand
TCAATGGCCCGGCGCCGATCATCCTGGCCTGCTACTTCAACACCGCCATCGACCAGCAGATGGCCAAGTTCCAGGCCGACAACGGTCGCCAGCCGACCGAGGACGAAGCCGAGAAAATCCGCGAATGGGTACTGAAGACCGTGCGCGGCACCGTCCAGGCCGACATCCTCAAGGAAGACCAGGGCCAGAACACCTGTATCTTCAGCACCGAGTTCGCGCTGAAGATGATGGGCGACATCCAGGAATTCTTCGTCCATAACCAGATCCAGAACTTCTACTCGGTGTCGATTTCCGGCTATCACATCGCCGAAGCAGGCGCCAACCCGATCAGCCAGCTCGCCTTCACGCTGTCCAACGGCTTCACCTACGTCGAGTCCTATCTGGCGCGCGGCATGCACATCGACGACTTTGCGCCCAACCTGAGCTTCTTCTTCAGCAACGGCATGGACCCGGAATACTCGGTCATCGGCCGCGTCGCCCGGCGCATCTGGGCTGTCGCCATGAAGAACAAGTACGGCGCCAACGAGCGCAGCCAGAAGCTGAAGTACCACATCCAGACAAGTGGGCGCTCACTGCACGCCCAGGAAATGGACTTCAACGACATCCGCACCACGCTGCAGGCGCTGATCGCCATCTACGACAACTGTAACAGCTTGCACACCAACGCCTACGACGAAGCGATCACGACGCCGACCGAGGAAAGCGTGCGCCGCGCCATGGCCATCCAGCTCATCATCAACCGCGAGTGGGGCGTTGCCAAGAACGAGAACCCGAATCAGGGCGCCTTCGTCATCGAGGAACTGACCGATCTGGTCGAGGAAGCGGTGTTGAAGGAATTCGAAGCCATCGCCAGCCGCGGCGGCGTGCTCGGCGCCATGNNCAGCGCGGCAAGATCCAGGAAGAGTCGATGTATTACGAGCACAAGAAGCACGACGGCTCCTACCCGATCATCGGCGTCAATACCTTCCTCAATCCGAAGGGCATGGCCCAGCAGGAAATCGAGCTGGCCCGTTCGACCGAGGAAGAAAAGCAGGGGCAGATCAAGCGCCTGCGCGACTTCCAGGCCCGCAACGCCGACAAGGCACCGGCCATGCTGGAAAAGCTCAAGCAGACGGTGATCGAGGACGGCAACGTCTTCGCCGTGCTGGTCGATGCCGTCAAGTACTGCTCGCTCGGCCAGATCAGCAGCGCCCTCTACGAAGTCGGCGGGCAGTACCGGCGCAGCATGTAAGGACTTCCCAAAAGGGAGAACAGCAACCTGAACCCGCAAGGGTGGAGGGACAAAACAGCGGCGGGGCATGTACCCCGCCGTTTTCATCGCAGCCTCTCCGGGTTTGTCGGGCTGGCGTCCTAAGCCGCCGGCTTCTCCACCCGGTACCACGCCGCGTACAGCGCCGGCAGGAAGAGTAGTGTCAGGATGGTGGCGACGATCAGGCCGCCCATGATGGCGACGGCCATCGGTCCCCAGAATATCTGTCGGGAGAGCGGGATCATCGCCAGCACGGCGGCGGCGGCGGTCAGCATGATCGGCCGGAAGCGCCGCACCGCCGAGCCGATGATCGCTTCCCAGGTGCTCTTGCCGGCTTTTTCGTCCTGTTCGATCTGATCGACGAGGATCACCGAGTTGCGCAGGATCATGCCCATCAGGGCGATGATGCCGAGGTTGGCGACGAAGCCGAAGGGCTTGCCGAACAGCATCAGCGCCAGGGCCACGCCGATCATGCCGAGGGGCGCGGTGAGCATGACCATCAGCGTCCGGCCCATGCTTTGCAGCTGAATCATCAGCAGGGTGACGACGAGGACGATCATCAGCGGGATGACGGCTGCCAGCGCTGCTTCGCTTTTCGCCGATTCCTCGATGGTGCCGGCCAGTTCGACGCGATAGCCGGGCGGTAGCGTGGCGCGGATGTCGTTCAGCGTCTTGTCGATTTGCAGCGAGGCAGTCGGACCCGTGACGTTGTCGTTTGCCAGGTCAGCCCGCACCTGGATGGTCGGTATGCGGTTGCGGCGCCAGACGATGCCCTCTTCAAGGGCCGGTTCCAGCTTCGCCACCTGCGCCAGCGGCACCCACTTGCCGCCTGCCGCATTGTTGGCAAGTACGGGCAGGTCGGCCAGACGGTCGAGGCGGCCGCGGTCGGCGTCGCCGCCACGCCAGACGACGTCGATCAACTGGTCGCCCTCGCGGAACTGGGTCAGTGTCACACCGATTTCGTGTGCCTGCAGGGCCTGGGCGATGTCCTGACTGGTGATGCCGAGCAGGCGTGCGCGGTCCTGGTCGACGACCACGCGCAGACTCTTGGCCAGTTCGTTCCAGTCGAGATGAACGTCGCGCACATTCGGGTTGGTGCGCATCTGCGCTGCCACCTGTTCGGCGATGCCGCGCAGGGTCGCCAGATCGTCGCCCATGGCTCGGAAGACCACCGGATAGCCGATGGGCGGGCCGTTCTCCAGCCGCTGCACGCGTGTCCGCAGATGGCTCCAGCTGCCGTCGGGGGCGGCGAAGGCTGTGCGCAGACGCTGGCGCACGGCTTCGCGTTCGTCCAGCCCCTGGGTCACCACGACCAACTGGCCGAAATTGTCGTTGAACAACTGCTGGTCCAGCTGCAGCAGGAAGCGCGGGGCGCCGTTGCCGATGTAGGCGGCGTAGCTGACGATGTTGTCGTCGTCCTTGAGCAGGGCTTCGACGCGCTGGACCTCGCGTTCCGTCGCCTTGAGCGAGGCGCCTTGCGGCAACCAGAGGTCGACCATCAGTTCCGGCCGGTTCGAGGGTGGGAAGAACTGCTTCTGCACGCCGGTGGCGAAGGTGATCAGGCCGAGGACGAAGGCGATGACGGTAATGGCGATGGTTTTCCAGCGATGGCTGACGCACCAGGTCACCAGCTGGCGGACGCGCCGGTAGAAGGGCGTGTCGTAGAGGTCGCCATGGTGGGCCGCGCCGAATTTGCGCAGCTTGTCCACATCGAGCAGCTTGTAGCCGAGGTAGGGCGTGAAGACGACGGCGACCAGCCACGAGGTCAGCAGGGCGATGGTCGTCACCGAGAAGATGGCGCCGGCGTATTCGCCGGCCGACGAGTGGGCAAAGCCGACCGGCGTGAAACCGGCAGCGGTGATCAGGGTGCCGGTGAGCATCGGGAAGGCCGTCGACGTGTAGGCGAAGGTCGCCGCCTTGAATTTGTCGTAGCCCTGCTCGATTTTCACCACCATCATCTCGACGGCGATGATGGCGTCGTCGACCAGCAGCCCGAGGGCGATGATCAGGGCGCCGAGCGAAATGCGGTGCAGGTCGATGCCGAAGACGCGCATCAGCAGGAAGGTCAGGGCCAGGACCAGCGGAATCGACAGGGCAACGACCATGCCGGTGCGCAGGCCGAGGCTGAGGAAGCTGACGGCGAGGACGATGAGCAGTGCTTCCGCCAGCGTCTGCAGGAAGAGCTTGAGCGAGACCTGGACGATGGTCGGCTGGTCGGCGACCTTGCGCATCTCCATGCCGAGCGGCAGCGCCGTCGCCCGACGCGCTACTTCGGCAGCCAGATTGTCCCCGAGCTGGATGACGTTGCCGCCGCGACTCATGGCGACCGCGATGCCGATCGCCTCCTCACCGCCGACGCGCATCCGGGGGGCGGGCGGATCGGCCGGGCCGCGGCTGACCTCGGCGATGTCGGCCAGGCGGAAGTGGCGACCGCCCACCGCGAGGTCGGTATTGCGGATGCGCTCGACGGTATCGAAAGCGCCGCTCACGCGCAGGCGAATGCGGTCGCTGTCGGTCTCGACGAAGCCGGCCGGGGTGACGGCATTCTGCCGGCTCATCGCCTCGGCCACCATGGCCGGCGTCAGGCCGAGCGCCGCCAGTCGGTCCGGGGCGATATCGACGAAAACCTTTTCGTCCTGGACGCCGAGCAGATCGACCTTCTTCACATCCGGCACCGTCCGCAGGTCGCGTGCCATCCGGTCAGCCTCGCGGCGCAGCGAGGCCATGTCGTGGCCGGCTCCGGTGAGCGCATAGATGTTGACGAAGACATCGCCGAATTCATCGTTGGGGAACGGCCCCTGAACCCCTGCTGGCAGGCTGGCGCGGATGTCATCGAGCTTGCGCCTTACCTGGCGCCAGGATTCGGGTACTTCGGCCTTCGGCGTGTAGTCCTTGAGATGGATGAAGACCAGCGACTCGCCGGCGCGTGAGGCGGAGCGCAGGATGTCTACATAGGCGGTTTCCTGCAGCTTCTTTTCGATGCGCTCGGTGACTTCCTGCTCGACCTCGCGCGCCGTTGCACCCGGCCACAGCGTGCGCACGATCATGATCTTCAGCGTGAAGTCCGGATCCTCGGCCCGCCCGAGCTTGAAGAAGGACAGCCCCCCGGCGACCATGATCACGATCATCAGATAGAGCACCATCGATTGATGCTCAAGCGCCCAGGCGGAAAGATTGAATTTTTTCATTGGCCGGCAATCCGCACTTTTTCTCCGGCCGACAGCTTGAAGGCGCCAGCGGCAACGATGGTTTCGCCTTTGGCGAGGCCGCTGCGCACGACGACCCCATCGTCGCGATAGGCGGCTATCTCGATGGCGCGCAACTGCACTGCGCCGTCAGCGCCGATCACCCAGACAGCCGGCTGGCCATCCTGCTGGTAGAGCGCCGCCGGCGGGACGATGAGGACCGCCGCCCCTGACAGGGGAAAGCTGACCGACGCCGACAGGCCGAGCGCCAGGTCGGGGTCGGCGCCGATCAGCGTGATCCGGGTGGCAAAGGTGCGGGTGGCCGGATCGGCCGCCGGCGATATCTCGCGCACCTTGCCTGGCCAGCTCCGGCCATCGGCCCACAGCGTCACCATAGCCGGGCTGCCGATCCGGACGCGGGCCAGTTCCGCTTCCGGCAGGGCGATGGCAACTTCGCGCTCACCGTCACGGGCAACGCGCAGCACGCCCTGACCCGCTGCCAGCACCTGGCCGGGCTCGGCGAGGACGGCCGCGACGACGCCGGCAGCATCGGCCGTCAGGGTGGTGTATGCCGCCTGGTTGCGCGTCAGTTGCGCCTGTGCCTCGGTGGCACGGGCCGCCGTTTCGCGGGCATCGAGCGCGGCCTGCGAGATGAAATTCTTCTCGCGCAGTTCCCGGTTGCGCTTCAGGTCGGCGCTGGCGAGCGCGGCATTGGCGTCGGCCTGGCTGGCGGCCAGCCGGGCATCGGCCGGGTCGAGGCGGGCCAGCGGTTGGCCGGTCTTGATGCGCGCACCGGCATCGACCAGTCTTTCGGTCATCTTGCCGCCGACACGGAAGCCGAGGAGGGTCTCGGTGCGCGCCCGTATCTCGCCACTGAAGCGGCGTTCGCCGGCGCTATCGCTGTCGTTTACCCGGAATGCCTTGACCAGCTTGGCTGGCGGTGCGGCGGCGTCGGCGACCGGTGACTTGTCGCCGCAACCGACGAGGAGGAGGGGCAGGGTGGCCAGCAGGATGCGCATCATTGGATCGACTCCTTGGTGTCGACCAGGCCGTGGGTCAGCAGGTCAAGGGCGAGGTTGAAATAGGCCTCGGGCTCGGGCAGGTCGGGGATCGCCGGGCCGAAGGCGCGGCGCCAGAGTACGTAGGAAAACATTTGGGCGAAGACGATGCGCGCTGCCGCCATGGGGTCTACCGGGCGGAATTCGCCGGATTCGATGCCGCGGGCGATGATGCGGGCGGCAGCACGCTTGCCGCGCAGGATCAGGTTGTCGTGGAACCAGCGGCCGAGTTCCGGGAAATTGCCGACCTCGGCGACCAGCAGCTTGGGCAGGGCGCCGATATCGCTGGCCCCGATCTGTTCCCACCACCAGAAAACGAAGGCACGCAGGGCCTCGGCGGGCGGCTGTTCCGGGTCGGCGGCGATCGCCTCGCCGGCCTCCAGCGCCGGGGCGACGGCCGATGCGACAGCGGCTTTGAACAGCGCTTCCTTGCTGTCGAAATAGAGATAGACCGTGCCTTTCGAGACGCCGGCGCGGCGCGCGACCTCGTCCAGTCGTGTGGCGGCGAAGCCACGCTCGGCAAAAACCTGCAGGGCAGCCGTCATCAATTCGCCGGGGCGTGCGTCCGGGCGACGTTGGCGTGTTTCGGGGCGGGAAGGGGAAGTCATCGATGCGACCTGTTAATTACTGACCGGTCGGTAAGTTAATGCCGATGACAGCACCGGTCAAGCCCGCATGTTCAGGATTCAAATGTTTGGCTGGAGGTCTGTCCGGCGCAGTCTGATCGATCAGGTCGATAGCGTTTTCCCGATCGTCGAAGGCATTCACGCCCGGGAATCTGTCCGCCTCCCGGCGGTCGAGGGCAAGCGCGTGATCGTCGAGGCCCCGCGCCCAGCGCGTTTTTCTGAGGGCCGCGGCTACTACTTCATCGACGACATGCAGGGCCAGATCAGCAGCGCCCTCCACGAAGTCGGCGGTGAGTGCCGGCGCAGCATGTAAGGACTTCCATCATGGGCGAACAGCAACCCGAACCCGCAAGGGTGGAGGGGCAAAAACAGCGGCGGGGCATGTACTCCGCCGTTTTCTCGTGCGCTCGGCACGGACGTACTCTTGTGGGTCGAAGTCCTGCCGCAAGTTGATCACGGCGAACCAAGCGAAGCGCGACGGCCTTGTGAGAAAGGCGGACGCCTGCCCGGATGTGTCAGCGGGCTCATGGCGAATTTGCCCGTCGGACAGCGGCAAGAATGCAGAATGCCCAGCAAGCATGAGGATTGAATTTTCCCGGCAATCGTGGGTCCGTGTGAAATAGTGCCGGTGGAAGCACGCACGAATTCATTGCCCATGTCCGGTCTAATTCAGGCCATGAGCCAGGAGAAGAGATGAACTCACTCAATCATGCTGTAATCATGTTTCGCTGCCTTTTCCTGCTGTTTGGCGTACTTGGCTATCCGGCGACGAGTATTGCCGGGAAACATGTCATCGACACCGGCGTGATCAGAGTCGGTATGTCCCAGAGCGGGGCGGGCTTCATCGATACGGTTCATTTCGACCGCAACGGCGACGGGGTGTATGCCGACGATGAACTGATCGTCAAGCAGCCAGCCGGCGACCCGGGAATTCTTGTTTCCTATATCGCCGGTCCGGTGGCGCCAGGCGATGGTGTCTCCAGCGGGCGCATGATCGCGGGCAAGGCAGAGGTCGGCCGGGTGGCGGTGGACGGACTGACCGCGGTGATCGAGGGCAGACTCCGCTTCGACGGTCACGGCGCGACGCCGTTTGAGATCGTGGTACGGGGCACGCGGAACAGTGCAGCGTTGAGTATCGATTTTTCGTTTGCCCCCTTGCGCAACGTTTCCGGCTTGTCGCTCGCTGAGGCCTCGCTCCGCGTCTACGGTGTGTTCGATCCACTCGATCCGCCAGCCGGGCGGCGCAGCATGAGCACGGGTGATTTCCGCAACAGCGCGCGCCCGACTTCCGCCTATCAGCCGTTCGTCTGGCAGTTGGGCGGGCATCTGGTGGAGTCGCCATGGTATTGGCGCAACTGGTTGTCCTGGTCGGAGGATTCCGGCCCGGTGACGACGCTTGAAGGTGCGGTGCCGCCGAAAACGCTGAGCTTCTTCATGCGCGACGATCGTCATGGCATGCGCGCCATGGCGATCGAGCCTGCCGCAGCAGCCCCCCTGGAACTGGCGGGAGCCGGTCTGCCGGCGAATCTCGGGATCTTTGCCTGGAGCCCCCGGGTGCGGCCACTGCCGATGCATGCCGACCTGCCTGAACGGATCGAGCTCAAGGGGGTCGGCTTGCAGTTCTTCCGCCTGGAGGTGGCGGCGCTCGCGGGGAAGGGGGCGCAATATTCGAAAGCGGTCGACGAACAACTGGCGGCGTCGGAGCAGGCACTTGCGCGAACGCTGTCACCGGTACGCTCGTCGCTGCGCGATCCTCGCCTGGCATCGGAATTGATAGGCGACCGACTGCGTGAACTGGAGGCAATGCCGGCGCGCGGCTGGGAGGCCAATGTGCTGGCGACGCCGTATCCCGGTGGCAAGGGCAAGGAGGCCGCAGGCGCTGCCGTCGGCGACGGATGGTTGGCGCTCGACATCGATCGGGCTGCCGATCGGCGAAGCGTGCCGTTGCCCGCCCGCGGGGGCGTGCCGTTTCCACGCGGTGTCCTGAGCTCGTCCGATCAGTTGCGCGTGGTCGACGGTGAAGGACGCGAGATTCCCGCACAGATGGACACGCTGGCGGTATGGCCGGACCGCAGCCTGAAGTGGGTGCTCGTCACCCTGCTGAGCGATGCAGCAACGGCTACCTCCCCGCTTCGGCTCGAGTATGGCCCCCGGCCCGGGCGCCGGGCATTGCCCCGCGACAAACTGCTGATCACCCGCACCGCGGAAGGGCTCAGCGTCGATACCGGGCCCTTGCGCTTCAGCCTGGAGAGGAAGTCGGGCGAATTGTTCGGCAATCTCTGGTACGGACCGCCGGGTAGCGTGAAGCCGCTGATGCGTGGTGGCAAGGGGCGCGAGCGTGCCAACCGGATGGATCTCCTGGCGCTGCCTTCGCCCGCGGCGTATCCCCCCTATGCCTTTCACGCAGAAGGCGGGAAAGCGGTGCCATCGCGTGCGCAGATCGAGGCAATCACGGTCGAGCGCGAGGGGCCGCTGTCCGCGCACCTGCTGGTCCGGGGGCGCTACCGCTATGACAGCCTCGGCTTGGGGCGCGGCGAAGCCTACCGCAACGAAGGCTGCGAGTTCTGGATACGCTACACGGTGTATGCCGGGCAGTCATATGTCGAGGTGCAGCATTCCTACGTGTTCGAGGGCAATCCAGATCGGGAGATGGTTCGTGAGCTCAGTTTGAGCGTACCGCTGCCGGTCGAGGGGGCGACGACGATCTCGATCGGCGCCGACGGCAAGGTGGTGAAGGTACCGCCCGCGGGGAGTGGCGCGGGTATCTACCAGGACAACCCGCATGCTGCGGAGATTTATGTCGCTGCGGCTGGCGGACGTGAGCGGATCCACGGGATGGCGGGCACCGCCGATGGCTGGATCGATGTGCGCGGCAGCACAGGCGGGGTGACCTTTGGTGTGCGCAACATGCGCGAAACGTATGCGAAGGCCTTGAGCTTAGAGGATGGGGAGTTGACGATAGGGCTGTGGCCGAAGCGTGCCCGCCTCCTCGATACCCGCCGCTACGCGCGCCAGTATGGCGATGGCGAGTCCTCCTCCTTCGGCCAGGGGACGGCGCAGGGGGTGGCGCGCACCCATGAGATGTTCTTTTACTTCCACGCGGGCGACGCCGATGTCGCCGAAAGCGCTGCCGTTGCCCGCAACCTGCTGCAACCGGCCCTGCTGAAGGCCCCACCGGCCTGGTATGCCGGCAGTGAGGCGGCGGGGGCGTTCAGGCAGGCCGATGGTGCCCGGTATCGGCAGTGGGAAAACCTGATTGCCGACGGGATCGACTACTTCCTGTACCACCGTGAGCTGTGGTCCTGGTTGGGTATCTACGACTACGGGGATCTGCAGCAGGTGCCGAACGGGCGCGGCGGCTGGGCGCGGCTGGCCGGACGCTGGGGCTGGGCCAACAACGAAGCGCTGATCGACATGCTTCTGTACGAGCAGTTCATGCGGACGGGGCGACGGGATTATCTGGATGCGGCACTGGCCATGACCCGGCATGCCCAGGAGGTCGACCTGATCAACAGCACCGACTACAAGGGCAACCGCAAGGTCAAGATGCATGGTCACCGGCACAACGTGAATCACTGGGGTGACGGTTACGTGGGCATTCGCGGGGCGGCGCCACACGGATTCCGCCTGGGCTACTTTCTGACCGGAGACCTGCGGACCCTGGATCTGCTACGGATGGGAATGGACGCACACTGGGAGAGCATCCATTCGTATGACAAGGAACACTCATCTGGTCTCGGTTACCTGAGCTTCTTCTGGGAGGCTACCGGCGAGGATGTCTATCGTGACGCCTTGAAGGGCTATCTCGATTTCCAGGTCAAGCACTTCGACAAGTTTGGCCATATTCACGGCGGGCTATGGAATTTCCGCAAGGACGTCAATCGCACGCTCCCGGCCGAGCCCCTGTCGGGCGCTCCGACGATCTTCTTCTTTCAGAATTTCGGCGCCGCCTACTCGTTGATGGAGTTGGCCGATCTGACCGGGCGCAAGGATGTGATCCAGGCCCTGGTCCAGTTCGCCCGCGACACGGTGAAGCAGCGGACCGGCACCTGGGAGGCGCAGTTCTGCCACTACCGGTTGATGGCGTTTGCCTATCGCCATACCGGTGACCCAGCCTTCCTGCGTTATGCCGTCGAGCAGGCCGACAAGCTTGGCGTGACAGCGAATCGCCGGGATTGGGCGCGCGGGAGCGCGATCACGCGCTTCGACAACAAACTGTCGATGTTTGCGTGGACCGGACAGGGCCTCCCTTACCTGATGCAGGCCATGGATCGCCGGGCCAAGGATCCGGTGCCGTCATTTGTGATTCCGCCGGTGCTCGCCATGCCCGTGGGCAAGGATCGGGCGCCACTCGCCGTGGATGGCAGCGCCACCTTGGCGCGCGAGGGTTTGATCACCGCTCATGAATGGCAAGTGGACGGGGCGAGCGTCTCGCGGCAGGTGCGCGACACGCTCCGGTTGGCCCCCGGCAAGCGCGAGGTGTCACTGTTGGCCACCGATAGCGCCGGCCGGCGCGCCGTTGCCAGCCAGACCACTACCGTCTGGGATCCCGGGGTGATCGCCCGTTTGTGTTTCCGGGGTGCGGCCGAGGGCTTCGTCGGCGGAGAATTCCGTGATGAAAAGGGCTATGGCTACACGCGCGGCACGCGCATCACGGCGACTTCCGAACCGCGGCATCATGGCGGCAAAGGATGCCCGGAGGTGCATATTTCCGGCACTGTGCGGGTGAAGACCGGGGCCGGGCGCTATCACATCGAGATGGGCGGAACCGACTTCTGGACCGAAAGCATGGGTCGCGTCGCCGTCCAGGGAAGCCCCCTCGAGATCGCGGTCACCAAGGAGAGCAGCAAGAAACTGAGCTGGTCCCACCAGGGCGAAGTCACGGTCGGAGCGGACGGAGTGCTTACCGTCGACTTCATGCCTGGCGCCAAGGGCGAGCCGGTGGTGCTGGCCTACATCATTGTTCGCGAGGTGCGCTGATGTGGTGGGGAAGGTGTGCGAAGTCTCTCGGCGCCCTTGCTGTGGCGGTCCAGGTGCTGGTGTCGCTTCCGGCGGCGGCCGATTCGCCAGCGGTCAACGTCTGGCGGCCAGTGGCCGAGGCCAGCGGCGGCACGATCGCCGGCCTGAGCTATCTGCCTGAGCAGCAGGGCATGTTGTACTTCGGCTACCCGGCGATCAAGTCGGAGACCTCGGACCTGCGGATTTATTTCCCCGGGCGCCGTAGCTGGGAAGAGCCGCTGCCGGGCCGTGGTCCGCATCGAGCGCGTGGTGCGCTGACGACCACCTTCGGTGCGGATGGGCGCCCCGGCTTGCCGACGATCAACCGCCCCTACTGGCTGGCGCATCAATCGGTCTATGTGCCAACGCTGCGCAAGGTGCTCTTCTTTGCTGGTGGGGCAACGTTCACCTACGATCCGGAGAGCCGCCGCTGGGCGGATCTGGGGATTCCGCTGGACAAGTCGCCGCCCGACGTGATGTTGGGTTCGCTGGCCTGGGACCCCGTCGGACGGCGGGTAATCCTGTTTGGTGGCGGCTATATCAGCGCCTACAAGTCCAAGCCCCCCTACATCAAGGGTGACGTGCTGCGTGGCAAGCCGTGGTTGCCCGAGGCATGGACCATGGCGGAGAAACGCGCGACCTGGGCATTTGATCCGCTGGCGGGGAGCTGGTCGAAGCTGGTCACCGGTTCGGCATCGTTCATTGCCCTGCACGAGCGCTGCACTGCGCTTGTCGAGCAGATCGAGGGCCTGGCCGGGGCGGCCCGCGGCATTGCGCTGGAGTACGGTGACCGGGTTTCGGGCAAGGAGCCGCAAGGTATCGCGGCCGATATCGCCAGCTTGGCCAAGTCGATGCAGGATCTGTCCGTCAAACTCGGCAAGGGCGAGGGCTGTCACGGCGACTACGAATTGGCTCAGTGCCGCCAGGCGTCGGGGCGTCTACAGGACGTGAAGGCCAGACTGGAACCCGCCGTCCGGGCAATGGCCGAAGGGGATGGCTGGCGCACCCTGCACCAGCTCGAAGCGGCGCGCCTGGAGCTCGTCGAGGCTGCCGAGGATGTGGCGCCAAGTCCGCTGCCGCGCTACTACGGCAAGCTCGTCAGCGATACGCGCAACGGCCTGCTCGTGCTTTTCGGCGGCCATGGTGGAGATCGGCTCCTGGCGGACACCTGGGTATTCGACTCCGCCCGGAACCAGTGGCGCCAGTCGAGGGCAGGCGGCCATCCTCCGCCCACCGCGATGCCGGCCATGAGCTTCGACTCCAAGCATGGCGTCGTCCTGCTCGATTCCGGCTGGATCTACGATGCGGCGCGCGATGGCTGGCGCCGCTTGCCACTGGTCAGCCCCAAGGATCTGTTTCTGCCATGGCGGGCGCTCGAGTACGACCCGGTGGGCGGCGTCCACGTCGCCTTGACCACCGGCGACAATCTCTTTGGACCCCATCCGGTCAGGGTGGCCCATCTGCAGCTCGACATCGGCGCCAGCCGGGCCGCCGATAACCTCGGGCCGCGGTGGACCTGGCTCAACGACAAGTATTCGCGATCCTGGGCTGCGCTCCCCAAAAATCAGGCGGAGTACCGTGCCAGGGTGACAGCCCACAAGGCTTTGTTGGCAAAGTTGCCCCCCAACGCCTGGACGCGGATCGGAACCGAGTACAGCGCACAGGACAGGAGCTACGGTTCCTTTGCCCTGGACCCGGCGCGCAGCCAGTTGATCTTCTGGGGCGGTGGGCACAGTGCCTACATGGGTAACGAGGTCAGCCAGTACGATATCAAGGGCAATCTGTGGCTGGAGTCGTGGCCGCCGGATATGCCACCCTGGCCATTCGGCAGTCCGGATGGGGATGGCTGGAATCCGCCTTTCTATCATCAACTCGGGTCGGCGCACGGCTATCACCGCTACGCCTACAGCGCCAAACTGGACAAGGTGCTGTTCGGCGTCGGTGACCGGCTGCTGGCCTACGATCCGGATCGCATGCGCTGGAACGAGGCGCCCGTTCGCAAGTCGGGTGAGGGGGCTCTCGGCGGGCCTGCGGACATGTCCGGTGCAGCCAGTTTCCATACGCTGAGCGCCAGGCACTGGTATGGCGGACCCTTCGGCGTCTGGCAGCTCGATGCGTCGGCTCGCGAGATCAGTCGCCTCCGGCTCAGTGACACGCCCTTCAGTGCGAATGACCGTTCCAAGGCGGTGTTCGATCCCAATCGCAACCGGATTCTGTTCTATGGCGCGCGTGACGAGCAGGCGAAATCGCCGGCCAATCAGTTCTTCAGCTTCGAGATTGAAGAGAAGCGATGGATACGGCATACGGTTACGCTGGAACCGCCGGCGACCGAGGCACCTGTCTCGATGGCTTGGGGCATTGCCTTCAGCCCGAAGGACAATGCGTTGATGATCTTGCCGGGCGGCCAGAAACAGGATACCTGGCTGCTTGATGTCGAATCTGATCGCCTGAGAAAGTTCGGGCCCGGCCCGGTGACGCGGAACGCAGGCACCAATGGTCTTGTTTACAGCACCGCCCTCGATCTGTTCATTACGCTGGAAGTGGGTACCTACGGTATCGGGCCGGTTACGCCCCACGTGATGCGATTCAGACCTTGATGCGGGGAGAAGCAACGCGACCACTCGGGTGAACTGGAAAATGCCAGCCTTCCAGACAACGAGGCGGGGCAGGTACCCCGCCGCTTTCCTTGGTCGCCGTCTTCGACCCGAGGAGTGTTGCGCTTTCTTTTCATTGCATTGCACAAGTCGCCCTTCGTGTTCATGCCAAGTTCATATGGCATATGCAATAGTTTGCTGCGTAATGCTCTGTTAAGCGTGCCCGATCCACTGACCGACAAGGTCCGGCTGGCGGTGCATGGGCAGAGCATTCGACCCTTTTAGGCAAACGATGAAGGAGTGACGATGATGAAAAAATCGATACTGAAATTGATGCTCTGTGGCGTGGCTGTAATACCGGTCGGTGTCCAGGCCCAGCAATGGGAGGCGTTGCCGAAGCAGGCGCCGAGTCCGGCGAGCAATCCACAGACGGATGCGAAGGTCGAACTCGGCAAGATGCTGTATTTCGATCCGCGACTTTCCGAGCATGGGACGATGTCCTGTAACTCGTGTCACAACGTCATGGCGGGTGGCGACGACAGTCGGCCGAACTCCATCGGCATGCATGACGCGCGCGGCGGACGCAGTGCGCCCAGCGTGTGGAATGCCGCTTTCCTCTCCGCCCAGTTCTGGGATGGTCGTGCGGCCACGCTGGAGGAACAGGCCAAGGGACCGATCACCAATCCGATCGAGATGGGCATGAGTGACGCCAAGGTTGCAGTGGATCGGCTAAAGGGCATTCCGGGCTATCTGCCGCTGTTCAAGACGGCCTTCCCTGCATCACAAGAGCCGATCACCATCGACAATGTGGCAAAGGCAATTGCCGCTTACGAGCGAACGCTGATCAACCCGGATACGCCATACGACCGCTATGTCAGGGGCGACAAGACCGCGCTAGACGCGCAACAACTGCGCGGCATGCAGACCTTTGCCGAAACCGGGTGCATCACCTGCCACTCGGGCGCCAATTTCAGCGGCCCGCCGCTGCCGGCGGGCCAAGGCTTTTTCATGAAATTTCCCAACGTCGTCGGCAGTGCGTTCGACAAGAAGTACGACCTGCTCGCAGATACCGGGCGACAGTCGGTTACCGGACAGGAGAGTGATCGGCATCTATGGCGTGTTCCGACCCTGCGTAACGTTGCACTGACCGCGCCTTACCTGCACAACGGGAAGGTTGCGACCCTTGACGAGGCGGTGCGGGTGATGGCGAAGACCCAGTTGAACAAGGACCTTTCACCGGCGCAGGTCAAGGATGTGGTCGCCTTTCTCGGTAGTCTTGGTGGCAATTTCCCCCAACAGTCCATGCCGCGTTTGCCCCTGACCGCAGGCACCAGCGTCATTCCGCCGGTTGACCCGCACCTTGAGGCCAAGATGAAGGGCAAGTGACCTCGGGCGACCATGTCGGACAGCATCAGTCCCAATCCGGTGGGCTCGGCATCGTCCTGAGCATCAAGCGCCAGCTGAAGCTGCCGGCGCTTGACCTCCGGGATGCCACTGCCGTTGTCCAGTTCTGGATGACGGTATTGTGGTCACCAGTGGCAACCTGATCATGGATGGCCGCGAAGAGGTCGGACCCGGCCTGGATCGCGGCGTCGTTTTCCAGGGACAGGCGCTGATGCCGTGGATGAGCGTCATCGACGACGTCAAGTTCGCCGTCAGTTCGCGCTGGCCGGACTGGTCGAAGCAGAAAATCAAGACGCAGGCCCCGTACAAGACTTACTGAGCGGCGCTATCCATCGCTAACGCGAGCGCGTTGTCCTGGCTGCTTCGGGCTGGCGGCAAAGGAACATGGCGGCCATCCCGGGTTGGCCTTTTTTGACCGATCAGGTCGCAGACGGGCTTATCGAACGGAGAAAGGGGGCGTCTTCGAGGGTGCTCAGTTTCAGTGCGTGGCTTGCGCCCTGTTCTGGTGATGAATGCGGTTTACAAATTTAATTCAATTGCTTATTGCGCACATCCATGGTGCCCTGCGGCGGCCGCGATGCACCAAATTGGAAACAATAATTTCAGTATTGCGCTTCTAAAATTTGTGTTTTAGAGTGAATTTGCACGCCGGTTCCCCGGCACGAAATTCACCGACACATTGCTCAGGAGTCCTCCATGGTTTTATCAGCGCTGGCACAGCGCATCGAATGCATCGGCCGCCAGGTCAACCGGGTGGTCGAGTGGCTGTGCGCCGGCCTGGTGGCCGCCATGATCCTGGTGGTGTGGCTGGGGGTCGGCGGCCGTTACTTCACCGAGGGCGGCTTCAGCTGGACCGAGGAGCTGGCCCGCTACCTGATGATCTGGGCGGCGCTGCTGGCGGTGTCGTGCGCCGCCTGGTGGCGCGAACACGTTGGTCTCGACGTCGTCTCGGGCCGCCTGCCGGTCGGCCCCCGGCGCTGGCTGAAACTGCTGACCGATGCGCTGACCGTCGGTTTCTTCGTGTTCATGTGCGTCTACGGCATCGACATGATGATCGAGGGGCGCAGCCAGTTTTCGACGTTGTTCGGCCTGTCGATGGAAGTGCCCTTTGCCGCGGTGCCGTTGTCCTCGGCGCTCGCCGCTTTCCAGTTCGGGGTGCGTCTGGCCACCGATTTTGTCGACCTGCCGCGCGGCGAAAGCGCCGCCGTGCCCTACTGAGGCCGCCATCATGTGGATCGTAGCCATCGCTTTCTTCGGCCTGATGCTGCTCGGCATGCCGATCGGTGTCGTGCTCGGCATCGCCGGCGCCATCGGCCTGCTCCAGCTCGGCGACGTGTCCTTCCTGGCAATGGCGCCCAAGCGCTATTTCGAGGGCCTGGACATGTTCACCTTCATGGCCATGCCCTTCTTCATCCTCGCCGGCGAGCTGATGAACGCTTCCGGCATCACCCAGCGCCTGGTTGCCTTCGCGCTGTCGCTGGTCGGCTGGCTGCGCGGCGGGCTGGCGCACGCCAACATGGTCGCCTCGGTGCTGTTCGCCGGCATGACCGGCGCCGCCGTGTCGGATGCCGCGGCAATGGGCAACACCCTGGTGCCGGCGATGGTCAAGCAGGGCTACAGCAAGCCCTTCGCCTGTGCGGTGACGGCCGCTGGCTCGATCATCGGGCCGACCATCCCGCCGTCCAACCTGATGGTCATCTACGGTTCGATCATGGGCGTCTCGATCGCCGGCCTGTTTGCCGCCGGCATCGTTCCCGGCTTGCTGATCTGCGCCATCTGCATGGCGGTGATCGGCGCCCTCGGCAAGAAGCTCGGTCTGCCCAAGGGCGAAGGCCGGCCCAGCCTGATCTCCATCCTGGCCAGCTTCAAGGACAGCCTGATCGGCCTGACCATGCCGGCGATCATCCTCGGCGGCATCCTGCTCGGCGTGGTGACGCCCACCGAGGCCGCCTCGATCGCCGTGGCCTATGCGCTGTTCGTCGGCTTCGTCGTCTATCGCACGCTCGACGTCAAGCAGGTCGGGGTGATGCTGATCCGCACCGCACGCATCACTGGCGCTGTCTTCCTGATCATCGCCGCCGCCTCGATCCTGTCGTGGTGGCTGACCTTCCACCAGATCCCGCAGATGATCGCCCACGCCATGTTGTCGATCACCGACAGCAAGGCCGGTGTGATCGGGCTGATTCTGGTGCTGCTGCTGATCGTCGGCATGTTCCTCGACATCACCGCGGCGCTGATCATCCTCGCCCCCGTGCTCGGGCCGCTGACCCTGGCGGTCGGCATCGAGCCGGTGCACGCCGGGATCATGATCATCCTGGCGCTCAACATCTCGCTGATGACGCCGCCGGTGGGCGCCTGCCTGTTCGTGCTGTGCTCGGTCACCGGCGAAAAGATGGAACGCATCGCCCGCGCCCTGACCCCTTTCATCCTCGCCGAGGTCGCGATCCTGTTCCTGATCGCCTACTGGTCCGACCTCACCCTGTTCGTCCCCCGTCTGTTCGGTTATGTCAATTAAACCTGCCCACCCTGGAGCCTCCGCCATGAAACTGAAGACCCTGCTTACCTCCGCCGCCCTCGCGCTGGCCTTTGCGGTCAACCCCGCCCACGCCGAGAAAGTCATCAAGCTGCACCACCTCAATGTGGATGACCCCTTCGAGAGCACCACCGGGGCCATGGTCACCGTCTTCAAGAACCTGGTCGAGTCCGGTACCGGCGGCTCGGTCAAGGTGCAGACCTTCCCCAACGGCCAGCTCGGCAAGGACAACGAGGTGCTCAGCCAGGTCAAGGCCGGGCTGATCCAGTCCGGCGTCTTCTCGGTCGGCGGTTTCGCCAGCGCCTACCCGATGATCGGCGTGCTCGACGTGCCCTTCGTCTTCCCCGACATCTCGGCCACCTACACCGTGCTCGACGGCGCCTTCGGCCAGAAGCTGGGCGCCGACATCGAGAAGAAGACCGGCATGGAAGTGCTCGGCTTCGGCGACTCCGGCGGCTTCTTCGCCATCACCAATTCGAAGCGCGCGATCCGCACCCCGGCCGACATGAAGGGCCTGAAGATCCGCAC
>DDWF01000321.1 GCA_002345845.1 Betaproteobacteria bacterium UBA2293 | reverse complement strand
TGCCCATGAGATCAACAACCCGATCGGCTATGTCAGCTCCAACCTGAGCACCCTGCGGGACTACATCGGCGAATTGCTGACGGTGATCGATGCCTACGCCGCCATCGATCCGCTGCTGAAGGAGCGGCCGGTGATCGGCGAGCATATCGAGCGGATCAAGGCCAAAGCCGATCTGCCCTTCCTGCGCAACGACATTCAGGCCCTGATCGGTGAGTCCAGCGAAGGCATCAAGCGAGTCAAGAAAATCGTCCTGGACTTGAAGGATTTCTCGCGCGTTGACGACCTCGACTGGAGTCTGGCGAATATCGAACACGGACTCGACAGCACGCTCAACCTCGTCTGCAACGAAATCAAGCTGAAGGCTGACATCGTCAAGGACTATGGCGGCGTTCCGCCGATCGAATGTCTGGGTTCACAACTCAACCAGGTCTTCATGAACCTGCTGTTGAATGCCGCCCAGGCCATCGAGGGGCGCGGGACGATAACCCTGCGTACCCGGGCCGATGCAGAGACTGTCCGTATCGAGGTGGCCGATACCGGCAGGGGCATCCCGCCCGAGGTCCGGGCGCGGATTTTCGACCCATTCTTCACCNNCGGCAAAGGCACCGGTCTGGGGCTGTCGCTGGTCTACGCCATTGTTCGGCGCCACGGCGGCAAGATCGAGGTGGACAGCGAACCGGGGCGCGGCACCTGCTTCCGGATCGAACTGCCGCGCACCCGTAGCGCCGCCATCAGGGAAGGTGAATGAAACCGTCGGCGTCGAGTTGGATGAAGGGGTTGTAACAGACCTCCCAGAGGAAGCCGTCAGGATCGGCGAAATAGCCGCGAAAACCGCCCCAGAACACTTTGCCGGCCGGCTGCGCCAGCGTCGCGCCGGCGATCACCGCCTCGTCAAGCAAGGCCTGGACGGCGGCTTCCGAGGCGACGTTGTGGGCCAGGGAAAAACCGGGAAAGCCGCTGCCGGCGGCCGGCACATTGGCATCCTCGGCCAGGCTCGCCCGGGGGAACAGGGCGAAGGCCAGCGAACCGGCCTGAAAAAAGGCGACCCCGTCCTGGCTGGCCGATGATTCGCGCCAGCCCAGTCGCCGGTAGAAATCCCGGCTACGCTGCAGGTCGGCGACGCCGAGGGTAATGAAGCTGATGCTCTGGTTCATGATCGGAACTCGCATGGGCTTGGCGGCAATGCCACCGACGAGGCGATTGTAGTCCGCTATCCGGGCAGCGGTCGGTAGGTGAAAACGGCCTTTTCGGTTGCCCCAAGAAAAACCTTTTGATCAATGTGGAAACAACGTAGGATGGCCGTCAGGTAATGAATGGCGCCGTATCAGGTGCCGCGTGCCGCCACCGTGGATCGCAGGACTCACTGCCAGCCACGGTTTTTTTATGCGACTGACAGGGTGGGGTTGGCATGGGCAAGGCGGAAGAAAATGAATGTGAACTGCTGTCCGTAAATGAGTTGGTAGACCGTGACAGTGGTGCTGTCCGCCCGCGCGATCCGGCCTCCCCCCGCTACGTGGTCGGCATCGGCGCCTCGGCCGGCGGCCTGGAAGCACTGACGGCGCTGATCTCGCACCTGCCGGTCAATCTCGGCATCTGCTATGTGGTGATCCAGCATCTGTCGCCGACCTATCGCAGCATGATGGCGCAACTGCTCGGCCGCGATACCGAAATGGCCGTGCGCGAGGCCGAGGATGGCGGGCAGCTCGAAGCCAACACCATTTTCATCGCCCCGGCCAATCACAACCTGACGCTTCAGGGCGATACCTTCACCCTCTCCGAAACACCGCCCCGGGTGGCACCCAAGCCGTCGGTCAACGTCTTCCTGGCTTCGCTGGCCGAAGCCCGCGGCGACGATGCGATCGGCGTCATCCTCTCCGGCACCGGTAGCGATGGCGCCCAGGCCATCGGTGGCATCAAGGCGGCCGGCGGCTTCACCTTCGCCCAGGAACCGACCAGCGCCAAATACTCCGGCATGCCGCAGGCGGCCATCGACACCGGCACCATCGACTGGGTGCTGCCGCCGGAACAGATCGCCCAGCGCATCGCCGACATCGCCCGTTCGCGCGAGCACCTGGCACCGCCCGAGAACAACCTCGGCAGTGCCTCGACGCTGAAGAAACTGCTGCTCAAGGTGCGTCAGCACACCAAGGTCGATCTCAACGGCTACAAGGAAAACACCGTCTGGCGGCGGATCGAGCGGCGCATGGCGGCCAATCGCATGGTGACGCTGGAGGAATACCTGGCCCATGTCGACGCCGTACCGGACGAACTGGACCTGCTGTACAAGGATGTGCTGATCTCGGTCACTTCCTTCTTCCGCGACGCCGCCGCCTTCGAGGCGCTGGGCAATGTGCTCGAGGGCCTGCTCGGCGAGAAACGCCCGGGTGACGAGCTGCGCATCTGGGTGGCCGGCTGCGCCACCGGCGAGGAAGCCTATTCGATTGCCATGCTGCTCTGTGAGCGCGGTGGCGCGGCGCTGGCCAACCTGCGCGTGCAGATTTTCGCCACCGATCTCGACCTCAACGCCATGGCGCTGGCGCGTAAGGGCATCTATTCCTCGGCCACCGTCGGCACGCTTGATCCGGATCTGGTCGCCCGCTATTTCGTGCCGCGCAACGACGCCTATGAGGTTTCCAAAACCTTGCGCGAGATGGTCGTCTTCGCCCGCCAGGACCTGGTCCAGGATCCGCCTTTCCTGCGGCTGGACCTGATCACCTGCCGCAATGTGCTGATTTATTTTCAGTCGGAACTGCAGGCGCGGATCCTGTCCGTTTTCCACTATGCGCTGCGCCCCGAGGGCTTCCTGTTCCTCGGCAAGTCCGAGAACGTCTACCAGCAGGACTCGCTGTTCGGGCCGGTACACAAGGATGCCCGGATCTTCCGCCGGGAAAACGTGCTGACCCGCCCCAACCTGTCCGGTGGCGCTTTCATCCTGTCGCCGGCCGACCGGGCCGGGGCCGAGATTGAGAAAACGGTCGAGAAAACCGCCGCCATGCTGTACCAGGAAGCCGCCGCCCGCTTCTACCAGCCACCCGGCATCCTGATCAGCGGCAATTTCGACATCCTGCACCTGCAGGGCAATGTCGGCGATTTTCTCAACGTCGGCGACGGACGGCCGAGTTTCGACCTGCCGCACCTGATCCGCAAGGAGTTCTCCGCCGATCTGCAAACCCTGCTGCATCAGGCACGGCACAAGCAGGGTTCGGCTTTCGGCCGGCCGCGCACGCTGAAACTGGCCGACGGCAAGCGCTTGGTGCGCATGGTCATCCATGCCCTCGAGGCGACGACGGCCAGCGGCATGTTCCTGGTCGTCTTCGAGGCGGTGGCCAAGAGTCGCAGCACGGTCGGCATGGCCATCGGCGAAGCCGGCGCGACGGTGCGTGAACTCGAGGACGAGATCATCGCCATGCGCGAACACCTGCAGGCGGTGATCGAGGAACTGGAAACCTCGAACGAGGAAATGCAGGCGCTGAACGAGGAAGTCCAGGCGGCCAACGAGGAATTGCAGTCATCGAACGAGGAGCTGGAAGCCTCGAACGAGGAATTGCAGGCGACCAACGAAGAGCTGACCACGGTCAACGAGGAACTGCAGATCAAGAGCGCGCAGTTGCTGGAATTCAACTACGACCTGGAGAGTATCCAGAGCTGCATCGGCTTCCCGCTGATTTCGGTCAATCGCGGTCTCGAGATCGAACGCTTCAACCAGCTGGCCGCCGGCCTGTTCTCGCTGGGTGCGCCGGCGGTCGGCATGGCCCTGAACCGCATCAAGCTGCCGCACGGCATGGCGGATTTCAGCCATCTGGTGCACCAGGTGATTGTCGACGGGCAACCGGTCGAACAGGCGCTCAGCTCGATCAGCCGGCACTATGCGCTGCACATTGCGCCAAACGTCTCGCCACGCGGCATCCGCGGCGCCATCATCCTGCTGATCGACGACACCGAGCTGCATACCTCGGAACAGATCCTGCGCACCAACCAGCAGAAGCTGACGGCGATCATGAATGCCTCGCCGACGCTGTCCAGCCTGAAGGACACGGCCGGCCGCTATGTCTTCATCAACCACAAGTTCGAAGAGCACTTTGGCGTGCGCTCCACCGACATTCTCGGCAAGACTGACCGTCAGATTTTCGGCGGCCGCATTGCCGACGAGTTCCGCCAGCGCGACCTGGAAGTGCTGCGCAACAACGCGGCGCTGGAAGTCGAGGAGCGGGCGCCGACGGCCCAGGGCGAGCGCATCCTGCACTCGGTGCGTTTCCCGCTGCTCGGCGACGACGGCGTGGTGTACGCCGTATGCACGCAATCGACCGACATCACCGAACGCAAGCACGCCGAGGACCAGCTGCGCCTTGCCGCCCGCGTCTTCGATCACTCCGGCGAAGGCATCGTGGTCACCGACGCCAGTGTCCGGATTCTCACCGTCAACGATGCCTTCAAGCGGGTCACCGGCTACAGCGAGCGCGAGGCGATTGGCCAGACGCCGGCCATGCTCAGTTCCGGCAAGCACAGCGCCGAATTCTTCGAGGAGATGTGGAAATCGATCGCCAGCAACGGCTGGTGGCAGGGCGAAGTGTGGAACCGGCGCAAGAACGGCGACCTCTATCCCGAGTGGCTGACCATCAACTGCGTCAAGGACGCCGAGGGCAGCGTCGTCAATTATGTCGGCATCTTCAGCGACATCAGCGTCGTCAAGCAGTCGCAGAAACGCATCGAATATCTGGCCACCCATGACGAACTGACCGGCCTGCCCAACCGCATGCTGTTCAACGACCGCTTGAAGATGGCGATCAGCAAGAGCGAGCGCAACCAGGCGCGGCTGGCGGTGCTGTTTGTCGACGTCGATAACTTCAAGCTGATCAATGACACCATGGGACACGACGTCGGCGACATCCTGATCAAGCAGGTCGCCGAATCGCTGAAGGTCTGTATTCGCGCCGGCGACACCGTTTCCCGCTTCGGCGGCGACGAGTTCACCATCATCTGCGAGACCGAGGGCGCCAGCGAAGTGGTCATTGCCGCCCAGCGCATCGTCGACACGCTGTCGCAGCCGCACCTGCTCGACGGCAAGCAGGTATTCACCACGGCCAGCATCGGTATCAGCCTCTATCCGGAGGACGGCATCGACAGCCAGACACTGCTGAAGAATGCCGACATCGCCATGTACCGGGCCAAGGAACGCGGCAAGAACAATTTCCAGTTCTTCACCGGTGAATTGCGGACCCTCTCGCACGACCGCATGTACCTGATCAACGACCTGCGCCAGGCGCTGGCCGGCAACGCCTTCCATCTGGTGTACCAGCCGCAGCTGGACATGCAGACCGGAAAACTGAGCGGGATCGAGGCGCTGCTGCGCTGGGATCATGCCGAACGCGGCCTGGTACCGCCGGACAAGTTCATTCCGCTGGCCGAGGAAATCGGCCTGATCGGCGCCATCGGCGAGTGGGTGCTGCATGCTGTCTGCGCCCAGATCGTCACCTGGCGCAAGGCCGGCCTGCAGCCGCCGAAAGTGGCGATCAACCTGTCGCCGAAGCAGTTCCGCAAGGCGCATGTGCCGAGCCTGATTGCCCAGACCCTGGCCAAACACGGCATCGAACCGTGCTGCCTGACTGTGGAACTGACTGAACACGCGCTGATGGACGACACCGACTACACCTTGCAGATGCTCAGCGAACTGAAGCAACTCGGGGTGCATCTGGCGGTGGACGATTTCGGCACTGGCTATTCGTCGCTGAGCTACCTGAAGCGCTACCCGATCAACGAAATCAAGATCGACCGCAGCTTCGTCGATGGCATCGCCGACGATGCCAACGACCGCGCCATCGCCCGCACCATCATTGCCATGGCCGACGTCATGGGCATGGAGGTGATGGCCGAAGGGGTCGAAACCGAAGAGCAGCGGCAGGCCCTGCTGGCCAACGGCTGTCGCTTCGCCCAGGGTTTCCTGTTCGCCCGACCGCTGCCGGTCGGCACGGTCGAGGACTATTTCGCCAAGGGCTGCCCGGTCACGCCCTACCCGGTCTAGTTGCGATAGCCGGGGTTGACCCGATCGAGCTTGCGCAGCAGCGCCGGCCAGGCCAGGCCGCCGCCGGCGCCGCGGGTGACCTTGTCCCACTGGACCGGGGCGCCATCGACGATGCTTTGCGGTATCCGCCGCAACGGCGCCCCGCCGCTCATCGCCCGCACCTGGATCATGCAGGCGGTTTCGAAGAAGTACATGGCGACGAACGCTTCGGCCACCGAGCGACCGACGGTCAGCAGGCCGTGGTTGCGCAGCATCAGGTAGCGGTTGGCGCCGAGGTCGCGGACCAGGCGCGGCTTTTCGTCAGCCTCGAGGGCGACGCCCTCGTAGTCGTGATAGCCGAGCGCCGAGGTGACGAACATCGCGTGCTGCGACAGCGGTAGCAGCCCTTCGTGCTGGGCCGAGACGGCGACGCCGTTGACGCTATGCACATGCAGCACGCAATGCGCATCCTCGCGCGCCGCATGGATGGCGCTGTGGATGGTGAAGCCGGCGGGATTGACCTCGTCCGGACTGGCTTCGACCTTCTGCCCGTGCAGGTCGACCTTGACCAGGCTGGAGGCGGTGATCTCGTCGAACATCCAGCCGTAGGGATTGATCAGGAAATGATGCTCCGGCCCCGGCAGGCGGACCGAGATGTGGGTGAAGATCAGGTCGTCCCAGCCAAATAGCGCCACCAGCCGGTAGCAGGCCGCCAGATCGACGCGCTGCTGCCATTCGGCATCGCTGCAGGCGTGGGGTGCGGTGTCGATTCGTTCGCTCATGATGGTTCTCCACTCAGACAAAAAGCGCCTATACTTTTATATAGACTGGTCTAGTTAACTATTCAACGTGAAGAATTCCGAAAAAGATAGCGGCAGCCGCCAGCGCATGCTGGAAAGCACCATCGTCCTGATGCGCCAGCGCGGCCTCTCGGGCGCCGGCATCAACGAAATCGTCCGCCACAGCGGGGCGCCGAAAGGCTCCGTCTATCACTTCTTCCCGGATGGCAAGCAGCAGATCGTCGGTGAGGCGCTGGCGGTCTATGCCGGTCGTGTCGCCACCTTCATCGAGCAGGCGCTGGCCAGTGAGATGCACCCGCCCGACAAGTTGCGCGCCCTGTTCGCCGCTTTCGCCCGGCGTGTCGAAGAAGGTGATTTTGCCGCCAGTTGTGCCGCCGGCACGGTCAGCCTCGATCTCGACAACGACCTGGAGAATCTGCGCCAGATGCTGGCCGCCACCTTTGCCGACTGGCGGAAACTGATCGCCAGCCAGCTAACGCTGGCCGACCCCGCCGAGGCCACCTCATTCGCCGGCCTGGTGCTGACCGCCATCGAAGGGGCGTACATCCGCTGTCGCGCCGAACGCTCCAGCCAGCCGTTCAGCGAGGCCGGCGAGTGGCTGGCCCGGTTGCTCGAAGGCTCGACTTGAGGCGACGGCCCGGGCAACTGGCCGGGCCCGTATAATGCGCCTCCCTGCCTTCCCTACCGAGAAACCATGCGTCCGTCCCAACTCGTTTCGCTGCTCCTGCTGACCGCCGTACTCGGCGCCTGTTCAGGCGAGGTGGAAGACACCCGCCCCGGCCAGCCGGTGAAGACCCGGCAGACCGCCTTCAAGGAGATCCTCCGCAGCTTTGAGCCGATGGGGGTGATGTTGCGCGGCAACACCTACAACGCCGACAAGTTCCTGGCCCTGGCCAGCGATGTCGTCGCCAAGCGCGACGCGCCCTGGGGGCATTTCGGGGCGGACACCAACTATCCGCCGACCAAGGCAACCGCCGAGGTCTGGCAGCAGCCGGAAAAATTCGAGCAGTCCCGCCTGGCGTTCATCGCCGCCACCGACACACTGCTGACGGCGGCGCAGACGAAGGACCGTAAACAGCTGGAAGCGCCTTACAAGGCCGCCTACGAAGCCTGCCAGGACTGCCACAAGACGTTCAAGAAGCGCTGAGGCTTATCGCCCGAACAAGCGCTTGATGGCCTTGCGGCCAATCTTGCGCTTGAGCGTGACCTTCCAGTCGTAGATGTGGAAGTGCAAGCGCAAGCGCCAGTCGAGGCGGCGGTGGATAGCGGCCAGGTAACGGCCAAGCAGTTGTTCGCGACCGGCCCAGTGCAGCTTGTTGCAGATGCGGACCAGGTCGGAAATGCGTTGATCGAGCGGTAGCGGCCAGTCGAACGCATGGATACGGCCGGTGTCGATCAGCAGGAACTGCGGCGTGCCGTCTGCGTCCTGACGGATCAGGATATTGCCGCCGGAAAGATCGCGGAAATAGATGCCACGGCCGTGCAGGCGCAGCAGGAAATCGCCGAGCAGGCGATAGGCCTCGCTCTCGCCGATGCCGGCATAAGCTGTTTCACCGGCAGCGAAGGCGGACAGCAGTTCGCGCGCCGAAAACTCGGCGGCGACGTATTCGCACAGGTAGTAGTTCTGCTTCAGGCTGCGGTCGCCGATCTTCTCCCAATAGGCCACCGGCGGTGCAGCACCGAGGCCGCGCCGCAGCAGGTCGCTGCTGCCGCTCCAGCTGCGCAGCGCCTTCGACGGTTTGAAGCGGTCGAGAAATTGTTTGTGCAGATGCATTTTGACCGGCTGCTTGACCACCAGGCGATGGCCTTCCTGCCGCGGATCAGCAATGGTCCAGATGGCATTGCGCGCCTTGCGCAGCAGCGATTCGCGCGGCGGCGGGGTCATCCGCTCGGGATGGATGGCCGTCAGCAGGCAATTGGCCTCGGCGCGGTCAGCGGCGAGGATGATCCCCTGCCAGCCGTTGTCGCGGATGAAATGATGGGTCTTGCCCGGCACATGGCGGTCGATGACCACGCCTTTAAGCAGATCGGCGCCAGCAGCCAGGGCGACCTGCCGGTCGGCATCCCAGCACAACCACAGGGGGGCTTCGCTGGCCAGCGTCGCCGCTTCGCTCATGACGGCGCCGTCGCGATCGAGACAGCTTGCGGCCGCGAGATCGCCGGCAGCGTAGAGATCAACCAGCGCCGCGGCCCGGCCATTGATCGTCCACACGGCATGGACCAGACGATTGGCCGAACGGAAGGCATGCACTTCCAGTCCCTGCCCCTGGTTCAGGCGCCCTTCGTAGCGTGCTCCGGGTAGCAGCCGGGCGACGGCGGCCAGCGCGGCGAGCGCCGGCCGGACACGAAAATCGGTCAGCTTGCCGGTCACCGCGGCGTAATGGGTAATCCGTTCGAGCGCCGGATAAGGCAGCACGCCGTCGTCGACCAGGCCTTCGCGGTGACAGACCAGCGGTCCCCACCAGGCGCCCTCAAGGGCGCCGGATGCAGCGCAGAGAATCATGTAGCGGCTCAGGTAATCGGCCTGTTTCTGCTCGCCGGCCGGCAACACGCGCTCGATGCGCGGCAGCGTCCAGAATGCCGCCGGCGAGAACAGTCGCGGCACGCCGAAATCGGCACCGATGCGCTGCAGCAGCGCGGCTTTTTTCAGCAGGTTGAACTTGTGCAGGCCGGCCAGGCCGTGGCCAAGGATTTTATGGTCGTAGCGCTCGGGCTCGGTGCAGCGCTCGGAAAAGAGATTGTCGGTATGAATGTCCGGCAATTGCCCGCGTTGTTGCAACAAGGCCAGGCAGCCGACATTCCACGGTGGCTCGAAATCGGTGACGCTGGGCCCGGCCAGGGTCAGTTGGCGGGCACGGGTTTCCTGCCAGGCGATTTCCCACAATTGCAGGAAGCCCTTCAGCGTGTAGCCGGCCCAGCGCTTGCGATTGACCGTCGAGCAGACTTCGACCATCGCCACGCGCGCGCCGTAACGCTCCAGCGTGGCGACGACGAATTCCCGCCAGGCGCCGGCCGCCGGCTGCGACGGCATCTGGCGGGCGGCGACGAGGGGCTGCAGCAGGTGGAGGACGACACGGAAGCCGGCGTCGAGCAGTGCGTCGAGCAAGCGCCCAGCCGCGCCTTCGGCATCGCCATAGGTGAAGTCGAGGCGGACATTACTTATGCCATATTCCCGCAGGCAGGCGATCAGCCAGGCATCAACCGCCGGATCTTCGCTGGCGGCAATGCCGACACCAATGAAATCAACCGGCACGACATGACCGCTCGCCGGCAGATGAGTGCCCGGCCGGGAAAATCCGCCGCTCAGCGTGTAGCGTGCCACGGCCAGCCCCATCTGCAAGGCCGGATTACCTTCCGGGGTCTTCTCCTGCATCACCGCCCTCCCCGTTGCTGTGACCGGCCGGCGACGATGGCCGGCAGGTCGACCCATGACGCATCAGCGGCAATGCCGAGCATGCGTTGCATGTTGCGCCGGCGCAGGTAGCTGCCAAGCGACCAGGGATAGACGCGCAGGTCGGAAAAGTCGATCAGGCCCAGACGGCCGTCAGGTGTCAGCACGACATTGCCCAGGTGCAAGGAGCGGAAGTAAACGCCCTTGTCATGCAGGTGAATGATGAACTGGGTCAGCTTGTCGCGCAGTTCGCTGCGTCTTTCGCCATTCAAGCCGGCCTGTTCCAATTCGCGCAGCGTGTTGCCAGCCAGCGGCCGGTAATGCACGAAATCGCGTACCGGTTCAGCGATAGCCCCGAGCGCAATGACCTGCGGCACGGGAATACCGTGACGGGCCAAGGTCAGTGCATTGCGCGCAAAGCGTCGGGCATAGGGAAAAAGCACGGCCGACGACAACAGGTTCTTGCGCCGGAATAGCTTGAGTATGCTGCCATCACTCAGACGCAGCACCTTGTCGCCATAGCCGTCTTGTTCCAGCACAACGGCGCCTTCGCGCATGGCGAGATAGTCCTGCTGGGTCAGCGTCTTCAATGCCTGGGCCACGGTAAAAGCGCGGATTTTACCGTTTTGTGACTGAGCCGGCATGAGGAAATCGCCATGCTAAACTCTCGCCTCCCGATTTCCGGCCGCATTCGAAAGCCACCATGCAGCAAGCCAGCACCTCCCAGGATTCTTCGCTGAAAATCTATCTCCGGCTGCTGCGCTATCTCCGGCCCTTCATCGGCCTCTTTGCCATCAGCCTCGGCGGCTATGTGATCTTCGCCTCGGCCCAGCCGATGATGGCAGCCATCCTCAAATATTTCGTCGATGGCCTGACCGCGCCGGCCAGCGTCACCCACCACGACTTCCCGCTGATCGGCAGCTTCCAGTTGATGTATGGCGTGCCCATCCTGCTGGTCCTGATCATCACCTGGCAGGGTATTGGTTCCTTTTTTGGCAATTACTATCTGGCGCGCGTGTCTCTCGGCCTGATCCACGACTTGCGCCGCGCCCTGTTCGACAGCCTGCTCAAGCTGCCCAACCGCTATTTCGACGAGAACAACTCCGGCCACCTGATCTCGCGCATCACCTACAACGTGACCATGGTCACCGGCGCCGCCACTGACGCCATCAAGGTGGTGATCCGCGAGGGCCTGACCGTCGTCTTTCTGTTCGCTTACCTGCTGTGGATGAACTGGCAGCTGACCCTGGTCATCGTCGTTGTCCTGCCGGTCATCGGCTTCATGGTCAACAGCGCCAGCCGGCGCTTCCGCAAGCAGGCCAAGAAGATCCAGATTGCGATGGGCGACCTGACCCATATCGCTTCCGAAACCATCCAGGGCTATCGCGTCGTCCGCAGCTTCGGCGGCGAGGATTACGAGTCTGCCCGATTCAAGCAGGCCAGCGAAGAGAACACGGCCAAGCAACTACGCATGGTCAAGACCGGGGCCACCTTCACGCCGGCATTGCAGTTCGTCATTTTTTCCAGCATGTCGGTGATTCTCTTTCTCGTCCTGCTACTGCGCGGTGACTCCTCGGTCGGCGATCTGGTCGCCTACATCACCGCCGCCGGCCTGCTGCCCAAGCCGATCCGTCAGTTGTCGGAAGTCAGTTCGACCATCCAGAAGGGCCTGGCCGGTGCCGAAAGCATCTTCGCCCAACTCGATGAAGCGCCGGAAACCAACGTCGGTACCGTTGAGCGCGACAGCATCAGCGGCCGCCTGGAAGTGCGCAATTTGAGCTTCAGCTACCCGGGGGCCGCGCAGCCGGTGCTGCAGGACATCAACTTCACGGCCGAACCGGGACAGATGATCGCCCTGGTCGGCCGCTCGGGCAGCGGCAAATCCACGCTGGCCAACCTGATTCCCCGTTTCTACCACCACGAACAGGGACAGATCCTGCTTGATGGCGTCGATGTCGAGGAATACACCCTGCGCAACCTGCGCCGGCACATTGCGCTGGTCACCCAGCAGGTCTCGCTGTTCAACGACACCATCGCCAACAACATCGCCTATGGCGACCTTGCCGGCCTGCCGCGCGAACGTGTCGAAGCGGCTGCCCAAGCTGCCTATGCCGCGGAGTTCATCGACCGGCTGCCGCAAGGCTACGACACCACCGTTGGCGAAAACGGCGTACTGCTCTCCGGTGGTCAGCGCCAGCGCCTGGCCATTGCCCGTGCCATTCTCAAGGATGCACCGCTGCTCATCCTCGACGAAGCCACTTCGGCCCTCGACACGGAATCCGAGCGCCACATCCAGGCCGCCCTCGAGACCGCCACCGTGAACCGGACGACCCTGGTCATCGCCCACCGCCTGTCCACCATCGAGAAGGCGGACCTGATCCTGGTCATGGAGCAGGGGCGCATTGTCGAACGTGGTACCCATGCCGAGTTGCTGCCGCTCAACGGCCATTACGCACGCCTGCATTCGATGCAGTTCAGCGACCAGGACGGTCAGGAAGCCGGCGCCGGACAGGCGGTTACTGTCAGCGCAGCCTGAGTCATCGGCGGGGACTATACTTAGCGGTCAGCCCCCTGCCCCCGACCATGAACGCCATCCTGCATTTTCTCCACCTCGCCGCCGTCATTCTCTGGATTGGCGGCATGTTCTTCGCCCACTTCTGCCTGCGCCCGGTCGTGGCGACGCAACTGCCGCCGCCGCAACGCCTGCCGCTGATGAGTGCGGTGCTGGGGCGCTTTTTTGCTGCCGTCGCCCTGGCGGTCATCATCCTCCTGCTCTCCGGCCTGGCCATGCTGCTGCCGGTGGGCATGGCGCAAGCGCCGATGTCCTGGCACCTGATGCTGGCCAGCGGCCTGCTGATGGCTTTCATCTTCGCCGTCATCTATCTGCGTCACTATCCCCGCCTGCGCGCCGCCGTTGCCACCGGCGACTGGCCGCTGGCCGCCGCTGCCCTTAACGGCATCCGCCTGCTGGTGGCGACCAACCTCGCCTTGGGCACGGCAACCGTCGCCATTGCCGTCATCGGCAAATACCTTTAGCCCTTGCTCCTTCAGGAAGCATACCGATGGATCTTGCACCGCTGAGCGAATTACTGGGCGAAAAAACGCTGATCGTCCTTACCGGCCTGAGCATCGGTGTGCTGTTCGGCATCTTCGCCCAGCGCTCGCGTTTCTGCCTGCGCTCGGCCGTGGTTGAATTCTGGAACCGCGACGGCACCGCCAAACTGGCTGTCTGGCTGTTCGCTTTCTCCGCCGCCATCATCGCCACCCAGCTGGCCATCCTTGCCGGCTGGCTTGACGTTGCCCAGTCGCGCCAGTTGTCGGCGACCGGCAGCCTTTCCGGGGCGCTGGTCGGCGGCTTGCTGTTCGGCATCGGCATGATCCTGGCCCGCGGCTGTTCGAGCCGCATGCTGGTCCTTTCGGCCAATGGCAACCTGCGCGCCCTGCTCACCGGACTGATCTTCGCCGTCGTCGCCCAGGCCTCGCTGAGCGGCCAGCTCTCACCGCTGCGCACGTGGATTTCCGGCTGGTGGACGATAGATGGCGGCACCGGCCGCGATCTGCTGGCCGCTCTTCATCTCGGGCATCTCGGCGGCCTGCTGTTCGGCGCCGTCTGGCTGGCCGCGGCCATCCACTTCGCCCGCCGCGCCGGCCTGGCCGTGCGGATAGCCCTGGCTGCCGTCGGCGTCGGCCTGAGCGTCGCGCTGGCCTGGCTGATGACCTTTCAGATCGGCAGCCAATCCTTCGAAATCGTACCTGTGCAGAGCCTCAGCTTCACCGGCCCGTCGGCCGACGTGTTGATGCTGGTCCTGTCGCCCCCCGGCCAGCCCTGGGATTTCAACATCGGCCTGGTGCCCGGTGTCGTCCTTGGTTCCTTCCTCGCCGCCGCCTGGCATCGCGAGCTGAAGCTGGAAGGCTTCAAGGACGGCCACAGCATGCGCCGCTACATCGCCGGCGCCGTGTTCATGGGTTTCGGCGGCATGCTGGCCGGTGGCTGCGCCGTCGGCGCCGGCGTCTCCGGCGCCGCTGTCTTCGCCCTCACCGCCTGGCTGGCGCTGATCGGCATGTGGGCCGGGGCTGGCTTGGCCAATGCCCTGATTGACCGCCAGCCGTCACCGGCGGTGCAGACCTCGCCAACGCCCTGACTCGGGCGTGCGGCCTGTCTGCCAACCATGAACTATGCCTAAAGTGATAGTATTATTCCCATAAGTGTAGCGGCCATGGCGAACGATTCATGGCCACCAATTTGCGACGTCCTGCCTGGCGGACGGACAAGGAAGACGGGAAAAGAATGTTCAGTCACTTACGCGGATTGATCGCGACTGTCCTGGCAGTTGGACTGTTCATCATTAGTGGAACATTGCGCGCGGCGCCGGAAACCTACACTTTTTCCGTCGTTCCTCAGTTCGAGCGGCGCATGCTGTTCAACATCTGGCAGCCGATCGTCGATGAACTGGAAAAACGCACCGGCCATCGTTTCCGTCTCGTTACCTCGCTTTCGGTCAGCGATTACGAGAGCGATCTGGCAAAAGGTCTCTACGACTTTGCCTACCTGAACCCTTACATGATGCCGCTGCTGGAAAGCCAGCCCGGCTACTTGCCGCTGGTTCGCGACAGCCGCGCCCTGCATGGCATTCTCATCGTCCGCAAGGACAGCCCCGTGCAACGCGTCGAAGAGCTGGAGGGCAAGTCCCTGGCGGTGCCCTCGATGACCGCTTTGGGTGCCAGCCTGCTGCTGCGCGCCGAACTGGACCGTAAATTTGGCGTCAAGACCCGTCCCGTCATCGCCAAAACGCACAGCTCGGTCTTCGTCCATGTCATCAACGGTTTTACCGACGCCGGCGGCTCGGTACAAAAGGCATTGTCGGAACAACCGGCGAAAATCCGTGACAGCCTGCGCGTGCTCCATCGCACCCAGGATCTGCCCTCGCACCCTGTCGCCGTCCACAAACGCGTGCCGCCCGAGGTTCGCGAAAGCGTCCGCCGGGCCCTGATCGACCTCGGCAAGACGGAGGCTGGCCGCCTGTTGCTGGACAAGGTTCCGATGAGCGAACCCGTTGCCGCCAGCAACGAGGACTACCACGTCCTGCGCACCCTGAAACTGGACAGCTACCTGAATCCCTGAGCCGCCATGTCGCTGCGCTGGAAGTTGCTGCTGCCCCTGCTGATCGCGGCCGGATTGACCATCCTGCTGATGGAGCGCGTCTGGTTCCAGCGTTCTTTGGCGCATATCGAGGCCAGCCAGGAACAATCGATGCGCCGCCATCTCGACAGCCTTTCCGAAAGTCTGGTGCCGATGGTGATGGGACAGCAACTGGACATCATCAACGAAAATCTCGACATGCTGCTGGAGAGAAACCCGGACTGGCTTTCCATTCGCCTCGTCGATACCGAAGGTCGGCAGCTCTATCCGCTGATGACGATGACGCCTGAAGAGAGCCATCCGGCCGCCGGCGATCCGCGCGAAATCGCCGTCCAGCTGCTCTCTGCCGGCCGCGAACTCGCCCACCTGGAAGCTGTTTTCGACCTGGCTCCGCACATGGCCCTGCAACGCCAGGAATACCGGCGGACCAGCCTGTTCCTGCTGGCCATCCTCTTCGTCAGCATGCTGGCGCTCTGGCTGATCGTCGAGTATCTGGTCTATCGCCCACTTCGCCATCTGGCCAAAGCAGCCGACGAACTAGCGCGAAAAAACTATTCAGCCCCCCTTCCCGACGCCGACCGGGATGACCTTGGCCGGCTAATCAACAGCTTTGCCCGGATGCGCGAGGATCTGCGCAGCCAGCATGCCGAACTCGAACACGAAATCGCTGAACGGCGCCTGGCCGAGGCGGGCTTGCGCAAGTTCTCGCTGGCCGTCGAGCAAAGTCCGGCCTGCATCATGATTACTGACACCGAGAAGCGTATCGAGTACGTCAACGAGGCCTTCGTGCGCAGCACCGGTTTTTCGCGCGAGGAAGCCCTTGGCAGCGACCCCGCACTGCTGCACTCGGGCCGTACCTCGCCGGCCAGTTATGCCGAACTGTCGCGGGCGTTGGCTGCCGGTGAAGTATGGCGCGGCGAATTCATCAACCGGCGCAAGGATGGCAGTGAATACATAGAAGCCGCCGTCATTGCCCCCCTGCGCCAGCCGGACGGACAGATCAGTCATTACGTGGCGGTCAAGGAAGACA
>DDWF01000038.1 GCA_002345845.1 Betaproteobacteria bacterium UBA2293 | reverse complement strand
GCCACCGACATCGCCGCCCGCGGCATCGACATCGATGCGCTGCCTTACGTCATCAACTACGAGCTGCCGAACATGCCGGAAGACTACGTGCACCGCATTGGCCGCACCGGCCGGGCCGGCATGGAAGGTGAGGCGATCTCGCTGGTCTGCCACGACGAGCGCGGCAATCTGCGGGACATCGAGAAGCTGATCAAGCGCTCCATCGAGCGCGTCGTCGTCCCCGGTTTCGAGCCGTCGGCCACGGCTGCCCCGCGTCCGGTGCAGCCGCCGCGGGCGCCGCGCACCGGCCAGCCGTCCGGCCGTCCGCAGGGGCGCAATGCCGCCGCCAAGCCGGGCGGCCCGGCTCAGCATCGCAGCGGCAGCCGCCATCGCTGAGGTCGCCGGGCCGTGTCGCCGATAGACCGGTGGCATGGCCATTGCATCGCGACCGTGAATTAATCGCCTTGTCGGGTCGAAAAAAACGGGTTAGTGTGGAAACTTGGGCAATAGTTTCATATTGTTAATCAAGTTTCTTAAGGTGTTTTGGAGGTAGGGATGCCCCCCCCGCAGAAAATCCGGCTAGGCGATCTGCTGATTGAGCAGGGCTTGCTCACTCAGGAGCAACTGAAGCTTTCGCTCGACGAGCAGAAGCGAACCGGGCGCAAGCTCGGGCGGGTTTTCGTCGAAAGCGGCTATGTCACCGAGGAGGGCATCTCCCAGGCGCTGGCCCGGCAGTTGCGCATTCCCTTCATCGACCTCAAGGCGTTCACGCCCAAGCCGGAACTGATCAAACTGTTGCCGGAGGCACCGGCCCGTCGTTTCCGTGCGCTGGTTCTAGCGCAACTCGACGATGGCCGGCTGCAGATCGGCCTCTCCGATCCGACCGACCTCCAGGCCTACGACGAGATCACTCGTCTGGTGAAGCGCGAGATCGATCTCGCCGTGGTCACCGAGAGCCAGTTGCTAGCCATGATCGACCGCGTCTATCACCGTGGCGAGCAGATCACCGGCCTGGCCAAGGAACTGACCGCCGAACTGGGCGACGTGCCGATCGAGTTCGGCGACCTGCTTGGCCTGACGCCGGGGGCCGAAGACGCGCCGGTGGTCAAGCTGCTGCAGACGGTGTTTGAGGAAGCGATGCGCCTGCGCGCGTCCGACATTCACTTCGAGCCGCAGGAAAAGGCGCTGCGCATCCGCTTCCGTATCGACGGCGTGCTGCATATCCAGACCGAAGCCGATGGCAAGGTGTCATCGGCCGTGGCCTTGCGTCTGAAGCTGATGTCCGGCCTCGATATTTCGGAGAAACGCCTGCCCCAGGATGGTCGCTTCAACATCAAGGTACGCGGCAATCCGGTCGATGTGCGTATCTCGACGCTGCCGACCCAGTATGGCGAGTCGGTGGTCATGCGCCTGCTGGCGCAGAATACCGGCCTGCTTGGCCTCGACCGCATGGGCATCCCGCCGCGCGTCCTTGAACGCCTGCGGCATGCCCTGAAACGGCCGAGCGGCATGGTGCTGGTCACCGGTCCCACCGGTTCCGGCAAGACGACGACGCTTTACGCCGCCTTGAACGAGCTGAACAGCCCGGAAAAGAAAGTCATCACCGTCGAAGACCCGGTCGAATACCGGCTGCCCGGGCTCAATCAGGTGCAGGTGCACGAAAAGATCGACCTCTCCTTCTCACGCGTGCTGCGCACCGTGCTGCGTCAGGACCCGGACATCGTGCTGATCGGCGAAATGCGCGACCAGGAGACGGCAGAGATCGGCATGCGCGCGGCCATGACCGGTCACCTGGTGCTGTCCACCCTGCACACCAACGACGCCCTGTCGACGCCAATCCGCCTGCTCGATATGGGGGTGCCGCGCTATATGGTGGCGCTGTCGGTGCACATGGTCGTCGCCCAACGTCTGGTCCGCGTCATCTGCAGCAACTGCCGCGAACCCTACACGCCGACGCCAGCCGAGCGCGAGTGGCTGCGCTATGAACTGGCGGCGGAGGTCGACCAGCACAATTACCAGCACGGCCGTGGCTGCGCCCACTGCGCCAATACCGGCTACCAGGGGCGAAGTGGCGTCTATGAGTTTCTCGAAATGAGCGATGCTGTGGTCGCTGCCGTGAACCACGACGATCCCGGCGAATTCATGCGCGTCGCTCGTCTGCAGATGGCCGGCGAGACGCTGCGCCGCGACGCCGTGCGTCTGGTCGCCGCCGGTCGGACGACGGTGGCCGAAGCCATGCGCATCAGCAACCAGTACGAGGAATAACCGGCGGTGGCCAATTTCGCCTACAAAGGCCGCGATGCTGGCGGCAAGCTGATCGAAGGGGTGCTCGAAGGCGCCTCGGCGGGCGGCGTGGCGGATGTGCTGCTTGGTCGTGGCGTGACGCCGCTGGCGATCAGTGAAACGAAGGCTAAAAGCAAGGGCGGCGGCGATCTGCAGATCACCCTGTTCAAGCCGCGCGTCGAGCATGTCGACATCCTGCTTTTCTCGCGCCAGATCCACACACTGCTCAAGGCCGGCGTGCCGATCATGCGGGCGCTCAGCGGTCTGCAGGAATCGGCGATCAATCCGGCGATGAAGGAAGTCATTCGCGACGTGCGCGAAAGCCTCGAGGCGGGCCGCGAACTGTCGGTGTCGCTGGCCCGGCATCCGAAAGTGTTTGGGCCGTTCTACATCTCGATGGTCCGCGTTGGCGAAGCCACCGGTCTGCTCGACGAAATCTTCCTGCGCCTGTTCGATCACCTGGAATTCGAACGCTTCATGCGTGAGCAGGTGAAGTCGGCCCTGCGCTATCCGATGTTTGTAGTGTTGGCGATGGCGGTGGCGATCGTTGTCGTCAATATCTTCGTCATCCCGGCTTTCGCCAAGGTATTCGAGGGCTTTGGCGCTGAATTGCCGTTGATGACCAGGATCCTGCTCGGCTTTTCCAATTTCATGGTCGCCTGGTGGCCGGCCGTGCTGGTCGGCGTGATCACCGCCGCTGTCGCCTTTCGTAGCTGGGTCGCTACGGCTGCCGGGCGGCTGACCTGGGAAGCGTTGCTATTGCGTTTCCCGATTGCCGGCAAAATCGTCAAGAAGGCGGCCATGGCCCGCTTTGCCCGCAGTTTCGCCCTGAGCACCAAGAGCGGCGTGCCGGTGATGCAGGCCCTGAGCAATGCGGCGCAGACCGTCGACAACAGCTACATTGCACTGAAGATCGAGGGTATGCGCGACACCGTCGAGCGTGGCGAAAGCGTGCTGCGCTCGGCCATCGCCACGGGTTTCTTTTCGCCGGTAGTGCTGCAGATGGTGGCCGTCGGTGAGGAATCGGGCGCGCTCGACGACATGATGGAAGAAGTCGGCCAGATGTATCAGCGGGAAGTCGAATACGAGTTGAAGACGCTGGGGCAGCAGATCGAACCCATCCTCATCGTCTGCCTCGGCGCGCTGGTGCTGGTCCTGGCTTTGGGCATCTTCCTGCCGATGTGGGACCTCGGCAAGGTAGCCATCAAGAAATGACGCCGCATGAGACGCCAATTCGAATTCGCTGTCGTTGTCATCGTGGTCGCGGTCCTGGCCATCCTGGCCATGCAGGCGCTGCAGCGGACACGAGGCGAAGTGGAGGAAGCCGGCGTGCAAGCGGAAGTGGCGTCGCTGCGGGTGCAGTTGATGGAGCGACTGGCGCATCACGCGACCTTTGGCGGAGCGCTGCCGAGCAGCGAAAACCCGGTGGACTGGATACGGCTGGCACCGAACAACTACCGTGGTGCCCACGATCGGGCGCCAGCGGAGCGGCGCATCTGGTATTACAACAAGGCCGCTCGGGAACTGATCTACATCTTCGACGACGGCCATCAAGCCCGTTTCCGTTTGAGCCGGACGGCTGGCGGCGGCGACGTGCGGGGGGTAATCGGAGGAATCGGCCTGCTCCGGCTAGAGGACACCAGGGAATAACACTTGAGAAGGAAGGGGTATATGACTAAAGTTCTAAACTTTTCGGCCGTTGAGTCCAAGATGAGCCATCATCCGCACACCACCAAACGCAGCGATCAAAGCGGTTTCACGCTGATCGAACTGATCGTTGTCGTCATCATTCTCGGTATCCTGGCCGCCGTTGCCATGCCGCGCTTCATCGATCTCCAGCGCGACGCCCGCATTGCCAAGCTGCAGGCAGCCCGCGGCAGTGTTTCGGCCGCTTCGGCCCTGGTTCATGCGGCCGTGCTGTCGCGCTCCGGCGTCGCCGATCCGATGGCCTGTCCGGGCGGCGGCGGCACGGCCAGCAACAGCACCGCGGCCACCGGCACCGTGTGCACGGAAAACGGGCTGATCAACATGGTCTTCGGCTACCCGGCCGTCACCGCGATCGGCGGCAATCCGGGCATCCTGGCCATGGCCGGGCTGACCGGCACCTTCAATCCGACGCAGGTGCAGCTTGAAGCCGAGGGTTACACCTACGGCGCGGGCGGCAGCGTCGCCACTTTCGGCGTCATTGGTTCCACCGATCCGAACAATTGTTTCTTCACCTACACCCAGCCTGCGGCCGCCAACTCGGCGGCCATCATCAGCCCGCTGACGGTGTCGGGATGCTGATTTTCATACTTTCAAGAGGAGCTCGAAAATGAAAGCTGTACAAAATGGTTTCACGCTGATCGAACTGGTCGTTGTCATCGTCATCCTGGGTATCTTGGCGGCCACCGCATTGCCCAAGTTCATCGATCTGCGTGGCGATGCGCAAGAGGCAGCCTTTCAAGGCGTTAAAGGGGCGGCAGCATCTGCCATGTCTCTCAATTACGCCGGCTGTTCCGTAGTCAATAACGTTGTAACAGCCAACAAGTGCGTTGCGATTGCGGACTGTGATGAGGTTGGAACGATCATGCAAGGTGGTTTGCCGGCGAATTACAGTGTGGCTTCTGTTGCACTGACCGGCAATGGAACGTCAGCTAACTGTACGCTGGCCCTGACCGGCTACACCCCGACCGGTAGTGCTACTTTTACCGGGATCGGGGCCGGCCAGTAAGCCTTGGGGAACGATCTCAGTATTGCTTGGGATACCGAGATCATCGCCATCGCCAGCCAGTGATTTCGGGTTGATGCTTGGCATCGGTGAGGTATTCGGAGACAAGGCGAGCCGGCATGAGCCGCCTCGCCTTGTCTGTTTTCAGCGGCGAACGTGCGAGTCGATGGCAGTCGTGAATGAGGGAAGAAGCGATGTCCTCTGTATTTGAGCTTTTTAAAGCTTGGCGATCGCCGATTTTGCTCGTCGCTGTCCTGCTGGCGATGCTCTCACCGGTGCAGGCCGGAACAGCCACGTTTTCCAGCTCGCAATCGTGGACCGTTCCGACTGGTGTGACCTCTGTTACGGTCGAGGCCTGGGGCGGTGGTGGGGCCGGCGGCGGGGCGACCGGCCGGCCGGCCAAAGGCGGGGGCGGCGCCGGGGGGCAGTACGCACGCAAGGTCGTCGCAGTGACGCCAAATGCCAGCTATGCGGTTGTTGTCGGGGCCGGTGGTAGTGGCGATACGGGAGATGGCGAAAGCGGTGGCGATTCGACGTTTGCCGGCACTGTGGTGGTCGCCAAGGGGGGCAGCGGTGGCGGGCGCGCTTCAACCAATAACTCGGGCGGGACTGCTGGCATTGGTTCTGATGCTGGCGGAGTCGGTGACACGGTCTTTGCCGGCGGCTCGGGGTCGGCCGGTTCGACCACAAGTGGCGGGGGCGCGGGCGGTGGTGGTGCCGGGAGCAATGGCGCCGGCGGCAATGCGAGCGGCAATACTCTGGGGAGCGGAACTGCGACCGGAGGTGGTAATGGCGGTGCCGGCCTGGGCAGCCTGGGCCCTGGTAACGACGGCTCGCCGGCCGGTGGTGGCGGAGGCGGTGGCTATGCGACCACCAACGCCGACCAGGCGGGCGGCGACGGTGGGGCCGGCAGGGTCGTCCTGACCTGGGTCGATCCGCCAGCAGTTCTATCGATCAACAGGGCCAACGGCAATCCGGCGACGGCCAATACCAGCGTCGCGTGGACCGTTACCTTCAACACCAGCGTCACCGGCGTCGATGTTGGCGATTTTGCCCTGGTGCAGGCAGGCGGGGCGAGCGGTGCCAGCATTACCGGAATCGCCGGCAGCGGTGCCGTGTGGACGCTCACCGCCAACACTGGCACGGTCAATGCCGGGACGCTGGGACTCAACCTGCTCGATGATGATTCCATTGTCAGCGGCGGGATTCCCCTGGGCAGCAGCGGGGCTGGCAACGGCAATTTCCTCGGCCAGGTCTACACGCTCTCACCGCCGGTACCGATTCTCGGCAAGCTGGCCAGTACGGCCGCGGCAGTGGTCGGTGATGTGCTGACCTTCGCGGTGACGGCGGAGAATCCCTACACCGTCGGCCTGAGCAATGTCGTCCTGACCGACACCTTGCCGGCCGGCATGACCTACGTGACGAATGTGCTGACCCATGGCACCGCCGTCGTCTCCGGGCAGACCCTGACCTGGACCATTACCGATCTACCGGCCGGGGTCAAGGCGCAGATGACGCTGGCTGTCAGTTTGGGACAAGCCGGTTCGTTGACCAATACGGTGACGTCGCCCGGTGCTACTTCGGCCAGCGCCATGGTGCGGGTACTGGCCAGCGCGGTGACGCATTTCCGTCTCGACGAGCCGGCCGGCTCATGGACCGGAGCTACCGGCGAGGTGATCGACAGTGGCGGAACGGCGCTGCATGGACGGCGCCGGGTGACCAACTCGCCGTCCACGACCAATGCCGTGGCCCCCAGTCCGACCATCGCTTCCGCGCATGCTTCGGTCGTCGGCGATTTCTGCAATGCCGGCAGTTTTGACGGCCGAGCCGTGGTCGAAGTAGCCGACAGCCCGAACTTCGATTACACCACGCAGCTGTCGGCGACCGCCTGGGTCTATCCGACGGCTTATCCCAGCGAACTGTCGTCGATTCTGTCGAACGATACCAATTATGAGTTCCACCTCAATCCGAGCGGCAGGCTTTTCTGGTGGTGGGGTGCCGCCAGTTTCACCTCGGCGACAGTCGTGCCGTTGAACCAGTGGTCGCACATCGCCATCACTTTCAACTCGACGGCCGGCGCTCGGCGGCAGCGGATCTATATCAACGGTGTGCTCGATGCCAATACGCATAACTGGCAGGGAACGCTGCAGGCCAACAACTGCAACTTCTACATCGGCGGCGACGTCGGTACCGGTGACTGTGCGCTGATTTCCGGGCGCAATTTCCGCGGCAACATCGACGAGGTCAAGCTCTACAACTACGAACTGGACGGTTCCGAGGTCGCCGCCGACATGACGCTGGGTCGCCAGTGTTCCGGCGCCTTCGACCACATCCGCCTGGAACATGATGGCGTCGCCTCGGTTTGCGCGCCGGAGCAGGTGACGGTCAAGGCCTGCCTCGATGCCAACTGTTCGACGCTTTATCCGGGCAACGTCACGGTCCGCCTGACACCCGCCGGCTGGGTCGGCGGCGATACCTTCACCTTCAACGGGGGTATCACCAGCCGCAAGTTGAGCTACGGTTCGGCTGGCAATGTGACGCTCGGCGTCGCCAGCGCCACGCCAGTGGCCAGCCATGTCAGCCGTTGTTTCAATGGTGGCACGGAAAGCTGCACGATGAATTTCGCTGCCACCTCCTGCGCCTTCGATGCGGTCGAGACAGGACAGGCCCCACAGTATCCGATCTTCACCAAGATGGCCGGGGTGAACTTCAATCTCGATGTGCTGGCGTTGAGCAGTGCGACGACGATCAATACCACCTATACCGGGACGGTGGCGGTCGACCTGGTCGATGCCTCGACCTCGGCCTGTCCTTCCGGCAGCGGGCTGACCACGGCCACGAACATCACCTTCGCCTCCGGCAACAGCGGTCGCCGGCCGGTTTCCTTCAACTATCCGAATGCGGCGCGCAACGTCAAGGTGCGGATGAAAGTGGGAACCTCCGCTCCCGCCTGTTCGTCGGACAATTTCGCCATCCGGCCCCAGCAATTCACGGTCACCTCGTCGATGACCAATACGGCCTTGACCGGGGCGCCCAGTGCGCCGGCCGGCACTGCGTTCACGCTCAGTGCGCTCAGCGGAGTGGCCAGCGGCTACGTCGGGACGCCGGCCCTGGCGGCGAGCAAGGTCAACGACCATAACGGGGCCGACATCACGGCATCGCTGACCGGGACGTTCGCCGCCGGTGATGGCACCAAGGCCGTCGGCAGCGACTTCAAGTATCTCGATGTCGGCAATATCCAGCTGGAAACGGACGCCGTCGTCGACAGTACATTCACCACCGTCGACCAGCCCGATGACTGCATTCCCAACAACACCTCCGCTGTGCTGAATTCCGGCAAGTACGGCTGCAACATCGGCAGCGCGGCGAGCGACCGCTTCGGGCGCTGGCATCCCAGCCACTTCTCCTTCGTCGGTACCCTGACCCCCGCCTGCAGCAGCGGCGGCTTCACCTATATGGGCGACGATCACCTCGGCGTCGCCCTGACGGTCAAGGCGCACGCCCTGGGGGCGGGCGCCGCGTCGGCCAGTGACCCGGTGACCAGCCGCTATTTCTCCGGTAGCGGCGGCCTGCCGGCAGCGACGCTGGCCGATGTGACCATCAGCGGTGACAACGGCGGCAATGCGGTGGCGCTGAGCAAGCTGAAAACCCCGGATTTCCCGACCATGCCCAGCGATACCCTGTGGAGCGCCGGCCTGTTCGCGATCAACGACACCTACAGCTTCGAGCGCGGTGCCGTTCCCACGGCGAGCGACTACTACGATGCTTTCCGCTTCAAGGCGGCAGTTGCCGATCCGGATGGCGGCACCCTGATTGATCCGAAGGAAAGCGCCACGACGCGCATCCTCTATGGCCGGCTGCGCCTCTCCAATGTCTATGGCTCACGCCTGGGCGTGCTCGATATGCCGGTGCAGGCACAATATTGGTCAGGCAATTCGTGGCTGGTGAACGCGCTGGACAACTGTACCTCGGTACCCTTCAGCGCCATCCATGTCTCCAACACGGCGATCGCCACTGCCGCCAATCAGCCGGTGACGCTGGTCAATGGCCGCTCGGTGATCCGCCTGACGCCAACCACCCTGGGCAGCGTTGATGTCGGTTTCAATCTGTCCAACTGCAGCCCGGCGCTTGGCGGCGGTGTCGGCGCCAGCATGTCCTGGCTGAGTGGAGGGGCGAGCGGCCTGGTCTGCCCGACGGCGAAGGCGACCTTCGGCATCTATGAGGCCGAGAAGAAGAAGGCAGTCCATATCCGTGAAATTTTCTGATCGGTGGCGATGAACAGGCGGAACGCATTGGCTTCTGGTACCCGACAGCGGGGATTCACGCTGGTCGAGTTGATCGTTGTCATGGTGCTGCTCGGCATCATGGCGATCGTCGCCCTGCCGCGCCTGGCCGGTAGCGACGCCTTCAACGAAGCCGGTTTCCATACTGAAGTGGTGGCCGCCCTGCGTTACGCGCAGAAAACGGCGGTCAGTCATCGTCGTCTGGTCTGCGCCCAGCTGACCAGCACGACGGTGACCCTGCAGATCGCCGCCAGCAACCCGGCGAACGCCTGCGGGGCGACGCTGCTGCCGGCGCCAAACGGGGCGGCTGCCTTCGCCAGCACTACTCGCACCAGTCTGGCGCTGACTGCCGGCACGCTGCCGGCGACGCTGTTCTTCCAGCCGGATGGCCGGATCACCACCAATGTGGCGGGCAGCAACCTGTGGTCAGCTGGCATCACGGTGCCCAACCAGCAGGTGATCACCATCGCGGGAGCGACCGGCTATGTCAAATAGGCGCCGGCAGTCCGGCATGACTCTGGTCGAACTGATCATGGCCATTGTTATCGTCTCCGTCGGTTTGGCCGGCGTGCTCGCCGTTTTCCAGACGGTGGTGCGGGGCAGCGCCGATCCGCTGATCCGCAAGCAGATGCTTGCCGTCGCCGAAGGAATGATGGAAGAGATCGCCCTCAAACCCTATGCCGGCAGCGCCATCACACCCGCCGGTTGCGCCCGTGCCACATTTGCCGATGTTGATGACTACAACGGCTACGCCAGCACCGGCATCTGCGACCTGGAAGGCAATGCCATTGGCCACCTGGCCGGCTACAACGTCGCTGTTGCCGTCGGCGTCGATGGCCTGGTCGGCGTCGCCGAGGCCAAGCGCATCACCGTCACGGTGACCCGCGGCACCGATACCCTGAGCATGGTCAGCTGGCGCACCGACTGGGCCTGCGATAGCCGGGATGCCGGCGGAGCGTGTCTCGATCCATGAAACATCAACGCGCCTTCACCCTCGTCGAGTTGATCGTCGTCATCGTCCTGACCGGCATCATCGGCGTTTCCATGATGGTCTTTTTCAAGCCGACCATCGACGCCTACTTCGATGCCCGCCGCCGGGCCGAAATGACCGACATGGCCGATACCGCCTTGCAGCGTATCAGCCGGGACGTGCGTTCGGCGGTACCCAACTCACTGCGTACGGCGGGGAGCGACTGCTTCGAGTTCCTGCCGACGAGTGCCGGCGGCCGCTACCGGATGGCGGCGGACATCGCTTCCGCCGCCGATCAGCCACTCGACATCAGCCAGCCGGTGACCACCTTCGACGTCCTGTCGCCGCTCAGCAGCGTGCCGGCGAACGGTGACTGGGTGGTGATCGGCAACCAGAATACGGGCGACGTCTATAGCGGAACGACGCGCGCACAGATTAGTGCCGTCGGCGGCGGCAATGCCGTGCGCGAGGCGGCGTTGACTGTCGGCAGCCATCAGTTCCCGCCCGGTTATGACGGCGGCCGCTTCGTCGTCGTCCCCAACAACGGCGGCACGCCCGCCGTCGTCTATGTCTGCAGCGGCGCTGGCGTCGATGCCGCCGGCAATGGCACCGGTACGCTGAGTCGGGTGTCGCGCGCCTTCAGCGGCACGCTGGCCGCCTGTCCGGCCGGCGGCGCCACCCTGGCGACCCGGGTCGCCGCCTGCAACTTCATTTACGATCCGAACCATGGCGCCACGCAGCAGAGCGGTTTCATCTGGTTGCAACTGGAATTGCGCGAGGCCGGCGAAAGCGTGCTCATGGCTTATGGTGTCCATGTGAGCAACGTCCCATGAAGCGGTACGGGCAACAGGGTTTCGGCGCCATCATGGCGATCGTCGTACTCGTCATCCTGGCCGCGCTTTCAGCCGCCATGTTGCGTTTCGGCACGGTCCAGCAGTTGACCTCGGCTCAGGACGTGCTGTCCGCCCGCGCCTGGGCGGCAGCCGGAGCGGGAACCGAATGGGGGCTGCACCGGGCCTTGCAAGGGGCCTGGTGTGATGGCGCGGCGGTGAGCCAGACGCTGGATCTGACGGCAACGACCGGTTTCCGGGTCAGCGTTGCCTGTTCCTCCCGCCAGTACAACGAGGGTGAAAGCGCGCCCGGTGTGGCGGCCACGGTGCGCGTGTATACGATCAATGCCGTTGCCTGCAATGCCGCGGCCAACTGCCCGGACGATGTGATGGCAACGTCGCCCGGCTATGTCGAACGCCGACGTCAGGTGGTTGCCTCGGAAAACTGAAGAAAAATGTCCATTTTTGCGCTTCAGGCCGATGGCATATTCCGGTGCCGTGGTTTTAAAAAATGGGTGATGTTGCGGTGGTTTTGGCTGTTCAAAAGTTAAAAAACCATTGAAAAATAGATGCTTAGTCGTTATCCTTCGAAAAACACTTTAGATGTGGGGACAATGCGCTCACTATTCGGGGCCAAACAGGTAGCAGGTTGGGGTGCGGTTGTCCGCCAGGGCAGTCGGCTCGACCTTGTGCACGCCTCCGTCTCAGCCGGCCAGCGCCCTGTCGTGCATGCCTTCGACTCCTTCCGCATCGAAACCGGCGAAGCCGATGCGCTCGCCCGTCTGACGGTTGCGCGCAATCTGAAACGCCTGCGTTGCGTGACCCTGCTCGATGAGGGGCAATACAGCGTCGTCCAGCTCGAAACACCGGCGGTTCCGGTTGAGGAGCGGGTGGAAGCCCTGCGCTGGCGACTGAAGGATGCGGTGGACTTCCCCGTAGAAGGGGCGGCGCTGGCCGTGCTCGACATCCCTGCCGACGGCGTGCGCCAGCCGGGCGTGCTGGCCGTTGCCGCCGCCGCTAGCGTGATCGGCGAACGCATGGCCCTGTTCCAGAAGGCCGGTCTTGATCTGGCAGCCATCGATATTCCCGAACTGGCCATACGCAACGTCGCAGCGCTTTTCGAAGAAGCCAATCGCGGTCTTGCTTTCGTGGCCCTGAGCGATGGCGGCTGCCAGTTGGTCATCAGCTTCCGTGGCGAACTGGTGCTGGCGCGGCGCATCGATCTGACCTCGGGCGCGCTGGCCGGCGCCGACGGCGAACGCCGCCAGCAATTGCTCGAGCGGCTGGCGCTGGAACTGCAGCGGACACTCGATAATTTTGATCGTCAGTATGGCTATGTCTCTATTTCGCGCCTGATCCTGGCCAGCGAATTCGATGTTCCCGGTGTTGTCGCCGCGCTGGCCGAAAGTCTCTATCTGCCGGTGCTGGCCATGGACCTCGCGACGGTCGCCGATTTTGCCGGCGTTCCCGAACTGCAGGGGCTTGAGCGTCAGGCGCAGGGGCTGATGGCGATCGGAGCGGCGTTCAGGTCATGAGCCAGCAGATCAACCTGATTCTTCCCGAGCTGCGGCCGCGTTTCGACTGGCTGGCGCTGCCGCTGGTCGCCGGCGTCGCCCTGGCCGGGATCGTTCTTGTCGTGCTGCTGGCGCAATTCCAGGCTTATCGCCATGGTCAGCTGAGCAGCGAGGCGGCGGCCGTCAACGGCAAGCTGCTCAACCTGCAGCAGCAGGTTCAGGCACTGGCGCAGGCGGTCGGCGCCCGCAAGCCGAATGCGGCGCTGCCGGAACAGATCGGTCAATTGCGCAGCGGCGTCGAACAGCGGCGCCAGGTGCTGGATTTCATTGGGCGTCGGCAGGGGACGGTCAATCCCCAGGGCTTTGCCGCCATGCTCGACGGTTTTTCCCGGCAGACACTCGACGGGGCCTGGCTGGTCGGCTTCGTCCTGGCGCCGGAGGAGATCGAGATTCGTGGTCGCTTGCTCGATCCGGCCCTGCTGCCGCGCTATATCGGCCGACTGAATGAAGACCCGGCATTTGCCGGACGTCGCTTCGCCGCGCTGGAAATGACGGGGGTGGTGCCGCCGGTGTCGGCGCCCGAAAGCACCGCCGCCAAGCCGCTGGCACCAGCGCGTCCATTTACGGAATTCGTCCTGCGTACCGACAAGGTGCCAGGCGGGGAGAAGCGCCCATGAACGCCGTGCGTCAACAGTGGGAGCAGCTTGCCGGCCGTTATGCGGCGATGTCCCGGCGCGAAAAGCTGCTGGTGGCGACGGCGTTGATTGTCGTCCCGCTGCTGGCCGGCGAAATGCTGATTCTCGAAGGACAGCGCACGCGCAACGCCACCCTGGCCGGCAGTATTGAGCAACAGTCGGCATCGGCGACGGAAATGCAGACTCAGGTCCTGCTCCTGCAGCAGCAACTGCAGGTCGATCCTGATGCCCGGGCCAAAGCGGAGATCGCCGCGCTGATGGCTGAACAGCAGATGCTGGAAAAGGACCTGTTGGCCGTGGGCCAGTCCCTGGTCCCGCCGGAGCAGATGAACGAGTTGCTCGAACAGCTGCTGGCGCGCCACCGCGGCCTGCGCCTGGTCAGCCTGAAGACCATGAAGCCGCAGAGCGTCATGGGCGAGCCGGAGAAAGATGGCGCGGCGGCTGCGGCGCCCCGCAAGGAGCAAGTCGCTGACCAACGCTTCGATCTCTACCGGCATGGCGTGGAAATTCGCATCGAAGGTAGTTTCGCCGAGCTGCAGGCTTATCTGGTGCAGCTCGAAGAGCTGAAGGAACGCCTGCTGTGGGGCTATCTGCAGTACGAAGTCGGCGAATATCCGAAGGCAGAGATGAGCCTGATGGTCTATACCCTGAGCGCGGATCGCACATGGCTGGCCTTGTGAAAAACAGCGCCATTGCCGTCCTGCTCGGCCTGCTTGCCGCCGGTGGCGCAGTCGCTGCCGGCGATCCGACCCGGCCGCCGGCGGCCTGGCTGAATCAGGCCGATCTGGCACCGGCCAGTGGCGGCGCCATGCGCCTGCAATCGGTGCTGATGCCACAACGTGGGCGACCGGTGGCGATCATCGGCGGCCAGACCGTTAGGCTCGGCGGACTTATCGGCGATGCCCGACTGGTCCGTCTGAACGAGCGCGAAGCGGTCCTCGAGGGGCCGGAAGGGGTGACCCGGCTGTATCTGACACCCGATGTGGATAAACGGATGATCGCGGCACCGGCAGCCAAAAAGGCTCGGCCGGCGGCGCAAGGGAAGGAAACGCGATGAGCAGGATGTGCATGTTGGCCGTGGGTGGGCTGGTCTTGGCAGGCTGTAGCAATCAGCATATCTATCGTGGCGACGCCTACGATCGCATCAACCAGGAAATGCAGGCGGCGGCCGAGAGCCGGCCCAATCGCCAGGCAATCAATGAGGCACTCGGCCGGGCCGTGGTGCCGCCGCTGCAGCTCGATGCGCCGGCCGCGGCGAAAAGCGAGCCGCGCTTCAATCTGGCGGTGAATAATGCGCCGGTGGCCCAGGTGCTGACCGCCCTGGTTTCCGGCACACCGTACAGCATGATCTTTTCCCCGGAGCTGGAGGGGTCCGTCAGCCTGAACCTGAAGAACGTCACCGTCCGTGAGGTGCTCGACACGCTGCGCGACGTGTACGGTTATGACTATCGCGTCCAGGGCAAGCGCATCCAGGTCCAGTCGAACACCCTGCAGACCCGGCTGTTCAAGATCAACTACCTGGCCAACCGCCGCCAGGGCATGAGCGAGATGCGGGTCACCGGCAGTTCGCCGACGACCTCGGGGCCGACCAGTACCGGTAGCGGCCAGAACGGTGCCGCCAACAACACGAATACCGGTACCAACTCCGGTAGCACGACGCAGGCGCCGGACAGCGCACGCATCCGCACCTCATCCGATTACGATTTCTGGAAGGATCTGGGCTCGGCGCTGAACCTTATCGTCGGCAACGAATCCGGACGCAACGTCATCGTCAATGCCAATTCCGGCGTCGTGCTGGTCAAAGCCATGCCGGGCGAACTGCGCTCGGTGGAGGATTACCTGAAGGCGACGCAACTGGTGGTCGAGCGCCAGGTCATGCTGGAAGCCAAGATTCTCGAAGTGGCCCTCAGCGATTCCTTCCAGACGGGCATCAACTGGAGCAAGTTCGGCGGCGTCGCCAATCGCTTCTCGCTCGGCGTCATGGCGCCTTCGGCGGCCATCAACGCGACCGGTACGCTCATCGGCACGGCCAGCGGCATCAGCGGCGGCACGGTCGTCGGCGCGCAGCCGGGCTTCGATGGTGCCATGGCCACCTCGTCCGCAGGTCAGGGTTTCTTCGGCCTGGCCTTCCAGTCCAAGGATTTTGCCGCCCTGTTGTCCTTCCTCGAAGGCCAGGGCAATGTCCAGGTCCTGTCCAGCCCGCGCATCGCCACCACCAACAACCAGAAGGCCGTGCTCAAGGTCGGTACCGACGACTACTTCGTCACCGGCATCAGCACCAACACCACGACCAGCGCTTCCGGCAACGTGGTGACGCCGAACATCACGCTGCAACCGTTCTTCTCCGGCATCGCCCTCGACGTGACGCCGCAGATCGATGACAGCGGCAACATCCTTCTGCATGTGCATCCCTCGGTCAGCGTCGTCGAGGAAAAGACCAAGAATGTCGATCTCGGCGATCTCGGAACATTTACGCTGCCACTGGCCTCGAGCAGCATCAGCGAAACCGACAGCATCGTTCGCGTCCAGGATGGCAGCATCGTCGCCATCGGCGGCCTGATGAGCCAGGAGCAGCGCAACGATCGCGTCGGCTTGCCCGGCATCAGCGGCGTGCCCGGCCTCGGCCTGCTGTTCGGGCAGAAATCGGGCAGTCAGCGCAAGCGCGAGTTGGTCATCCTGATGCGCTCGACCGTCATTTCCGACGACAACGGCTGGCGCGAGAACCTGGCTGAAAGTCAGGAACGCCTGCAGGGACTCGATCCGCGTCAGCGCGTATTGCAGTGGCAGTAAGCCGAAGAAAGCCGTGTATCTCGATCACTTCGGCTTGAGCGAACTGCCCTTCGGCATCACGCCGGATACCAGCTACACCGTCATCACGCGCAGCCATCAGGAGGCCCTGAACACGCTGCTGATCGCCCTGGCCAGCGGCGAGGGTTTCATCAAGATCACCGGCGAGGTCGGCACCGGCAAGACTTTGCTCTGCCGGCGCCTGCTGCAGGCGCTGCCGGCGGACAGCGTCTCCGCCTACCTGCCCAATCCCTATCTGGCGCCACGCACCCTGTTGCTGGCGCTGGCCGAGGAACTGGGACTGGGCGTCGCCACCGATGCCGACGACTACCACCTGTTGCAGAGCGTCAACCATGCGCTGACGGCGCATGCCGCGGCTGGCCGCCAGGTCGTCGTCTGCATCGACGAGGCGCAGGCGATGCCGCTGGAAACGCTGGAATCGCTGCGCCTGTTGTCCAACCTGGAAACAGAGAAGCGCAAGCTGCTGCAGATCATCTTGTTCGGCCAGCCGGAACTCGACCGGAAATTGGCCGAGCCGTCGGTGCGCCAGCTGCTGCAGCGCATCGCCTTCCACTATCGCCTGCATGGACTCGACCGTCAGGAAGTGGCCAATTACCTGGCGCATCGTCTGCGCGTCGCCGGCTATCGCGGCGAGGGCGTCTTCGGGGCGCGGGCCGTGCGTTGTCTGCATCGCGCCAGTCGTGGCACGCCGCGCCTGCTCAACATCCTTGCCCACAAGGCCTTGCTCGCCGTATACGGCGAAGGGCGTTATGCCGTGCGTTCCGGCCATGTGCGCGCGGCAGCGGCCGATACCGAAGGGGCGAGTGCGCCGGGATGGTGGTGAGATGAGTCTGATCAACGATGTTCTGCGCAATCTCGAGGCTAATCGTCCGGATGTCCTGGCAGCGCAGAACCTGCAACGGGAAGTCCGTTCGCTGCCGGCGGCGCCGCCGACGCGGCGCGGCTTTCGTCTGAGCCTGCTGGCCGGTCTGCTGCTGGCGCTGGGCATCGCCGGCTGGCAATGGCAGGAGCGTCGGCAAGCGCTGCCGCCACCACCGCCCCCGGTTGCCGCCGTGCCGGTGATGGCGCCGCCAGCGCCGGTCGCTGAGCCGCCCGTACCGCTTTCGGAAAACCTGATCCTGGCGTACGAGCTGCTCTCGCTGCCGGTGGTCGAGCCGACGGTTGCGACAGTCGAGACTGCCGGTGCGACGCCGTCGCCGTTGCCAATGACCGTGGCCCCGCCGGAGTCGCCGAGAATCGCAAGCGATGCGGCGAAGGCCGAGCTGCCGCCGCCGGCTGCACGCAGTGCCGAACCGGCGAAAATCGAAAAAAGCCCGGTCATCGCCACGCCGCGCGACCGTGCCGACGCCGACTGGCGGCGGGCCGAGACGTCCTTCGCCGGCGGCCGCAGCGATGAGGGCCGGGAAGCCCTGCGCGCGGCGCTCCGCCACGATCCTTCGCATGTGCAGGCGCGCCAGGTCTTGCTGCGCCATCTGCTCGAAGCGCGCCGCATCGACGAGGCGGTCGCGGTTCTCCAGGACGGTCTGGAACTGCAACCGGCGCAGGCCGGCTGGGCGATGTCGCTGGCTCGCCTGCAATTCGAGCAGGGCGATCTGGCAGCGGCCGATCGAACGCTGGTGCGCTCGCAGAGCTTTGCCGAGAACAATGCCGACTACGCCGGTTTCCAGGGGCACATCAAGTCCCGCCTGGGCGCCCATCGCCAGGCGGCCGCCCACTATCAGCGGGCGACCCGGTTGGCGCCGAACGACGGCCGCTGGTGGCTGGGCTACGGCCTGGCCCTGGAAAGCGACGGTCGCCTGCCCGAGGGCCGCGAGGCGCTGCGCCGGGCGCTGGCAGCCGGCAACCTGACCGGTGAACTGGCGGCAGTGGCCGAGCAGCATCTGCGCTGATCCGGCATGTTGCCGCCGCGGCATTTTTTTGATTGAGGTTCAGGCGCTGGCCGCACCATTGTCGATAATCGATGCATCTCCCGGGAGTCATGCATGCGTCTGAATCGCCTTTTGCCTTATCTGCTCTGCTGCTTCATCGGTGCCGCGGGCGCCGAGTCCGCTGTCGACTCGATCGCCGGTGCTGGCGAGCTGCCGGTCCATGTGCTCGCCCGTCAGGGCGACGGTCCGGCACTGGCCGCCTTGTTGCGCGGCGATAGCAAATTGCGCGACGTGCGCACCCCGCTTGGTTCGACACCGCTGCACCTGGCGGCGATGAATCCGGATCTTTCCGCCATGAATGTGCTGCTGGCCGCGGGGGCCGATCCCAATGCCCGCGACGGCGAAGGTTCGACACCCATCCACATGGCCGCCTACGCCAGTCGGGCCGGCCATGTCCTGAAGTTGCTCGATGCTGGTGCCGATCCGCTGCTCAAGAACAATGTCGGCCGCGATGCGGCGGCCATGGCGCGCAAGGTCAAGGCCGACGAGGCGGCTGGCGTCATTTCGCTGTGGCTGCTCAAGGGTTGCAAGCCGGGGCGGCCATGCTGAGCCGGCGCTGGCCGCTGCTTCTGCTGCTGCTAGGCGCAGCGGCCAGCGCCGATGAGCCATTGCCGCCGGTGACGCTGTATACGCCAGCGATTTGTCTGGCCTGCATCGACTATGCCGAGCATCTGCGTGATAACGGCTTCACGGTGACCGTCAAGGCCGATGAGGACATGGCTGCAGTCAAGCGCCGGCTGAAGGTGCCGAAGCACCTGCAGGCCGAGCCGAGCGCCAAGGTCGGTCGCTATTTCGTCGAGGGCCATGTGCCGGCCGAGGACATCAAGGATTTGCTGCGCGAAAAGCCCCGGGCGCGCGGCCTGACTGTACCGGGCCTGCCGCTCGGGGCGCCGGGGCGGGAATTTTCCAGTCCGACCTGCGATACCGCGTGCACCATGCTCGATGGCGACACCGGTCAGGGCCGGGTCCGCCGCGAGCTCTACGACACACTGCTGGTCAAGCCGGACGGCGACACCTCGGTCTGGGCCCGGCACTAAACTGATTCAGCCGGCCGCCGCCGGCCCGAGCAGGGCCCGCAGATGGCCGTCGAGCCAGGCATCGTCCTCGGTACCGGGCTGGTGTTCGCGCTGCTGGCGGATGGTCTGCACCAACTCGCCATCGCCGCGCCGCCGGTAACTGGTGTCGATGCGTACGCGTTCCGCCGGCTCCAGATCGACCCAGGCATAGCAGGTACTGTCGGGCAGGGCGGCTTCGCTGCTGCTGCCAGCCAGGCGGGCGAGGATCTCGCCGGCGGCGATCTGCCCCATGCGGCTGGCGAGCTGGCCGGTCTTCGGATAGTGGCCGAACAGCGGCGACACCGTGCCAACGCTGTCGCCGACGATGAATACGCGCTCATCCGCCAAGCTAGCGAAATGCCGTGCATCGGTTGCCGCCCAGGCGCTGCCCGGCGCCGTCAGCCCGGCCGCCCGGCACAGGCTGGCAGCCCCCTGCAGCGGCATCACGATGGCAGTGGCGAACTTGATTTCGTCGATATCGAGCGTCGCCACCTGGCGGTAGGGGTCAAGCTGGCGCAGCCGGGTGTTCGGCAGGTAGCTGACCTCCTGCCGGTAGCGCTCGGCGAAGATTCGCTGGTAGGCCGGCCACGGCGGATTCGGATCGACGACAGTGAGATGGGCCTTGAGCCGGCGGCTGCGGATGGCGTGGGCGATGATCACCGCCCGCTCGTAGGGCGCCGGCGGGCAGCGGTAGGGGGCAAGCGGCAGAGTGAGCAGGAACTCGCCGCCGGCAAAGTCTTCCAGGCGTCGTTTCAGATTGTCCAGGTCGGCGCCAGCGCTGTAGGCGCTGGCGAAATGTTCGCTGTAATGGCGGGTCGCCGCGGCATCGCCGGCGAACAGGGCGCCGGCGTCTTCGCTGATGCCGCCGGCGATGACCAGCCAGTCATAGAGCAGTGGCCCGGTACTGGTGTCCACGCGGCGGGCGGGGCGGTCGATGGCCAGCACCTCGGCCGCCAGGAAGCGGTAGCCGAAGGCCGCGGCGGCTGGCGCATAGTCGTGGTGCAGGCGGTGCCGGCCGGCGCGCCCGGCCAGCCAGCGGTTGCTCAGCGGCAGTACGCTGAAGCGCGGCTGGCGTTCAACCAGCACGACGTCGCAAGCGCCGGCCAGGGCGCGGGCGGCGGTGAGGCCGCCCCAGCCGCCACCGATGACGACGACGCGCGGGCGGGCCGGGGTGGCGAGGATTTGCGGCGCGCAGAGGGCGGCGGCGGTGCCCAGCAACAGCTGGCGGCGGGTCGGATTCATGGCGTCAGCTTAGGCAAAAAGGCGGCCGGCGAAAATGATCGACAGCAAGTTTCGCGATGACGCTCGGCGAGAACGGGCGTGAGGCGCGCGACGGTAGCCGGCGCGGCCTTCCGCGGTTATCCTAGATGCCTTCCTCAGCCAGTTGAAGCAAAGCCATGAGCCAAAAAGAAGATATCGTCGTTTTCGGCACCGAAGACATCCTGCGCAGCCTGTGCGACTCGGTGACCAAGGTGCTGAGCATCGCCACCCAGGGTGACATCCGTTATTCCGGCATGGTCCAGCGCATCACCAAGACCTGCCTGAAGCCGGATATCGGCTGCTTCGTGCTGTTCGACGGCGGCTTTTCCGGGCTGGTGGTGATCAACTTCTCGTCACAGGCGGCGATGGAACTGTACGAGAGTTACATGGTGAACATGGGCATGGCCAAGAGCGATCTGGCCAGTTCGCATACCTCGGACGAGGTGAGCAATGTCATGGGCGAACTGATGAACCAGATCGTCGGCGACTTCACCGGCAAGGTGGCGCGCGAGCTGCAGACGCACATCACGCAGAACCAGCCGAAGATGCTGGCGCTGAACAAGCAGGTCATGCTCAGCGTCGACACCAACCTCGACAAGCCTGAGGCGCGCCGGGTGACTTTCTTCACCGGCCGCAACAACATCTTCTATCTCGAACTGGCGATCGACCGTACCGAGTTCATCAAGCTCAATGATTTCGAGCAGCATGAGGCACCGGACCCGGATGAACTGCTGGCCCAGGTCAATGCCGCTGGTGCGGCGCCAGCGAAGGCTGCGCCGCCGGCCAGCAGCAGCGAACAGGACGAATTCCTCAAATCCCTGGGGATGTAAGGGCAGCGGCCGGCTGGCCGCTCACCCCTCGCTGCGGATCAGTTGCAGCAATTCCTCGCCGTAGTGCTCGATCTTGGCACTGCCCATGCCGGTGATGCCGGTGAGCAGGCCGTGGCTGACCGGTCGTTCCTCGGCCAGTTCGCGCAGCGTCTTGTCGTGCAGGATGACGTAGGCCGGCACGCCCTGTTCCCTGGCCGTATCGGCCCGCCACTTGCGCAGTAGCTGGAACAGCGCCTCGTCGGCCGGCGCCAGGTCGCTGGCCACGGTCGTGCTGCTGCGTGACGTCGTCGATTTGCGTTTCGCCGGTCGCCGTAGCTGCACCTGGCGCTGACCCTTGAGCACTTCACGCGCCGTTTCGGTCAGTTGCAGCGCGCCGTGTTCGGCCATGTCGACATGGACCAGACCGGCCGCCGCCAACTGGCGAAAGACGCTTTTCCAGGCATGCTCGTCGAGGTCGCCACCGACGCCGAAAGTGGGCAGTTGGTCGTGGTTCCACTGTTTGACCTTGTCGGTCGCCTTGCCGCGCAGGATGTCGGTCAGGTGCGAAACGCCGAAGCGCATACCGGTACGGAAGATGGCCGACAGCGCCTTCTGTGCGGCCTGCGTGCCGTCCCACAGTTCCGGCGGTTCGGCGCAGACGTCGCAATTGCCGCAGGGCTGGCGTTCCTCGCCGAAATAATTGAGCAGCACCTGACGGCGGCAACGCGGCGCTTCGCAGTAGGCGAGCAGCGAGGTCAGGCGTTGCGATTCGAGGATTTTCTGGCCCTCGCCGGCGCCGGATTCGGCGATGCGCGCATGCTGCAGGGCGACGTCCTGCATGCCGTAGGTCATCCAGGCTTCGGCCGGCTCGCCGTCGCGGCCGGCGCGGCCGGTTTCCTGATAATAGGCTTCGAGGCTCTTCGGCAGGTCGAGATGGACGACGAAACGCACGTCGGGCTTGTCGATGC
>DDWF01000093.1:5680-14046 GCA_002345845.1 Betaproteobacteria bacterium UBA2293 | reverse complement strand
CGCTGATCATCTTCGGCCAGGGCGCGATCCGTTGCCATCCGTACCTGCTGCCGGAAATGCAGGCGGCGCAGAACCCGGATCAGAAACGAGGTCTGGTCGATTTCGACCAGGCGCTGTTCGGCCACATCGGCTTCACTATTAAAAATGGTCTGCGCGCCCTGTGGCTGGGTATGACCGGCTCGCACTTCGCCGGCGTCAATGTCGATACGGCGCCGGAAATGCGCCGCTATTACCAGCAACTGACCCGTTTCTCGGCCGCCTTCGCCTTCATGGCCGACATCTCGCTGCTGGTGCTCGGCGGCAGCGTCAAGCGTCGCGAGAAGCTGTCGGCCCGTCTCGGCGACATCCTCGCCCAGATGTACCTCATTTCCTGCACGCTGAAGCGCTACGAGGCCGAAGGGCGCAAGGCCGAGGATGCGCCGCTCGCCCACTGGGCGATCTGGGACGCCATGTACAAGGCACAGCAGGCTTTCGACGGCGTCATCGCCAACTTCCCGGTGCGCTTCATCGCCGCCTTCCTGCACCGCTCGATCTTCCCCTGGGGCCATCCCTATGTCGTGCCGTCCGACGAGGTCGGTCATCAGGTGGCCAAGGCGCTGATTTCGCCATCAGCCACCCGCGACCGGCTGACCGCCGAATGCTACGTGCCGCTCGATGAAAACGAGCCGGTCGGCGCCATCGAACTGGCGCTACAGGCGACGCTGCAGGCCGAAGGGGTCGAGGCCAAGATCCGCGAAGCCGAGAAGGCCGGGCGCTTCGACGGCAACCCGAAGGCCAACGTGCGCGACATCGCCGTCGTCGCCTTCGAGTGCGGCGTCATCAATGCTGCCGAATACGAGATCATGAAGCGGCGCAATCACCTGCGCGACATCGTCGTGCGCGTCGATGACTTCCCCTTCGACTACGGCGTAGCGACCGCCAACAAGCCGGCCGAATGCCGGATGGCCGCCTGATGCAAGCGATCTACGTCGTCGACGGCGCCCGCACGCCCTTCCTCAAGGCGCAGAAGGGGCCGGGGCCGTTCGCCGCCTCCGACCTGGCGACGCAGGCCGGCCGGGCGCTGCTGCTGCGCCAGCCTTTCCTGCCCAGCGATCTCGACGAAGTGATTCTCGGCTGCGCAGCGCCGTCGCCGGACGAGACCAACATCGGCCGCATGGTTGCCCTGCGCCTCGGCTGCGGCAAGAAGGTGCCGGGCTGGACGGTGATGAGGAATTGCGCGTCCGGCATGCAGGCCATCGACTCGGCCATCGCCAACATCCAGTGCGGCCGCTCCGAACTGGTGCTGGCCGGTGGCGTCGATGCGCTCTCCCGGGCGCCGCTGCTTTACAACGCAGCGATGGTGCGCTGGTTCGCCGGCATGATGAGCCTGCGCACGGCCGGCGAGAAGGCGCGGCATTTTCTCAAGCTGAGTCCGGCGGCGCTGCTGAGTCCGGTGATCGGCCTGATGAAGGGCCTGACCGATCCGGTCGTCGGCCTGCTGATGGGGCAGACGGCCGAGAACCTGGCCTGGAAGTTCGGCATTGACCGTCGGCAGATGGACGAATACGCCGTGCGCAGCCACCAGCGCGCACTGGCCGGGCGGCAAGCCGGGTATTTCGCCGAAATCGTGCCGCTGGTCGATAGCGACGGCACGATTTACGCCGAGGACGACGGCGTGCGCGCCGATGCGGACATGGCTGGCATGGCCAAGCCGAAACCGTTCTTCGACAAGAAGTACGGCAACATCACCGCCGCCAACAGTTCGCAGATCACCGACGGCGCGGCCTGGGTGCTGCTGGCCTCGGCAGAGGCGGTGCAGAAATATGGCCTCAAGCCGCTCGGCAAGATCGTCGACAGTCAGTGGGCCGGGCTGGAACCGGAGCAGATGGGCCTCGGCCCGGTGCATGCCGCGACGCCGCTGCTGCAGCGCCACGGCCTGAGTCTGGCCGACATCGATTACTGGGAATTGAACGAGGCCTTCGCCGCTCAGGTGCTGGCTTGCCAGGCAGCCTGGCGCGACGACGACTACTGCCGCGAACAGCTGGGTCTGCCCGCTGCTTTCGGCCAGATCGCCGACGAACACCTCAACGTCGATGGCGGCGCCGTCGCCATCGGCCATCCGGTCGGCGCTTCGGGGGCGCGCATCGTGCTGCATCTGCTGCAGGTGCTGCGGCGGAACAATGGGCACCGTGGCGTGGCAACCATCTGTATCGGCGGCGGCCTGGGCGGCGCGATGCTGGTGGAGGCCTGCCAATGAAGCACTGGCAACTGAACAGGGAAGGCAGCGGCATCGTTGTCGCCGTGCTCGACAAGGCGGGCGAGTCGGCGAATTCGTTGTCGGCCGAGGTGATGGCCGAATTGGCGCAGATCCTCGACCAGCTCGACGTCTATCCGCCCAAGGGGCTGATCGTCCGTTCCGGCAAGGCCGCCGGCTTCATCGCCGGCGCCGACATCGACGAGTTCTCACAACTCGATACGCCGGAACAGGGCCGGGCACTGGTCGCGCGTGGCTGGGAGCTGTTCAACCGGCTGGCGGCGGTCAAGTACCCAACGCTGGCGCTGGTCCGCGGTCACTGCCTGGGCGGCGGCCTGGAGCTGGCGCTGGCCTGCCGCTACCTGCTGGCCGTCGACGAGCCGGGCACGAAAATGGGGCTGCCGGAAGTCATGCTCGGCATCTTCCCCGGTTGGGGCGGCATGCTGCGCCTGCCGCAGCGCGTCGGCCCGGCGGCAGCGCTGGACATGATGCTGACCGGCAAGACGCTCGACGCCAAACGCGCCCGCAACCAGGGCCTGGCCGACGACTGCGTGCCGCCGCGGGTGATGGAGATGGCCGCCCGGCAATTGCTGCTGTCGAACACGCCGCGCCGGCCGTTACCGCTGCTGCAGCGGCTGCTCAACGGCCCGCTGAAAGGCGTGGTCGCCAGCGGTGCGCGCAAGCAGGTGGCGAAGAAGGCACGGCCGGAACATTACCCGGCGCCCTACGCCATCATCGACCTGTGGCAGAAACATGACGGCAACGCGCTGGCGGCGCCCGAAGTGGTCGATCGCATCATCTCGTCGCCGACGGCGAAGAACCTGCTGCGCGTCTTCCACCTGCAGGAGCGACTGAAGGGTTTCGGCAAGGACAGCGAGTTCACCGCTAAGCACGTGCATGTCGTTGGCGCCGGCGTCATGGGCGGCGACATTGCCGCCTGGTGCGCGCTGCGCGGGCTGACCGTGACGCTGCAGGACCAGTCGCTGGAACGTATCGCCCCGGCGCTGAAGCGGGCGCACGAACTGTTCGTCAAGAAGCTGCGCGAGCCGCTAAAGGTGCGTGCCGCCTTCGACCGGCTGATCCCCGATCCGGCTGGCGCCGGTGTCGCCCACGCCGACGTGGTCATCGAGGCTATTTTCGAGAACCTAGAAGCCAAGCATGCGCTGTTCCGCGCCATCGAGCCGCAGTTGAAGCCGAAGGCGGTGCTGGCCAGCAATACTTCCAGCCTGCAGCTGGAAGACCTGCGCATGGTGCTTGACCAGCCGCAGCGCCTGGTCGGCATCCATTTCTTCAACCCGGTGGCGATGATGCCGCTGGTCGAGGTGGTCGAAGCCGAGGGCGCCGACCCGGCCGCCGTGCGCGCCGCCTGCGCCTTCGTCCGGCAGATCGACAAGCTGCCGCTGCCGGTGAAGAGCGCGCCGGGATTCCTGGTCAATGCGGTGCTGGCGCCTTACATGCTGGCGGCGATGCGGGCGGTCGACGAAGGCATCGCGCCGGCAACCGTCGACGCAGCCATGCTGGCTTTCGGCATGCCGATGGGACCGATCGAACTGGCCGATACCGTCGGCCTCGACATCGCCCTGGCCGCCGGGCGCCAACTGGCCGACGGCGCTGAGCCGCCGCGCTGCCTGAAGGAACGTATCGAGCGCGGGCAGCTGGGCAAGAAGAGCGGAGCGGGTTTCTACGACTGGTCGTCAGGACGCCCGGCGAAGCAGGCGGCGGGCAGTGTGCCGGCTGGTTTGGCTGAGCGTCTGGTGCGGCCGCTGGTTGAACGCACCGCCCGGTTGGTTACCGATGGCATTGTCACCGATGCAGACCTGGCCGATGCCGGGGTAATTTTCGGTATGGGTTTCGCACCCTTCACGGGAGGGCCGCTCAATTCGCAAAAAGGCAGTAAATCAGTGTTGTAAATTCCCAACAACGAAGTCTTCGTTGTTGATTCATACGTCATTTCAAACATCTGTTTGAGATTTAATCGTAACCGCAGCAAGGGACTTAAATCCCGCTCATAAACATAATTGGAGACAAGACAATGCAGAAATTCACCACGCCTCGCCTGATTCCGGCTTTACTCGCCATCGCCTTTTCCGGCAGCGCCGCTGCTTCCGGATTCCAGTTGCAGAACCAGACCGGTTCGGGCAATGGCAACGCTTTTGCCGGTGCCGCCGCCGCCGCCGAGGATGCCGGCACGGTATTCTTCAATCCGGCTGGCATGAGCTACCTGCCGCGCGGACATAACATTTCCCTTTCCGGCACCGTGCTTCATCGGGTGATCGATTTTTCCAACAAAGGCTCGACCACCGTTAATGGGACCTTCTTTCCTCTTGGCACGACCGATGGCGGAGATGGCGGTGGGACATCCTTCCTGCCGCACGGCTACTGGGTCTGGGGTGTATCGGAACAATTGAGCATTGGTTTAGGTATTGGCCCGACCTTTGGCAACAAAACCGAATACGACTTCGATTTCGTCGGGCGCAATGCCGGTCATTTCGCCGAAATTGCGCAGATCAATATCAATCCTTCGCTGTCCTGGAAAATCAACGAGCAGGTGTCGATCGGTGGTGGCATCAACTTCGCCCACAACGAGACGCACTTCAAGCAGGGCGTTCCACTAGTGGATCCCTTCGGTGTGATTGTTCCTGGCGTGACCTTTGCTGCAAATAATGATCTGGACGTAAAAGGTGATGACTGGGCGGTTGGTTACAACCTTGGCGCAATGTTCCAGATCACAAAGGCGACACGTGTTGGATTGACCTATCGGTCCGAACTGGAATTCGATCTTGAAGGTAAGCAGAAATTCGCCTTCCCGAACGCGGCCTTGGTCAATCAGGACATCAGTGCCAAGCTGAAGACGCCGGCCAGCGCCTCGCTCGCCGTCTCGCACATGGTCAACGACCGGCTGGAACTGCTGGCTGATTACACCTGGACCGACTGGAGCGTCGTCGACACCATCCAGTTGAAGAACAAGCAGACCGGCGCCAACCTGAGCGCCCTCAGCTACAACTTCAAGGATTCCTGGCGGGTGGGCGTGGGGGCCAATTATCAATACAACAGCGACCTGAAGCTGCGCTTCGGCATCGCCCACGACAAGGCACCGGTGAAGTCGGCGGCTGACCGCACGATGACCCTGCCGGATACCGACCGCACCTGGCTGTCGTTCGGCGTCAAATACAAGCTCTCGCCGCAGGCCTCGGTCGATGTCGGCTACACGCACATCTTCTTCGCCAAGGGCAAGACCGAGAGGGCAGTCGACTTCCCGGCGGGCAGCACGCGTCAGGTCATTCGTGGCGATTGGGATAACAGCGTGGACATCGTCTCGGCCCAGCTCAACTACAGCTTCTGATCCCGACTTCCTTGCGTACTTTGCACCCCGGTTCGCCCGGGGTTTTTTTTGCCGATTTGGTGATGAAATGGGTTGACCGGGTGTGATGCAAGTCTATAATTCAAACGTTCGTTTTATTTCAACGAAACCCAAATAAGATCATGAAAGGAGACAAGCTTTGAACAAGCTGATTGTTAGAAAAGCGGCCGTACTCGGCGCCGGGGTCATGGGGGCGCAGATTGCGGCGCACCTGGCCAATGCCAATGTGCCGGTGGTGCTCTTCGACCTGCCGGCCAAGGAGGGTGACAAGAATAGCGTCGTCACCAAGGCCCTTGATGGCCTGAAAAAGCTGGATCCGGCACCGCTGGCCAGCAAAGGCAAACTGAAATTCATCGACGCCGCCAATTACGACGAGCACCTGCCGCTGCTCGCCGAGTGCGACCTGGTGATCGAGGCCATCGCCGAGCGCATGGACTGGAAGAACGATCTCTACGCCAGGATCGCGCCGCACCTCGGCGCCAACGCCATCATCGCTTCCAATACTTCCGGCCTGTCGATGAACGCGCTGGCCCAGGGGCTGCCGGCATCGGTGCGGCCGCGCTTCTGCGGCATCCACTTCTTCAATCCGCCGCGCTACATGCATCTGGTCGAGATCATCGGCACGCAGAGCACCGATGCGTCCACGCTCGATGCGCTGGAAACCTGGCTGACTTCGCGTCTGGGCAAGGGCGTCATCCGGGCGCTGGATACGCCGAACTTCGTCGCCAACCGTATCGGCGTCTTCTCGATCCTGGCCGTGATGCACCACACCCAGGCCTTCGGCCTCGGCTTCGACGAGGTCGATGCGCTGACCGGCCCGAAGATCGGCCGGCCGAAGAGCGCCACCTACCGCACCGCCGACGTGGTCGGCCTGGATACCCTGGCGCACGTGGTCAAGACCATGCAGGACACGCTGCCGGACGATCCCTGGCATCGCCATTTCGTCACGCCGGCCTGGCTGCAGGCATTGATCGCCCAGGGCGCGCTCGGCCAGAAGACGCGCTGCGGCATCTTCAGGAAGCAGGGTCGGGAAATCCAGGTGCTCGACCTGGGCAAGCAGGATTACCGGCCGTCGACCGGCGAAGTCGCCGAGGAAGTCGCCGCCATCCTCAAGCAGCGCCATCCCGGCGAGAAGTTCGCCGCGCTGCGCGCTTCGAATCATCCGCAGGCGCAGTTCCTCTGGGCCATTTTCCGCGACATCTTCCATTACGCTGCCGTCCAGCTCGAACACGTCGCCGACAATGCCCGCGACCTCGATCTGGCCATGCGCTGGGGCTTCGGCTGGGCGCAGGGGCCGTTCGAAACCTGGCAGGCCGCCGGCTGGCAGGCGATCGCTGGCGCTGTGGCCGCTGATATCGCAGCCGGCAAGGCGATGAGCGAGGCGCCGCTACCGGCCTGGGTCAGCGCTGATGGCCGCGACGGCGTGCATACGCCATTCGGTTCCTGGTCGGCACGCCAGCAGCGCTATGTGGACCGTTCGCAACTGCCGGTCTACAAGCGCCAGATCTTCCCCGAGACAGTGCTTGGCGAAGGCGCCTCGGTACCCGAGAAGTCCGGCGAGACCATCTTTGAAAACGACGGCGTGCGCTTGTGGACGTTGCCCGACATCGATGCCGGCATCGGCATCCTGTCGATCAAGTCGAAGATGCACACCATCGGCAATGAAGTCCTGGGCGGCGTCATCGCCGCCGTGCGCACCGCCGAGACGCAGCTCGACGGCGTCGTCGTCTGGCACGAAGCGCCGTTCGCCGTCGGCGCCAACCTGGCCCAGGTGACGGAAGCCATCGCCGCCGGCCAGTTCGATCTGCTGGAGCAGACCGTCGAGAAATTTCAGCGCGCCTCGCAGACGCTGAAATACGCCCAGGTGCCGGTCGTCACCGCCGTGCAGGGCATGGCCCTCGGCGGCGGCTGCGAGTTTTTGATGCATGCCGGCAAGCGCGTCATGGCGCTGGAAAGCTACATCGGCCTGGTCGAGGCTGGAGTCGGCCTGATTCCGGCCGGCGGCGGCTGCAAGGAGTTCGCCGTGCGCGCCGCCGAATGGGCGGCCCAGTCGGCAACGCCGGGTGAGGTATTCAACTACCTGCAACCGGTATTCCAGACCATCGCCATGGCCAAGGTCGCCAAGAGCGCCGTCGAGGCGGTCGAATTCGGTTTCGCCAGGCCGACCGACACCATCCTGTTTAACGCCCACGAACTGCTCTTCGTCGCGATCAAGGAAGCGCGGGCCATGGCCGAGGCCGGCTATGCGCCGCCGCCGCAGGCACGGGCCATCCCGGTCGCCGGCAAGAACGGCATCGCCACCTTCGAGATGATGCTGGTCAACATGAAGGAGGGCGGCATGATCTCGGCCCACGATTACAAGGTGGCGAAATACGCCGCCATCGCCCTGTGCGGCGGCGAGGTCGAGACCGGCAGCCTGGTCGATGAGGAATGGCTGATCACCGTCGAGCGCCGGCTGTTCGTCGAGCTGCTGAAAACCCCCGAAACCCAGGCCCGGATCAAGCACACGCTGGAAACCGGCAAGCCGCTCCGTAATTGATCGGGCGGAGGAGACAAGATAATGAGTAAACAGATTCAGGAAGCCTACATCGTCGCCGCCACCCGCCTGCCGGTGGCCAAGAAGAACGNNCGTGCGGCCGGACGACATGCTGGCCGCCGTCATTCGCGCGGTGGTCGCCCAGGTGCCGGGCATCGACCCGGCGCGCATCGGCGACGTGATCGTCGGCTGTGCCATGCCGGAAGCCGAGCAGGGCATGAACGTCGCCCGCATCG
>DDWF01000093.1:0-5639 GCA_002345845.1 Betaproteobacteria bacterium UBA2293 | reverse complement strand
CAGGCGGTGGCCGATGCCGCCAACCAGATTCGCCTCGGCCTGGCCGACGTGATGATTGCTGCCGGCACCGAGTCGATGTCGGTGATGCCGCAGATCATGGGCAACAAGATGTCGATGAACCCAGCCATCTTCGCCAAGGAGGAAAATCTCGGCATCGCCTACGGCATGGGACTGACCGCCGAGAAGGTGGCCAACCAATGGAAGATCAGCCGCGAGGCGCAGGATGCCTTTGCCCTGGCCTCCAACCAGAAGGCCTGCGCGGCGATTGCTGCCGGTCACTTCAAGGCGGAAACGACGCCGTACGCGATCCGCGAAAGCCTGCCCGATCTGAAAACCGGTGAAATCCGCATCCGCGAGCGCCTCGCCGAGCATGACGAAGGCCCGCGCGCCGATGCCTCGCTGGAAAAGCTCGGCAAGCTGAAGCCGGTGTTCCACGCCCGCGGTTCGGTCACCGCCGGCAATTCGTCGCAGATGTCGGACGGCGCCGGGGCGGTGATGCTGGTTTCGGAAAAGGTGCTGAAGGAACACAACCTGACGCCGCTCGCCCGTTTCGCCGGCTACGCGGTCGGCGGCGTCGCGCCGGAAATCATGGGCATCGGCCCGGTCGCGGCGATTCCCAAGGTGCTGGCCCAGGTTGGCATCAGCCAGGACGACCTCGACTGGATCGAACTCAACGAAGCCTTCGCCGCGCAGTCGCTGGCCGTCATGCAGGAACTGGGCATCAATCCGGACAAAGTCAATCCGCTCGGCGGCGCCATCGCACTCGGCCACCCGCTCGGTGCCACCGGCGCCATCCGCATCGCCACCGTCGTCCATGGTCTCAAGCGCACCGGCGGCAAGTACGGCATGGTGACGATGTGTATCGGCACGGGCATGGGTGCCGCCGGCATCATCGAGCGAGTTTGAGAAATTGTCACGAGCAACCCATCTACGTCGTTGCGCAGTGCTCGCAAGCTCGCCTACCAGCAGGTATGTCTCGCTTGCTGCGCGCTGGGCGCCTAGTAGCTGGGCCACTCGTGACAATTTCGAGGTGAAGCCATGAAACCCGCCTGGCTGAAAAAGCTCTCACCGGCCTGGCGGGCGCGCATGGTGCGCCTGGGCTTCAACCTGCATCCGGCTTTTCGCGGCACTGGCGGGCGGGTCGTGCATGTGGCGCGCGACCTGCGCCACATGCGCATCTGCCTGCCGCTCAACTGGAAGACGAAGAACATCGTCGGTTCGCTGTACGGCGGCTCGCTGTTCGCCATCACCGACGGCGCCCATCCGATGATGCTGATGGCGGCGCTCGGCGACGGCTACATCGTCTGGGACAAGGCGGCCAGCATCCGTTACCGCAAGCCGGGACGGTCCACGCTGTATGCCGATTTCCTGCTGCCGGCCGAGGAGGTCGAGGCGATCCAGGCGGCGCTGCGCGAATCGCCGGAGCTTGAGCGGACTTTTCAGGTCGAACTGAAGGACGATCAGGGCATCGTTCATGCCGTGGTCGAACGCACGGTTTATATTGCGGAAAAAAATCACTACAGCCGAAAAATCGGCGGAGGAGACAAACCATGAGACTGGCAGCGAAACCCCGCGCCCTGCTGCTGGCCCTGTGCTTGGCGACGGGCGCACTGCAGGCGGCCGAGGTGGCCGGCGTCAAGATCGACGAGTCGGTGAAGGTCGGCGGTAGCGACCTGGTGCTCAACGGCGCCGGCCTGCGCAGCAAGTTGTTCATCAAGGTCTATGTCGGTGCGCTCTATGTCGGGCAGAAGGCCAACACGCCGGCGGCCATCTACGCCAGCCCGGCGCCGCGGCGGATGCTGCTGCGCATGCTGCGCGACATGGATGCCGAGACCTTGTACGAGGCACTCGACGAAGGCCTGCGCAACAACCTGACGCCGGCCGAACTGGCGGCGATGCAGGGGCCGGCCGAGCAACTGGGTGGCTTGATGAAGGGCATCGGCAAGGTCCGCGCGGGCGATGCCGTGGCCATCGATTTCACCGCCGACGGCCTGGCCGTCAGCCTGAACAATCAGAATCGTGGTGCCGTGCCCGGGGCGGATTTCGCCCGGGCGCTGCTGCGTGTGTGGCTGGGCGACAAGCCGGCGGATGCCTCGCTGAAGAAGGCACTGCTCGGTAACCGTGACTAAGGAGGAGAGAAAAATGGACAAGATCTGGTTGAAGAGTTATCCGCCGGGCGTGCCACCGGAAATCAGCATCGACCATGTGCCGTCGCTGGTCGCGCTATTCGAGAAGGCCTGCGCCACCTTTGCCGACAAGGTCGCCTACATCAGCATGGACAAGGAGATGACCTACCGGCAGCTGGACGAGGAAAGTCACGCCTTCGCCGGCTGGCTGCAGTCGCTCGGGCTGAAGAAGGGCGACCGCGTGGCCTTGATGATGCCCAACCTGCTGCAGTACCCCGTGGCGCTGTTCGGCACGCTGCGTGCCGGCTGCGTGGTGGTCAATTGCAACCCGCTGTACACGCCGCGCGAACTGGAACACCAGTTGAAGGACTCCGGTGCCGTGGCCATCGTCATTGTCGAGAACTTCGCCCACACGCTGGACCAGATCATCGCCCACACGGCGGTCAAGCATGTCGTGGTGACGCCGATGGGCGAGATGCTCGGGGCGTTGAAGGGGATGATCGTCAATCTGGTCGTCCGCCACGTCAAGAAACTGGTGCCGGCCTGGAACCTGCCGACGGCCATCGGTTTCAAAACGGCGCTGGCCGCCGGCCGTCGGCACGGCTGGAAAGCGGTGGCGCTCGATCACGACGACATCGCCTTCCTGCAGTACACCGGCGGCACCACTGGCGTCTCCAAGGGCGCCATGCTGACGCACGGCAACATCGCCGCCAACGTCATGCAGGCCCATGCTTGGATCAAGCCGGTGGTGCGCGAGGGTGAGGAGTTCATCATCACCGCGCTGCCGCTGTATCACATCTTCGCGCTGACGGCGAACTGCCTGACCTTCCTGATGATCGGCGCGCGCAACCTGCTGATCGCCAATCCGCGCGACATTCCGGGCTTCGTCAAGGAGTGGGCAAAATATCCGGTGACCGTGGTGACTGGGGTTAACACGCTGTTCAACGCGCTGCTCAACAACCCCGATTTCGCCAAGCTCAATTTCTCGACGATGAATGTCACCCTCGGCGGCGGCATGGCCGTGCAGGGGCCGGTTGCCGATCGCTGGCAGAAGGTCACCGGTAACGCGCTGCTGCAGGCCTACGGGCTGACCGAAACCTCGCCGGCGGCGACCATCAATCCGCTCGATATGAAGCAGTTCAACGGCGCCATCGGCCTGCCGATTTCGTCGACCGAGGTTTCGATCCGCGACGATTACGGGCATGAAGTACCAACGCCGCAGGTCGGCGAGATCTGCATTCGCGGCCCGCAAGTCATGAAGGGCTACTGGCAACGTCCGGAAGAAACAGAACTGGCCTTCTACCCGGATGGTTTCCTGCGCACCGGCGACATGGGCTATGTCGACCCGCAGGGCTACGTTTTCCTGGTCGACCGCAAGAAGGACATGATCCTGGTCTCCGGTTTCAACGTCTATCCGAACGAAGTCGAGGAGGCCGTCGCCATGCACCCCGGGGTCAGCGATGTGGCCGCCATCGGTGTGGTTGATGAACATTCCGGCGAGGCGGTGAAGATCTTCGTCGTGCGCAAGGATCCGACCGTCACCGAAAAGGCGCTGATCGAGCACTGCCGCGGCCTGCTCACCGGCTACAAGATTCCCAAACATGTCGAATTCCGTGACGACCTGCCGCGCACCAACGTCGGCAAGATCCTGCGTCGCGCCCTGAAGGAGCAAGGCTGATGCCGATTCCCGTTTCACTGCAGCGCAACCTGAAACTGCCGGTCATCTGCGCGCCGATGTTCATCGTCTCCAACCCGGACCTGGTCATCGCCCAGTGCAAGGGTGGGCTGATCGGCTCCTTCCCGGCCCTCAACGCCCGGCCGAAGGAGCTGCTCGACGAGTGGCTGACGCGGATCAAGGCCGAGCTGGCGGCCGATCCCAACGCCGCGCCGTTCGCCGTGAACCAGATCATCCACCAGTCGAACGAGCGCCTTGATCACGACATGGATCTCTGCGTGAAGCACCGCGTGCCGCTGATCATCACCAGTCTGCGCGCGCCGAACGAGATCGTGCCGCGCGTGCATGACTATGGCGGCCAGGTCTTCCATGACGTGATCAGCGTGCGCCATGCCGAGAAAGCGCTGGAAGCCGGCGTGGACGGCCTGATTCTGGTCTGCGCCGGGGCCGGCGGCCATGCCGGCACGCTCAGCCCGTTCGCCCTGGTCGGCGAAATCCGCAAGTTCTACAAGGGGCCGATCGCCCTCTCCGGTTCGATCGCCAACGGCTCGGCAATCCTCGCCGCCCAGGCCATGGGCGCCGACTTCGCCTACATCGGCACGCGTTTCATCGCCACCGATGAGGCGCATGCCGTCGACGCCTACAAGCAGGCCATCGTCGATTCCGCTGCCGCCGATGTCGTCTATACCCCTTACTTCACCGGCGTGCATGGCAACTACCTGAAGAAGAGCATCGTCGCCGCCGGCCTCGATCCGGACGACCTGCCGGTCAAGGACAAGACATCGATGAGCTTCGGCAGCAGCCGCGACGCCAAGGCCTGGAAGGACATCTGGGGCGCCGGCCAGGGCGTCGGCAATATCGACGCGGTGCTGCCGACGGCCGCGTTGATTGCGCAATTGCAGCTGGAATACCGAACAGCCAGGGAGCAGTTGCTGGTTGCCGGTTATTAGAGTTGCCGGCAAAAGCAACCACCGCAAAGCCCGGATCACCCACTGACAACTCAAGCCACTAACAACTAACAACTCACAAGGAGACACACACATGAGCGACTATCGCGCGCCCGTTCAGGACATGCGCTTCGTCATGGACGAGCTTGCCGGCCTTTCCGAGATTGCCCGGCTGCCGGGCTACGAGGAAGCGACGCCGGACATGGCCGATGCCATTCTCGACGAGGCGGCCAAATTCACCGGCGAAGTGCTGGCGCCGCTGAACCGCATCGGCGACAAGCAGGGCTGCCAGCTGACAGCGCAAGGCGTGCTCACGCCGGAAGGCTGGAAAGAGGCCTACCGCCAGTTCTGCGAAGCCGGCTGGAACGGCATCACCTCACCCGCCGAATTCGGCGGTCAGGGCTTGCCCGACGTGCTTGGCGTGGCGGTCAAGGAAATGCTCTGCTCGTCCAACATGGCCTTCAGCCTTGGTCCCCTGCTCACCACCGGCGCCGTCGAGGCCCTGCTGACCTGCGCCAGCGACGAGCTGAAGGCGATCTACCTGGAAAAAATGATCACCGGTCAATGGACTGGCACGATGAACCTGACCGAGCCGCAAGCCGGTTCCGACCTGGCGCTGATCCGCTCGCGCGCCGAGCCGCAGGCCGACGGCAGCTACCGCGTCTTCGGCCAGAAGATCTTCATCACCTACGGCGACCACGACATGACCGAGAACATCGTGCATCTGGTGCTCGCCCGCCTGCCGGACGCACCGGCTGGCGTGAAGGGCATCTCGATGTTCCTGGTGCCCAAGTTCATGGTCAATGCCGACGGTTCGCTCGGCGCCCGCAACGACGCCCACTGCGTCTCCATCGAACACAAGCTCGGCATCCACGCCAGCCCGACCTGCGT
>DDWF01000029.1:456-14745 GCA_002345845.1 Betaproteobacteria bacterium UBA2293 | reverse complement strand
GCGACAACTATTCTGACGCGGGGGGCTGCTTCTGCACCGTTTTTGTTGTTTCTGAATCCCGATTGTTACTTTCAGCCCGGTGCAATAGCGACGTTGTTGGCCGGCTTGCAGTCCGGCGAACGCGTGGGCATGGTGGGCGGCCTGCTGGTGAATGCGGATGGCACCGAGCAAGGCGGCGGGCGGTGCCCACCCCCTGGCGTTCGTTTGTGCGGGCTTTTGGCTTGCACCGGTTTTCTGATCGCTGGCCGAAGCTGTTTTACGATTTTCATCTGCATAAGCTGCCCCTGCCCAATGCCCCGATCGAGGTCGAGGCGATTTCCGGCGCGTGCATGTTGGTGAAGCGCGATTCGATGGCAGATGTGGGACTGTGGGACGAGGGCTATTTTCTGCATTGCGAAGACCTGGACTGGTGCATGCGGTTTCGGCAGAAGGGCTGGAAGATATTGTTTGTGCCGAATGTATGTCTTTCTGTGTCGATCACCAGGTGGCCGATCAGGTCGGTAAGAAAAGGGGTGGGTGTGATATTGGGCCCCATGTTGCGTAAACAGCATGTGGCCGGATGCATGGAATCCAACTGCACGTGGCGAGACCTTCGGCTGCTTGTGGCCGGCGAGTGGCCGGCACGCCAGACGTGATATCCATCTCCATCGTCAGCCACGGCCAGGGGGAACTGGTGCGCCAAGTGCTCTCCGACCTTGCGCTGTTCCCGATTCCACTGGACGCAGAGGTCTTGGTCACCCTTAATCTTCCCGAACCATTGGCGTTGGCAGCGACAGATTACCCCTGGCCGGTGAGGATTCTTGAGAATCCCTCGCCTAAAGGTTTCGGCGCGAACCACAACGCAGCTTTTCATCTGGCGACGGGGCAGTATTTTTGCGTGCTGAATCCGGATATTCACCTGCCTGCAAATCCATTTCCTGTTTTGCTTGAGGTAATCGAACGACAGCAGGCCGCTGTGATTGCGCCGGCAGTGCTGTCACCTTCCGGCAGCCTGGACGACAGCATTCGACGCTTTCCAACGCTGTCTGGCCTGGCCAGGAAGGCCTTGCGTTTAACTGATGGCCGCTATCCATTCACACTTGGCGATGCGCCTTTTGCCGCCGACTGGGTGGCGGGGATGTTCATGCTATTCCGTGCGGTGGATTACCGCCGCGTGGGTGGATTCGATGAAAACTATTTCTTGTACTACGAAGATGCCGACATCTGCGTACGGCTTTGGAAAGCTGGCCGCTCTGTACTCGCTTGCCCGCAGGCACAGGCTGTTCACGACGCACGAAGGTCGAGCCGCAGGAATTTTCGTTATATGAGGTGGCACGCAGCGAGCTTACTGCGTTATTTATGGAAATATATGTGGCGCCTGCCGAGGACAATGGCTAAACAGGCTGATTCTGGGTACACTGAATGAGCAATGTTTGCATCACCTTGGAGGTCGCCATGGCTCGGCTCAGCGTTAAAGAAAGGATGGCTCGATCAATCGCCCTGCGCAAGGGAGAGGTCATCCTGCGCGCCGACTTCGAGTCGATGGGCAGCGCCAGCCAGATCAGTCGCGCCCTTAAGGAGCTGATTCAGGCTGGAAAGATCATCCGTCTGGGCTACGGGGTATACGCTAAGGCACGCCCGAGCATTCTGTCGGGCAAGCCTGTGGCCAGGGTCAGCCTTGCGGAGCTAGCTCAGGAAGCACTGCAGAAATTAGGGGTTCCAGTGCAACTTGGGCGCGCCCAGGCCGCCTACGCGTCAGGCAAGACAACCCAGGTTCCTGTCCGTACCACCTTCAACACGGGGCAGCGACGCATCTCCCGCAAGATCACAGTGGGCATCAGTACCGTGCGCTATGAAAACAATTACAGCGCGCGAGCATGACCTCATCACGGCTGTCATCGGCGAAGGGCTGACAACGCTCGCCGAGGCAGTGATCGAAAAAGACCTGCTGCTGACCGAAGTCCTGCAGGCCATCAACGCGACTGAGAAGGATGGCATCGGGCTGGTGTTTTGCGGCGGGACTTGCCTTTCGAAGGCGCACGGCCTCATCGATCGCATGTCTGAAGACATCGACTTTAAATTGGTCGTGCCAGCGGGCTTGTCACGCAGTGCGCGCAGCCGGATGCTGAGCCAGTACAAAAAGCGCCTGGCCAGAGACCTTGAGCAGTTGGGTTTTCATGTGCCGGCAGACCAGATCGTGGCGCGCGATGAAAACAGCTACGTGTCATTGAATCTGCACTACGAAAGCCGATTTCCACCGGTGGCCAGTCTGCGGACGGAGATCAAGGTAGAGCTGAATGCCCGGCCGCCTGTTTTGCCGACGGTATCGCTGCCCATCCGGTCGATGCTGTCCACCCTGGTTGAAGAGTCGGTATCGGGCGTGTCGATCGAGTGCATCGGGGTTGAAGAGACCGTGGCAGAGAAGGTGCTGTCGTTCTTGCGGCGCACGGCCGAAGCACGCGCGGGTCGTAATCGCGCAGAGTACGATGACCGGCTTGTTCGCCATCTTTATGATGTAAAGGCTATTGCTCGCGCAAGAGATGGGCTACAGCTGCCCCATGAGCACTTTGCCGCCATGGTTGCAGGCGACGCGGCCCAGTACCGGAATCAGTACCCAGAATTCGAACAGGATCCGGTTGGGCAGATGCGAGCCGTGATGCAAGCGTTGCACAACGATGCCAGCACCTTTGAACGTGACTACTTGCAGTTCGTCGATGAGCTGGTTTTTGGCGAGCCAGTAACATTCGCCGAAGCGAGGTCGGTTTTTATCGAGTTGGCCGAGCGGCTGATGTCAGCAGTGCCCGCATCATCAAAATCGGAGGCGCCGTTCTCGACATAGCGTTTCAGCTTCGGCCATTGGGCGGATTGCCATGAAGTTTGTGTTCCACTATGATGTCTTACGTTAATCTTACTTTGGGCGGCGTCATGGAAACTACGCGTTTGTCGAGCAAGGGTCAGATCATCCTGCCCAAGTCCATACGGGCGACGCACGCATGGGGGCCTGGCGTCGAGTTCATGGTCGAGGATACGGCCGAGGGGGTGTTGTTGCGTCCTCTCAAGCCTTTTACGCCAGCCAGTCTGGATGAGGTTGTCGGTTGCACGGGTTATAGCGGGCCAGCCAGAACTGTCGAAGAGATGGATGCCGCCATTGCGCAAGGGGTTGGCGCTGCCCGAGACCGCCGGGCATGATCGCGGTCGATACCAACGTCCTGGTGAGGTTGCTGACGGGGGATGATCCCGTTCAGGCCAAGCGTGCTGCCGACTTGTTCTCCCGGGAAGGTATCTATATTCCCAAGTCGGTATTGCTGGAAACCGAATGGGTGTTGCGTTACAGCTATGCCTTGAACCCGGCGGTCATTCTTTCTTCCTTGCGCAAGGTTCTTGGCCTGCCCCAAGTGACCGTTGAAGACGCGGTCTCGGTTGCCGAGGCGCTCGCGGGGTATGCGGAGGGTATGGATTTTGCCGATGCATTGCACTTGGCTTCTTCTACCCGCCACGCGGATGAATTCGCCACGTTTGATGTACGTCTGAAAAAGCGTTCGGCAAGTCAAAGAGTACGGCAACTCTGAGAATTGCTATTCGATGCGAGCGCTGATTACCGGGTAATCCTGATTACCTTCCCCGATCTTCCCGGCTGCATGGCCGATGGCGAAACCGAGGCCGAGGCGGTGGAAAACGGGCGCGATGCGTTTCTCGCCGTGGTGTCGGCGCTGGCCGACATGGGGCGCGACATTCCCTGTGTGGAAAAACGGCCGGCGTTCGCTGGTGACATGTGGTTTTCCGTCATGACAATGCTCCTTGCAGAAGCGCATTCATAGTATTATAATGATTGCGTTGAATGCATTATATTGAGGTGATGCTATGGCAATGCTAACAGTACGCAATCTGCCCGATGACGTGCATCGCGCGTTACGGGTGCAGGCAGCTCTTCATGGACGCAGCACCGAGGCCGAAGTCCGCGAGATTCTGGCTGTCGCGGTCAAGCCGGAAACGCGCGTTCGCCTGGGTGATGCCCTCGCGGCACTGGGCCGCAAGGTCGGCCTTGCGAACGAGGATTTCGAGGTTTTTCAGCAAGTGAGAGACAAGACACCGGCCGAGCCGCCGAGGTTTGAATGATTGTTCTCGATACCAACGTCGTTTCCGAAGCGATGAAACCCGAGCCGCACCCTGTGGTGCGGGCTTGGCTGAACGATCAAGCAGCCGAAACGCTGTATCTGTCCAGTGTGACATTGGCCGAACTGCTGTTTGGCATCGCTGCACTCCCGGCAGGCAAGCGCAGGGACATGTTGGCGCAAACCCTTGACGGTCTGATGGGACTATTCAGGGATCGGGTGCTTGCATTCGACATTGATGCCGCACGACACTATGCCGAGCTGGCCATGACAGCCAAGGTCTCCGGACGAGGATTTCCAACACCTGACGGCTACATTGCCGCAATCGCCGCCTCGCGCGGGTTCATCGTGGCGTCACGCGATACAGCTCCCTATGAGGCAGCCGGCGTTAAGGTCATTAATCCGTGGGAAGCGTAGAAGCGCCCAGCAAAACATGGGCATGAATGAATTTCGCCGACAGCCCCAAGTCAGCGAGTTGAGCCTGCCTCGCTTCCCGTTGGCTGTCATGATATCGAGACTGCGTTTCACTTTGCCGGTTATGCCCATGCTTTTGTTTCTTTTGATCCAGAAGCACATTGGCACATGAATTTCAAATGTACGCGTAATCTTCTGGCAACTGTTGTCGAAAAATGCTTGCAATGATAGCGCTGGGCGCCAGAATGCAATCATTGATATCACTTAATGGGGGCGATCAATGACAACCAATCTTGTGGTGCGTAACGTCGATGAGGATCTGGTTCGTACGTTGAAACTGGTTGCCGCGGCCCATGGCCGCAGCGCGGAGGCCGAGCACCGAGAGATTCTGCGTTCGGCTCTGCAACGCCCGCCCCGCCGTTCGGTGGCCGATGTGCTGGCCAGCATGCCGAATGTCGGCGAGGATGAGGATTTCGATTTGCGCAACAAAGCCGCCTGACGTGTTTCTCGTCGACACCAATGTCGTCAGCGAGGCGCGCAAGGGTGCAAAGGCCGATCCCGGCGTGCGGCTCTTTTGGGGGTCGGCCGATCCGGCAGATATCTATATTTCGGTGTTAACCATCGGGGAGATCCGTTGCGGGCTTGAAATCATCCGAAAACGTGGCGACGCCAGGCAAGCCAGTAAGCTCGAAGCCTGGCTGGATATGATTGTCGAAAATTATTCGGACCGCATTCTCGACTTCGATCTCGACTGCGCCCAAGTTTGGGGGAAATTCATGGCGCCGAATTCCCGGCATCCCGTCGACAAGCAAATAGCCGCGATCGCCCTGATTCACGACCTGACCGTCGTTACGCGCAATGTTGCCGACTTTGGCGGGTTGGGCCTCCGTTTGACTAATCCGTTCCGGGTAGCGAATTCGAATTGAGCGGGATATTGATCACCGGCGCCACGGGTTTCATCGGTCACCGCCTGCTACAGTCCGGAGATCGCGGGTTGGTGGGGGATGCGGCGGCGATACCCGGTACGATGCGTGGCGACCTGCTTGATCCCGCATCGCTGGCTTCAGCTTGTGAAGATATAGAAGCAATCTTCCACTGTGCCGGCTACGCCCATGCCTTTACGTCATCCGATCCCGAAGCCCATTGGCGCATCAATTTCGAAGGCACACGCAATCTGCTGGCCGCGGCGGGCGCGGCGGGCGTGAAGCGCTTCGTTTTTCTTTCCAGCGTCAAGGCGATGGCCGAACCGGGCGATGAGTGCGTCGATGAGGACTGGCCGGGCGAGCCGGTTACGCCTTATGGCAAGGCGAAGCGTGCGGCCGAGGATGCGGTACTGGAAGCGGGCGCGAAGTTCGGCATGCACGTCGTCAATCTCAGGCTGGCGATGGTCTATGGCCGTGGCGGGCGAGGCAATCTGGAACGTATGGCGCGCGGCATTCGCGCCGGCTGGTTTCCGCCCTTGCCGGAGACGGGCAACCGGCGTTCGCTGGTGCATGTGGATGATGTTGTGTCCGTAATGCGGCTGGTAGCTGAGGCCCCGACGGCGAATGGCAGGACGTACATTGTGGCCGATCCGCGCGCGTATTCAGGGCGGGAGATTTACGACGCCATCCGTGCCGCAAGTGTCGCTGGCGCTGTACCCCATGCGGGGCATTCCATACCCGCTGCGGGGCACTTGGTCTCGCCAGGGCCGACTTTTCGTTGGAGCGTCCCGGCAGGCGTCTTGCGCGCGGCAGGGCGTCTGAATGGCCGACTGGGCGAAATCGTCGACCGCCTGATCGGTTCGGCCTGCTATTCGCCGGCGCGGATCGAGCGGGAACTGGGTTGGCGGGCCGGCATTGGGCTTGAGGACGGACTGCGGGAGATGCTGGCAATTAACGCAAATCATAGTTTGTAATAACCTAAAATAATGCATATTATGCAGGCTATGTTTTCCAATGAAGACACTCTGATTGCTATCACTGCTCTTGGTGCGCGGCTACGGGCTGCGCGCATCGACAAGGGTGACAGCCAGGCGCTGTTCGCGAGACGTCTGGGCGTGTCGGTGCCGACGCTGCGTGATATGGAAAAGGGCGCACCGACGGTTTCTGTTGGTGCGTGGGCGGCGGCGCTCTGGATGCTGTCACGTTTGTCCGACCTCGATCCGGTGCTGGAAAAGCAGGAAAGCTTGTTTGAGCGCGCGGCACGCGCACGGAAACCGAGGCAGCGTGCGGCCAAGGGCAAGCAGGTGTTGCGCACTATCCGGGGAGCCGGGTGAACTTTCTTCGCATCTGGATTACGCTGCCGGACGGCGAGACTAGCGAACTCGGTGAATTGGCTTTCGACGAGCCGCGCCCCAATGGCATGGCACCGACGGCGTTTCGCTATGCAAGTAGCTGGCTCGCACGCAAGGATTCCTTTCCGATCAACCCGGATCCGCAAATGCTGCCACTCGTGGCGGCGGAATTCCAGGCGAGCCATCTCGGCCCGCCATTGCAGGCATTAAACGACGCACTGCCGGATGACTGGGGACGTCGGTTGATCGTCGCGGCGCATCGATTGCCCAGGCACCAGCAAAGCCCTTACTGGATCATGCGCGCCGTTGCCGGAAATGGTTTGGGTGCCTTGTCGTTTTCCGAGAAGGCCGCACCGCCGGTTCGCGCCCACTCATCGCACGCCCTGGCCGATCTCGCGGCGGCGGCGGCGGCATTCGATGCCCACCAACCCATCGAGGACGCCGAACTGAAACGCCTGTATGCCGCCGGGGCAACGCCAGGCGGCGCCCGCCCGAAAGCACTGGTGGCCGCCCACGGGGGCGAATGGATCGCCAAGTTTCCCAGCGTGGTACGCGATAACGGTTTCGACGTCGTCGGACTGGAAGCCACCAGCCTTGAGCTGGCGCGAAGCGCCGGACTTGATGTGCCGGAATCGCATCTGGTCGATCTGGGCAAGCGGCGGGCGCTCCTGATACGCCGTTTCGACATTACATCCGCGGGCGGGCGTGTGCATATGCTGTCCCTGGGGACGCTCTGCCGCGAAGCCGGTGGCGTCCATTGTCAGTCGTACAACGATCCTGCCGCTGCGATTCGGAAATTCTCGGACGACGGGAACGATTTGATCAGGTTCTTTCGGCAGATGTGTTTCAACGCGGCGATTGGCAATACCGATGATCATCTGAAGAATTTCGCCATGATTCGGGATGAGCGCGGCTACCGGTTGTCGCCGGCCTTCGATCTGGTGCCTGATATTGGGCGCAACGGCGACCACGTCATGGCGATGGGCCATCAGTTTGGCACGCCAAGCGGCGGCGAGCTGCTTGATATCGGCAGGCACTGGCTGCGTGATCGTGCGCAAGCCAAACGGATTGTCGAAGAAGTCATCGATACTGTCGAAAGATTCCGGGGCACGGCGGAAGATCTGGGCGTAACCCCGGCCAGCGTCGAGTTCTTTGCGGCAGACATTGAGCAACGCATCCGAAAAATGCGCGCAGGCTTGTGATGGCGCCGTCTCGCCAGCGCCGACTTTACGGTGGATCGTGTCGGCGGGCGTCTTGCTAGCCTATCATATTTGCTAGATAGACCTTCTGAAATATATATACTTGCTGTATGTCATCCCTCTTCGAACGCGCCTTTGTCGCGCAACTTGAAAAGCGTCTCAGTGAGGCGTCTCCACTGATTCAGGTGCTGGTCGGGCCGCGTCAGGTCGGCAAGACGACCGGTGTGCGCCAGTTGCTGTCCCGCCTGTCGGGCAACTATCACTACGCCAATGCCGATGACCAACTGGTGACGGATCGCTCCTGGCTGCTGGCCCAATGGCAGCAGGCGTTGTTGCTGGGGGATGGCACGCTGTTGGTCATTGATGAGACCCAGAAGATTCCCAACTGGTCCGAAGCCATCAAGTCGCTATGGGATAAGCATCCGCGCCGGCTGCGGGTGGTGTTGCTGGGCTCAAGTTCGCTGCAAATCCAGAGCGGACTGACTGAGAGCCTGGCCGGCCGTTTCGAATTAACCCGGATTTACCACTGGACTTTCAACGAACTCAAAGAAGCGTTTGGCTATGACCTTGAACGCTATCTTTTGTATGGGGGTTATCCCGCCGCGGTGGCGTTCGAGGATGATCATGATCGTTGGTATGCTTACCTGAAAGACGCGATTGTCGAGGCGGTGATCGGCCAGGATATTCTGCAAAACCGCAAGGTGGCCAACCCGGTTTTGTTCCGTCAGGCATTTGAAATTCTCTGTCGTTATCCGGCCCAGGAAATCAGTTACACCAAGCTGCTCGGCCAGTTGCAGGACAAGGGTAATACCGATCTGATCAAGTATTACCTGGCGCTGTATGGCGGCGCGTTCCTGATCTTTTCCCTGGAGAAATATTCTTCCAAGGCTTGGCTGACGCGCACCTCCAGCCCCAAAATCCTTCCGGCCTGCCCGGCGTTGCACACGATGACGGCCGGACCGCGGGTACTGGCTGATCCGGAACAGCGAGGGCGCGTCTTCGAACTGGCGGTGGGGGCCGAGTTACTGCAACTGCCGGGCGAACTTTTCTACTGGCGGGAGAAAAATGCCGAAGTGGATTTCGTGTACCGTTATCAGGGCAGGCTCTATGCGCTCGAAGTCAAATCGGGTAGAAAGAAATCGACCAAGGGGCTTGAGGCGTTTAGGAAGCATTTTCCCGAGGCGAGCCCGGTGATTGTGACCCCGGACAATTTCCCCTTGCTGTCCGCGGCGCCGATAAAGTTTATGGCGGGGGTTTGAGGTTGTCGGCGTGAGCAGATCATTGATTACCGGGGCCCTTGAAGACCAGCGCGAACTTGTCGGATGATTTTTCGGCATCCGCTTTGCCGTGGAAGGTGGATGTTGTGGACTGGGCGACAACCCGTGCGTCGTTCAGAAAAATTATTGAGCAGGATAAGGTGGTGGTGCAGTCGGTGGCGGCGTGCTGCAAATGAAGCTGCGCACTGGACTCGACGACCAAGGATTGGCCTGGAAGTGGGGAAGACTGGATCATCACTCAGCATGAGCAGCAATTGGCGGCATAATGCAAAGAAGAAACAGCGGTGGCGCTGTTTCGTGAGGGCCGCTTGTCGTCGGGCATGGCTGCGAACTGGTTCGGCGTTCCGCGTACCCATTTTCTTTCACATCTACTTTCAGCATAGCCAAATCAACCTGGATGATTAACCCATCATGCAAAGCGAACATTTTGATTTGAACGACATCCAGCATGAGCCTACGGATGAGCAACTGAAGGCATTGATGAACGCGGTGTCGACCGAGGCCAATCGGCGCGCTGAACTGGCGAGAGTGGAGCTTATGCAACGCCTGCGCGACGACATTGTTACCGCCAATCATTCACGATCCGTAACATGAGTGATGAGACCCTCAGGCCGCGTCTGATTATCGTGGCTGGTCCCAATGGTGCGGGCAAGACCTCTATTACCGAGCAGTTGCTGCGGCACGAGTGGATGGGTGGATGTGAATACGTTAACCCCGACTACATCGCCCGGGACGAGTTCGGTGATTGGAATGCGCCCGATGCCGTCAGGAAGGCAGCCGTTCGAGCCGAAGAGGTGAGAGAACGGTGCGTGCGGGAGGGGCGCAGCCTGGCCTTCGAAACGGTACTGTCGATGCCGGACAAAATCGACTTTATCCAACGGGCGAAACAAGCAGGATTCTTTGTCCGGCTGTTTTTTGTGGGCACGGACAATCCCGCTATCAATGCCAAGCGCGTCGCGCTTCGCGTCATGGAAGGTGGGCACGATGTGCCTATCAGCAAAATCATTGCCCGTTATACGCGCTCGTTAGCGAACTGCTCGGTGGCAGCGCGCATCGCCGACCGTGCCTACATCTACGACAACTCGGTGGATTATGCTTCGGCACGGCTTTTGTTCCGCACCAGCGAAGGAAAATTGATCAAGCATTACGGCGACATCAATCCGTGGGCGCTGGAAATCTTGCGCGAGATCGACCCAAAATCCCTATCCAAAGACAGCATTTAACATGACCGTAATGCGGCTGGTAGCCGAGGCCCCGGCGGCGAATGGCAGGACGTACATCGTGGCCGATCCGCGCGCGTATTCCGGGCGGGAGATTTACGACGCCATCCGTGCCGCAAGTGCCGCTGGCGCCGTCTCGCCAGGGCCGACTTTTCGTTGGAGCGTCCCGGCAGGCGTCTTGCGCGCGGCAGGGCGTCTGAATGGCCGATTGGGCGAAATCGTCGACCGCCTGATCGGTTCGGCCTGCTATTCGCCGGCGCGGATCGAGCGGGAACTGGGTTGGCGGGCAAAAGTTGGTTTGGCTGAAGGGGTCAGGGATATGCTGCGTTGAGGCGTTGTCGGGCCGCCCCACGCTGGACACCCTCAGGTGTGGCTCATATAATATGTACTGATACATATTATGCGGAGTGAAGCATGCAGACGATTAGCGCAACCGACTTGGCGCGACATACCCGTCAGATTCTCGATGCGGTGACCAGCCGGGGTGAAACGGTGGCTATCGAGCGCAACCACATCATGATCGCCAAGATCATGCCATCCGAAGTCACTATGACCGCAGCCCAGGCGCTGACGGGGCTGCGCCCCATGCTGACGCCACGTCAAGCCGCCGCATGGCAGAAGGACAGCCGTGGTGACTTTGACGAGTCGCTGCGTGATCCATGGGCATAATCTTCGATAGCTGCATTTGGGTAGGCCTCGCATCTGGCCAGATCCCTCATCAGGCGGTCATAGATGCAGCCGGGGTGGAACCCGTTTTCATCTCGGCGATCTCGCTTGGCGAACTGGCCTTTGGTGTCGAATCCTGTTCCGACCCGACGGAGCGCGCCGCACGCGCCGCCAGCTTGCGGCAAATCGAAAGCCGCCCGACCTTGGTCGTCACCCGCCACACGGCGGCTGCCTTCGGGGTGCTGGCCGCTGCTGTCAAACAGGCGGGACGCTCACCCCGGCCGCGCTACAACGATTTGTGGATCGCCGCACAGGCCATCGAGAATGGTTATGCACTGCTGACCATCAATGCTGAAGACTTTGTCGGATTGCCAGGCCTGCGCCTCTTGACGTTGCGTGGCTGACCATGATGCGCGTTATTGATGTGTGCCTGGCGCTGATTGGGCTGATTCTAGGCCTGCCGTTACTGGTCGTGCTACTGGTCGCGGGGTATCTGGATACGGGCTCGCCCATCTTTCGCCAGCAGCGTGTCGGTCGGCACCAAAAGCCTTTTGTACTGCTGAAGTTTCGCACTATGCGGTTGGGCACAGCCTCGGTGGCCACACACCTGGCAAGGGCGGATGCCGTGACCCCTTATGGCCGCTTTCTGCGGCGCACCAAGTTGGACGAATTGCCGCAGTTGTGGAATGTGCTGATCGGCGAGATGGGTCTGGTCGGGCCACGGCCTTGCCTGCTCGGCCAGGGGGAGCTGATTGCCGAGCGTGCAGCACGTGGGGTCTTCGATGCCCGTCCGGGAATCACGGGGCTTGCCCAGGTCAATGGCATCGATATGTCCTCACCGGCCCTGCTGGCCGAGACCGACGCGCAAATGCTCAAAACCTTGTCGCTTGGCACCTACTTCAAATACATCGTGCTGACTGTGCTGGGAAAAGGGGCGGGTGACCGGATCAAAGAGAAAGTTGAATGATGGAGCGGAACATGTTGAACAAGCAACTCGCCAGACTGGTGCCACCAGTGTTGGCACTACCCAGACCAGCAAAGCGCATGGTTGTGATCTTGCTGGATATCAGCCTCTGTGTATTGACGGTATGGCTAGCCTATTACCTGCGCCTTGGTGAGTTCATCAGTTTCAGTCGCCACAGCCAGTGGGGGGGGGGTGCCAGCTGGGCAGCCGCAGGGGCGGTCGCATTAGCTTTGCCGCTGTTCATTGGCAATGGTTTTTATCGTGCCATCTTCCGTTACAGCGGCTGGCCGGCCTTATTGGCAGTGGCGCGTGCGATTGGTATCTATGGTTTGTTGTACGCGTCCATATTCACTGCTATCGGCGTTGCGGGGGTGCCGCGTACCGTCGGCATCATCCAGCCCATTCTTCTGCTCCTGTTCGTGGGCGCATCGCGCGCACTGGCACGTGTCTGGCTGGGTGACCAGTACCTGAGCATACTGAAGCGCGCCGCGCGGCCCAAGGTGCTCATCTATGGTGCCGGCAGCACCGGCCGACAGTTGGCGGCTGCCATGGCCAACAGCCATGAAATGCAGGTGGCGGGGTTCCTGGATGACGACGACCGCCTGCACGGGCACGTGCTGAATGGCCAGCCCATCTACAACCCGGCCGATCTGGACAACCTGGCCACCACACTCAACATCAGCGACGTGCTGCTGGCCATGCCCAGCCTCTCGCGCCGCCGCCGCAACGAGATTCTGAGCCAGATCAGCAGCGCCCGTGTGGCGGTGCGCACGCTGCCCAGCGTGACCGAGCTGGCCCAGGGCAAGGTGAGCGTTTCCAATCTGCGGGAGCTGGACGTCGACGACCTGCTCGGCCGCGAACCGGTCGCGCCTAACCATATCCTGCTGGCCAAGAACATCGTCGGCAAGGTGGTGATGGTGACGGGCGCGGGCGGCTCGATCGGCAGCGAACTCTGCCGCCAGATTCTGGCGGTGGCACCTGGGAAGCTATTGCTGATCGAACAGAGCGAATTCGCGCTCTATGCCATTCACCAGGAGTTGGGAGAAAAACTGGCGGGGCGCGAAATCGTGCTCGTGCCCTTGCTGGCCTCGGTGCAGGACGACGACCGGATGCGCGAGATCATGTCCACCTGGCACCCGGACACGGTCTACCACGCGGCCGCCTACAAGCACGTGCCTCTGGTCGAGCACAACCCGGCCGCAGGTATCAAGAACAACGTGCTGGGCACGCTGCGCACAGCCCAGGCTGCCGCTGAAAACGGCGTGTCTGACTTTGTGCTGATCAGTACAGACAAGGCGGTACGCCCCACCAACGTGATGGGTGCCAGCAAGCGCCTGGCGGAAATGGCGCTGCAGGCCTTGGCGGCCAACAAAACAGGCACGAAGTTCAGCATGGTCCGCTTCGGCAACGTGCTGGATTCATCCGGCTCCGTGGTGCCCAAATTCCGCCAGCAGATTCGCGATGGTGGCCCCATCACGCTGACCCACCCCGAAGTCACCCGCTACTTCATGACCATCCCGGAAGCGGCGCAACTGGTCATCCAGGCTGGGGCCATGGCCAAGGGCGGCGACGTGTTCGTGCTCGACATGGGGCAGTCGGTGAAAGTCATGGACCTGGCCCGGCGTATGGTGGAGCTCTCGGGCCTGACCGTGAAGGATGAGCAAAACCCCGATGGAGACATCGAGATCGAGGTCTCCGGCCTGCGCCCCGGCGAAAAGCTCTACGAAGAGCTGCTGATCGGCGACAACCCCAAGCCAACCCTGCACCCCAGGATCATGAAAGCCCATGAGGAATTCATCCCCTGGGCCGAGTTCGAAGCCAAGCTGCGCTCTCTCGAACTGGCCCTGAATGTCAACGACGTCGGTGTGATCCGCCTGATGATGCAGCAACTGGTGTCAGGCTACATCCCCAGCGATGAGATCGTGGACTGGGTGTATCTGGAGCAAGAGGAAGAGGCACAGGCGCTCGGCATGGGGAACTGACAAGGATGAAGGCAATGGCACTGACCCGAAACTTCAAAGAGACGCTGGCGGCCGATCTGCAATCGGTCCGTTCTTGTTGTACTAGCGGCCGTCCATTTGGCACCGCCGCGGAAATTGCCGGATCCGGGTTGCCGCGGTCAGGCTTTTAGTCTCTAATATCGCGATTCTTCCTTTCGCAGACAGGCTCCGTGCAGGTTTTCG
>DDWF01000029.1:0-326 GCA_002345845.1 Betaproteobacteria bacterium UBA2293 | reverse complement strand
TATTGCGCGACAAACGAGCCGGCCGCTGCCATCGGCTGGCTGGCCGAGTATCACGCCCTGTCGGCGCACCGCATCGATCCCTATGTGTACCAGCATCCGCAGCGCGATGCGGTGCGCCACATGTTCCGTGTCGCGTCCGGACTTGATTCGATGGTGCTGGGCGAGCCGCAGATCCTCGGCCAGATGAAGCAGGCGGCGCGCGTGGCGGAGGAAGCCGGCACGCTGGGCACCCTGCTCAACAAGCTGTTCCAGCGCACCTTCTCCGTGGCGAAAGAGGTGCGTTCGACGACGGCGATTGGCGCCAACATCGTGTCGATGGCCGCGGC
>DDWF01000287.1 GCA_002345845.1 Betaproteobacteria bacterium UBA2293 | reverse complement strand
CGGCGGCCTGCACGGCGTCGGCGTCTCGGTGACCAATGCGCTGTCCACCCGACTGGAGGTGGAAATCAAGCGCGGCGGGGGCATTCACCACATCGCTTTCGGCGCCGGTTTCGTCACCGAGCCATTGAGCCGCATCGGCGATTGCGGCCAGCGCAACACCGGCACCACGGTGCGCATCTCGCCGGACCCGAAGTATTTCGATTCGCCCAAGGTCAATCTCGGTCAGTTGGAACACCTGCTGCGCTCGAAAGCGGTGCTGATGCCCAACGTCACCGTCGAACTGGCGATCGAGGGCCAGGAACCGAAAATCTGGTGCTACCAGAACGGCATGGCCGACTATCTGAACGAAATGATGGTCGGCACGCCGGTGGCGCCGATCTTCGTCGGCGAGAAGTACGCGACGACACCCAATGGCTTCGCCGTCGGTGAAGGCGCCACCTGGGCGCTGGCCTGGTTCGAGGAAGGCGGCGGCAAGCCGGAGTCCTACGTCAACCTGATCCCGACGCTGGACGGCGGCACCCACGAGGCCGGGCTGAAGGCCGGCGTCTTCGAGGCGGTCAAGACTTTCGCCGAGCATCACGCGATCCTGCCGGCCAAGGTCAAACTGGCGCAGGAAGACGTCTGCGGCCGGATGACTTTCCTGCTCTCGGCCAAGGTGCTCGACCCACAATTCCAGGGGCAGACCAAGGAAAAGCTGACCAGCCGCGACGCCTACAAGCTGGTTTCGCAAATGGTGCGCGACCCGTTCGAGCTGTGGCTGAACAGCCATGCCGATTTCGGCAGGAAGATCGCCGAACTGGCGGTCAAGGCGGCGCAGAACCGGATGAAATCGACGCAGAAGGTCGAGAAGAAGAAGTCGTCGGGCATCGCCACCCTGCCCGGCAAGCTGACCGACTGCGAATCCGACGACGTTGGGCGCAACGAAGTCTTCCTGGTCGAGGGCGACTCGGCCGGCGGTTCGGCCAAGCAAGGGCGTGACAAGGAAACCCAGGCGGTGCTGCCGCTGCGCGGCAAGGTGCTGAACACCTGGGAAGTCGATCGCGACCAGCTGTTCAAGAACAACGAAGTGCACGACATCTCCGTGGCCATCGGCGTCGACCCGCACGGCATCGAGCAGATCGACACCGTCGATGTCTCCGGCCTGCGCTACGGGCGGATCATCGTCATGTCCGATGCCGACGTCGATGGCTCGCACATCCAGGTGCTGCTGTTCACGCTGTTCCTCAAGCATTTCCCGGCGCTGATCGAACGCGGTCACATCCACGTCGCCCAGCCGCCGCTGTTCCGCGTCGATGTCGAAGCGCGCGGCCATACGCGCAAGATCTACTGCCTCGACGAGGCGGAAAAGCTGCAGGCGCTGCAGAAGCTGGCCGACGAAGGCATCTCGGAAAACAAGATCACCGTCTCCCGTTTCAAGGGCCTGGGCGAAATGAACCCGGACCAGCTGTGGGAAACCACGCTGTGCCCGGACACCCGCCGCCTGGTGCCGTTCACCGCCCCGCGCGAAGTCATCCGTGAGATGGCCAAGACCTTCAACCTGCTGATGGGCAAGGGTGAGGCCTCCGGCCGCCGGGCCTGGATGGAGAAGGACGGCGGTCTGGTCGAGGCCGACGTCTAGCGTGGCACGGCCCGCCAACACCCTCAACCTCGCCCTGCAGGGTGGCGGCGCCCACGGCGCCTTCACCTGGGGCGTGCTCGACGCGTTGCTCGAAGACGGCGAGTTTGACTTCGAGGGCGTCAGCGGCACCAGCGCCGGGGCGATGAACGCGCTGTGCCTGGCGCACGGCCTGATGACCGGCGGCCGCGACGGCGCCCGCGAGGCGCTGGCCGGTTTCTGGACCACCATCGCCGGCGATGCGCACTACACGCCGTCGGCCGAGGCCGCCGGCAACATCGCCCCGGCACTGAAGATGATGCTGCAATGGACCGACTACCTGTCGCCGGAACAGCTAAACCCGCTTGACCTCAACCCGCTGCGCGACGTGCTGCAGGCCCGCTTCGATTTTGAGCGTCTGCGCCGCGACAGCCCGGTCAAGCTGTTCATCGCCGCCACCCACGCCAATTCCGGCAAACTGCGCATCTTCCGCAACGAGGAACTGAGCGTAGACGCCCTGCTCGCCTCGGCCTGCCTGCCGACCGTGCACCGGAGCATCATCATCGACGGCGAGCCTTACTGGGATGGTGGCTACAGCGCCAATCCGGCAGTTTTTCCGCTGTTCTACCACTGCTCGGCCGCCGACATCCTGCTGGTCCTGCTGACGCCGCTGCATTACAGCGAAACGCCAGTTTCCGCCGCCGACATCAAGGTCCGCCTGCGCGAACTGGCCTTCAATTCGACCTTCCTGCGCGAAATGCGCATGTTCGCCCACATGCGCGAACAGCTTGGCGACAGCTGGCTGCCCGACTGGCTGCCGCTCGGCCGTTTCGAACGCCGTATCGGCCGCCTGCGCTTCCACGCCATCGCCGGTGACGCGCTGCTCGGCGAGATGCCAGCGAACAGCAAGCTGGCGGTCAACCTGCCCTTTTTCGCCAAGCTGCGCGACCAGGGCCGTGCCCACGCCCAGGCCTGGCTAGCCGCCCACCGGGCGCAGATCGGGCGCAGCGCAACGCTGGACCTGATGAAACTGTTCTACTGAATCTCTCCCACATGAACGATGACCACTGTTTTTCCCTGAAGCGCCGCCACCTGTTGACCGCTGGTGGCGCCCTGCTGCTCGGCGGCTGCGCGCTGCTGCGCCCGGAACCCGCGCCAGCCCCGGCGGTCCGGCCACGCAAGCTGGCACTGGCCCTCGGCGGCGGCGCGGCACGCGGTTTTGCCCATATCGGCGTGATCAAGATGCTCGAATCGCAGGGCATCGTGCCCGACATCGTCGTCGGCACCAGTGCCGGCGCCGTCGTCGGTGCCCTGTACGCCGGCGGCTTCGACGCTTTCGCCATGCAGAAGATCGCCCAGCAACTGGACGAGAAGATTTTCGCCGACTGGACACTGGTCGGCCGCGGCCTGTTGAAGGGCGAGGCGCTGCAGGAGTTCATCAACCAGCACCTGAACCGCCGCCCGCTGGAAAAGCTGAACAAAACCTTCGCCGCCGTCGCCACCGACTTGAACAGTGGCGAACGCGTGGTCTTCCGCACCGGCGACACCGGTATGGCCGTGCGCGCCTCAGCCGCCGTGCCCGGCGTCTTCCAGCCGACCGAGTTCAACGGCCACAGCTACGTCGATGGCGGCCTGAGCAGCCCGGTGCCGGTGCAGTCAGCGCGCGAAATGGGTGCCGACTTCGTCATCGCCGTCGATATCTCCGCCCGCCCGCAAGGTCAGCCGGTAGACAGCGTCAGCAGCATTCTCTGGCAGACAACCACGATCATGGGCGGCATCATCGGCCGCAACGAGACGCGCGATGCCGATGCACTGATCCGCCCCAACCTGCCCTACGTCAAATCCTGGGACTTCACCGCCCGCCACGACGCCATGCTCGAAGGCGAACGGGCCGCATTGGCGGCGCTGCCGGCGATCCGCCAGAAGCTGGGGCGCTGACGCCTCATCTGGCGACGGCTTATGTGTTCTGCCGAACAGACGGTCAGCGAACACTGATTGATCCTCCCGAAACACAGATCAAATATGCGTCCTTGATAACGAAAGGCCATTTGACTGCTGCCGATAGAGACTTGGCATTTTCGCCGCTAACGCCGAAACAACGGGCATGAGGGGTTTTCGAACCAGGCAAGGCCCTGCGCCCGGTTCGCGCCAACTCGGATGATCATGGGTTTCTACAGGAAACAGGATGAAGTCCTTGCCGCCGCCCCCGGTCAGTGCCCTCCCCAAAGCGCCGACCGGCATTGCCGGGTTCGATGAAATAACCGGTGGTGGCCTGCCCCACGGCCGCACCACGCTACTCGTTGGCGGACCGGGTTCCGGCAAGACGATCCTGGCACTGCAATTCCTCACCCATGGCGCCCGGAATTGTGCGGAGCCGGGCATCTTTGTCGCCTTTGAGGAAAGCTCGCAGCGCATCGTTGCCAATGCCGAAAGTTTCGGTTGGAACCTGTCCGCCTTGCTGAAGAAGAAACTCTTCTTTCTGGATGCCCAGCCGCCGCCGGATCTGATCCAGTCTGGCGACTTCGATCTGAGCGGGATGCTGGCGGCGCTCGACGCGCAGATCAAGACCATGGGGGCGCGCCGCATTGTCTTTGATGCCCTGGATGTCGTGCTGGCACTGCTGCCGGATCCGGCGACAAGACGCCGGGAAGTCTACCGGCTGCACGCCTGGTTGTTGGCGAGGGAACTGACCGGGATCATCACCGCCAAGGCGGGAGGCGATGACGATAGCAGCGTCAGCCAGCACGCCTTCGACTTCATGCAATTCATGGTGGATTGCGCGGTGATCCTCAACCACAGCGTGGCTCAGGGCGTGTCGCATCGCAATCTGCGGGTGCAGAAATATCGCGGCTCCAGCTTCGATGAAAATGAGTCGCCGTTCCTGATCGGCGCCAGCGGCCTGGTGGTCGACGCCGCCCACGCCCGCGTCCGCGTTGATGCCAAAGTCAGCAATGAACGTGTTTCGAGCGGCGTCGAACGACTCGACACCATGCTCGGTGGTGGCTACTACCGGGGTGCCAGCATCCTGATTACCGGCTTCTCCGGCACCGCCAAGACCACCTTGAGCGGCGCCTTTGCCGAGGCCGCCTGCCGGCGCGGGGAGCGCACCCTGTTCGTCAGCTTCGACTCGGATCGCAACGAGGTCATCCGCAATCTCGCCTCGGTCGGTATCCGGCTCGATCAATACATCGATAACGGCAGCCTGCGCATGGTCTCGGCCCGCTCCATCGCCGGCAGCGCCGAAACCTATCTGGTGCGCATCAAGACGCTGGCCCAGGAACATAAGGCCCGCTGTCTGGTCATTGATCCAGTATCCACCTGGTACAAGTCAGCCAATGACCTGGCTGCCCAAAGTGTGGCCGACCGCTTGATCGACTGGTCGAAGGGCGATGGCATCACCATGGTGTGCACCAGTCTGCTCGACGAGATGTCGAACCAGACGGAAAGCGGCTCGCCGCTGCAGATTTCGACCCTGGCCGACACCTGGATACACCTCAATTACCTGATGCAGGCCGGCGAACGCAATCGCGGGCTGTCGATCGTCAAATCCCGGGGCACCGCCCATTCGAATCAGGTGCGCGAACTGATCCTGAGCGACACTGGCGTCACCTTGACCGACACCTACACGGCCGGCGGCGAAGTGTTGATGGGCACGCTGCGCTGGGAGAAGGAACGCGCCGAACGCGTTGCCGCCGAGGCCGCCGAGGCCAATGCCAAACTCAAGCGGGTCAAGCTCGATGCCGAAGAGGCCGAACTCGAGGTCCGGCTGAAGTCCTTGCAGACTGAACTTGTGGCCAAGCAGGTCGAGAAGGCATTGCTGGTCCGCGCGATACAAAGTCACGAAGGCGAGCTGTCTCGTGGCCGCACGCAGATGAAGGAATTGCGCGGTGCCGATGCAACGAATCCCGGCAGCACGGAGGATTCGTCATGAACCGGCGCACGCACTTCAAGTTTCACCTCTACGTCGCTGGCGACGCGCCGAATTCTGCAAAGGCCATTGCCAACCTGGCGGCGTTCTGCCGGGCCCACCTGGCGGAGCGTTACGAAATCGAAATTGTGGACGTCTTCCGGGAACCGAAGCGCGCCCTGGCCGAAGGCATCTTCATGACGCCGACGCTGATCGCCCTGACGCCGCCCCCGGTCCGTCGCATCGTCGGCACCCTCAGCCATACGCAGACCGTACTGCTGGCCCTGGGTCTGGTCGGACTCGCTGAATGAATCCGCCCTCAGCACCCACCGACAGCGAAATTCTGGCGCTCATCGACACCCTGCATGCCACCAGCCTGCGCCTGGAAGAGCTGACGGCCGGAGAAATCGACGCGGTGGCCGACCGCGAAGGCCGGACCTTTCTCTTGCGCCACGTGCAGGAGCAGTTGCGCGACAGCGAAGCGGCCAAACAGGCGGCCATCCTCAACGCCTTGCCGGCACATATCGCCTTGCTCGATACGCAGGCCTGCATCATCGCGGTCAATGAGGCATGGCGGCGCTTTGCCGACAGCAATGGGCTGCGCGATGCGAACTACTGCATCGGGACGAATTACCTGAATATTTGTCTCATGGCTCGAGGCGATGACGCGACCGAAGGCGCTCAGGTCGCGGCTGGCATCAGTCAGGTGCTGGCTGGCCAGGAGCAGCATTTCACCATCGAATATCCCTGCCATTCGCCCAGCCAGCAACGCTGGTTCGCGATGACCGTGTCGCCGCTGGTGCGCGGCGAGCAGAACGGCGCCGTCGTGATGCACATCGACGTCACCGAACGTCGGGCAGCGCAGGACAGAATCTTCCAGTCGAACCGCGTCTACGCCATGCTGAGCGGCATCAATACGCTGATCGTGCGCGTGCGTGACCGGGCCGATCTGTTCCGGGAGGCCTGCCGGCTAGCCGTCGACGCGGGCGGCTTCCGGATGTCGCTGATCGCCATCGTCGCCAAGGACGGTAGGCAGATTGTGCCGGTCGCCAGTAGCGGCAAGGATGAGGCTCTGCTCACCGCCATCAAGCGCATCCTGGCATCGCCCGCGGATGCCCCGAAAACGCTGGTTGCCCGGGCGATTCGCGAGAAGACGAGCATCATCTCCAACGATTCGCAAAACGATCCGGCGGTTTTGTTTGCCAAGAATTACGCCGACTCCAGCATCCGTTCGATGGCTGTTTTGCCACTGCTGGTAGCGGATCAGGCCATCGGCGTGCTCGCCCTATACGCCGGCGAGCCGGAATTGTTCCATGACGAGGAAATGAAACTGTTGACCGAGCTGGCCGGTGACATCGCCTTTGCCGTCGATCATCTCGACAAGCAGGAACGTCTCAATTATCTGGCCTACTTCGATGTCCTGACCGGGCTACCCAACCGCACCCTGTTTTACGAGCGCCTGACCCAGGGCCTGGCTATGGCCCGGCGCAATGAGAGTCTGCTGGCCGTGCTCTCGGTTGACCTCGACAACTTCAAGACGGTCATCGACACCCTTGGTCACGGAATCGGCGACCTTTGCCTGCTGGAGGTCGGCCGTCGCCTGTCCTCCTGCCTGCGCGAGACCGACACGGTCGGCCGGATAAGCGGCGACAAGTTCGCCATCATCCTGCCCGAAATCGAGAATGCCGAGACGGCGGCGAACGTCGCCCGCAAGGTGATCGCCGGCAGCCGCGATGCCTACCTGATCGACGGCCACGAGTTGTTCGTCTCGGCCAGCATCGGCATCACGCTGTTCCCGGACGATGCCGACAACGTCGATACGCTGGTCAGCAATGCCGACAGCGCGATGTATCGTGCCAAGGACCAGGGGCGCAATATCTACCAGTTCTTTACCGCCGAGATGAACCGGAACACCCAGGACAGACTGCGCCTGGAAGCTGACCTTCATTACGCGCTGCCCAGGGGCGAGTTCCTGCTCTATTACCAGCCGCAGGTCAGTTGTACCACCGGCAAGATTACCGGCCTGGAGGCGCTGCTGCGCTGGCGGCATCCGCAACGCGGGCTGGTCGGGCCGATCGATTTCATCCCGGCGCTGGAAGCAACCGACCTGATCATCGACGTCAGCGCCTGGGTGCTGACCACCGCCTGCACCCAAGCCCAAAGTTGGCACGCCGCCGGACTGGGGACGCCGACGATTGCCGTCAATGTTTCCGGCCGCCAGATGCTCGGTGACGTTCTGGCCACGATGGTACGCCAGNNCCTGGAACTGGAATTGACTGAAAGCCAGTTGATGACGAATGCCGAGAGCGTCATCGGCATCCTGACCCGCCTGAAGGCGATGGGCGTCAAGCTTTCGGTGGACGATTTCGGCACCGGCTATTCCAGCCTGGCCTATCTGAAACGCTTCCCGCTGGACAGCCTGAAAGTCGATCGGGCCTTCGTCCGCGACATCATTGCTGATCCGAACGATGTCTCGATCACCCGCGCCATCATCACCCTGGCCCACAGCCTGAAGCTCAAGGTGGTGGCCGAGGGGGTCGAGACCGAAGGACAACTGGGTCTTCTGATCGCCAATTATTGCGACGAAATCCAGGGCTACTTTTTCAGTTGGCCGCTACCGGCCGAGGAAGCAACGGCCCTGCTGCACAGCGGTCGCGCACTGGACCGCCGGATGCTGGGCGGCATGAAACGCAGCCGTACCCTGCTGCTGGTCGACGATGAGGCAAACATTCTCTCGTCGCTGAAGCGGCTGTTGCGCGCCGATGGCTACCAGATCCTGACCGCACTGGGCGCCGAGCAAGGGCTGGAACTGCTGGCCAGCCACCGGGTTGACGTCATCGTCTCCGACCAGCGCATGCCAGGCATGAGTGGCGTCGAGTTCCTGCGCCGGGTCAAGGTTCTGCATCCGGCGACGATACGTCTGGTGCTCTCGGGCTACACCGATCTGCAGACGGTGACCGACGCCATCAACGAGGGCGCGATCTACAAGTTCCTGACCAAGCCCTGGGACGACAGCCACCTTCGCGCCAACATCCAGGAAGCCTTTCAGGCCAAGGAACTGGCCGATGAGAATCGCCGCCTGCACAGCGAAGTGCTCGAGGCCAACAGCCAGATGAGCGAAGCCAACCAGCAGCTGCAGAAGCAGCTGGCCGACACGCTCCCGCCGGGCGATACGCTGGCAGGATGAAGCAGACTTTGCTGCTCACCGCCTTCGATCGCTTGGTAAATTTTCGTCTGGCGTGGTCTGATTCGGCTTCGATTCATCTGGCGCATGCCGCCAAAACGCAAACAGGCCCATGAAAACCCCGAAAAGACTCACCACCCTCGTTGAAGAAGGCCTTGTAGACGAGGTAATTGGGCAATTGATGAGCGGCAAGGAAGCCACCGTCTATATCGTTCGCTGCGGCGAGCACATCCGCTGCGCCAAGGTTTACAAGGACGCAAAGCAGCGCAGCTTCCGCAAGGCGGCCTCCTACCAGGAGGGCCGCAAGGTCAAGAACAGCCGGCAGGCGCGGGCCATGGAGAAAGGCAGCCGCTACGGCCGCCAGATGCAGGAAGAAGTCTGGCAGAACGCCGAGGTCGATGCCCTGTACCGGCTGGCCGCAGCCGGCGTCCGGGTGCCACAGCCGCATATCTGCTTTGACGGCGTGCTGTTGATGGATATGGTGACCGACGCCGACGGCAACGTCGCGCCGCGCCTCAACGATGTCGCCCTGAGCGCGGAGGTGGCGCTCGAATACCATGCCCTGCTGATCAATCAGGTGGTGCGCATGCTGTGCGCCGGGATCATTCACGGCGACCTCTCCGAATACAACATCCTGGTGGCCGCCGACGGGCCGGTCATCATCGACCTGCCGCAAGCCATCGACGCCGCAGCGAACAGCATGTCCGCCGAGATGCTGGAGCGCGACGTGAACAATCTGCGCAGCTACTTCAGCGCTTTCGCGCCGGCGCTCAAGGACAGCCACTACGGCAAGGAAATCTGGGGCTTCTACGAGAGCGGCACGCTACACCCCGAGCAAGTGCTGACCGGCCAGGTCGTCCTCGACGAACACCTGGCCGACGTCGAGGCGGTGCTCTTCCAGGTCGAACAGGCAATCAAGGAAGACGAGATTCGTCGGATGTGCCAGTAGCTGCCACGAAACTGCCCGGTCGTTCGGCGAATCCATGTGCCAAAACAGGCCAGCGGTGTTAGCCTTTAGTAATAGACGAACAACTACGGTTTCCTTCGGGAGGGATCGTCAAAGTGCCAAACTCGGCAACTGAACTCCATGCGGCGCTGGTAGCGTTGGATCGCCCGCGCATTGAGGCATTGTTCGGGGCGGCGGCAAGTCGGGACGGCGCGATGCGGGCGATCGAGGAATTGATGGTGCCGGCGCTGATCCGCTTGGGTGAGGAGTGGGACAGCGGGCAGATCGCCCTGTCGCAGATCTACATGAGCAGCCGTATCTGCGAAGACATCGTCGAACGCCGGCTGCCGCCAATGGCAGCCGAACGCAAGTCGCATCCGCGCATGGCCATCGCGGTGCTCAGCGACTACCACACGCTGGGCAAGCGCATCGTTCTCTCCGTCATGCGCGCCAGTGGCTTCGAAGTGCTCGACTACGGCCACATGGATGTCGACGCGCTGATCAAGCGCGTGCTGGCCGACAAAGTCGAAATCCTGCTGATCTCGGTGCTCATGCTGCCCGCCGCACTCAAGGTCAGGGCCGTGCGCGCCGGGCTTGTGGCCGGCAATGCCCGGGTGCAGATCGCCGTCGGTGGTGCCCCCTTCCTCTTCGATCCGCAACTCTGGCGCGAAGTGGGCGCCGATGCCTTTGGCCGCAATGCCGCCGATGCCGTCGCCATCGTCCGGCGCTGGAGCGAGGTGCGGCCATGATGACCTCCATGCAACGCGTGCTGACGGCAGTCGGCCAACAGGAGCCGGACCGGGTGCCCCTGTTCCTGCTCACCACCCTGCACGGCGCGAAGGAACTGGGGCTTTCCATCCGCGACTACTATTCGCGCGCCGAGTACGTCTCCGAGGGCCAATTGCGCCTGCTGGCAAAATACCGCAGCGATTGCCTCTATCCCTTCTACTACGCCTCCATCGAACTGGAGGCTTTCGGCGGGCAAACCATTTTCATCGACGATGGTCCGCCCAACGGCGGCGGTCCCGTCATCCACTGCGCTGCCGACATCGATCGCTTGTCGCCACCGCGGGTGGCCGATTCCGCCAGCCTGCTGCGCGGCCTGGAGACCATTCGCCTGCTGAAGGAGCGCGTCGGGGACACGGTACCGATCATCGGCGCGGTGATCGCGCCGTTCTCGCTGCCGGTGCTGCAGATGGGCTTCGCCGACTACATCGACCTGATCTACGAGCAACCGGAACGCTTCGCGCGACTGATGGCGGTGAATCAGGCGTTTTGCGTCGAATGGGCCAACGCCCAGTTGGCGGCCGGTGCTACGGCGATCGGCTATGCCGACCCGCTGGCCTCGACCACCAACATCCCGCGGGCGCTCTACTTGACGACGGGCTTCCCGGTGTCCCGCGAAACCATCGGCCGGATCAAGGGTCCGGTCGCGCTCCACCTCGCTTCCGGGCGCGGACTGCCCATCGTCGACGAGATCGTCGCCGGCGGAGCCGCGTTGGTCGGCGTCAGCGCGCTGGAAGACCTGGCCGACTGGAAGGCCGCCGCCGGCGGTCGGATCGCCCTGCTGGGCAACCTGAACGGCATTGAAATGCGGCGCTGGACATCGGCCCAGGCGGAGGCCGAAGTGAAGCAGGCGATCGCCAAGGCAGGACGAGGCGGCGGCTTCATCCTCGCCGACAACCATGGCGAGATTCCCTGGCAAGTGCCCGACGAGGTCCTGCTGTCGATTCGCCAGGCCGTGGACCGCTGGGGTCGTTACCCGCTCGACTGGGTGCCGGCGCCATGAGCGGAACCTTGACCCTGCTCTGTTGCGATAACTTTCGTCCCGAGGTCGAGGCGGCGGTCGCCGCCGAAGGCTGGACCGACGTCACGGTTGGCACCTTTGCTCCCCATTGCGGCCGACCGCCGTTGAGCTGGAACGAGCTGCGCCCGCTGCTCGGGCCTGCCGACACGCCGGCGGTGGCGATCGGCAACGTCTGCCTGGCCGGCCTGGACACGGCACCCAGCAAGGCATCGGCGGTAAGGCTGCTGCGGCTGGAACAGTGCTTCCACATGGTGGCCGGCCACGGCCTCGTCGATGAGGCGCTCAACCGTGGCGCCTACCTGATCACGCCCGGCTGGCTGGCCGACTGGCGCAGCAAGCTCCATCAGATGGGCTTCGACGAAACCACGGGCGGTGGCTTCTTCCGCGAATCCGTGCGCGAACTGGTGTTGCTTGACACCGGTACGCTTGCCGATGCGCCGGACAAGCTGGCCGAAATGGCCGCTGCGCTTGGCTTGCCGGGTAGCCGCCTCGGCATCGGTCTCGACCCCATGCGCCATTGGCTGGGCCGCATGGTGGCCGAGTGGCGCCTGGAAGACGAACAGCAGCGCGCCAGCTCGCGCCAGCGCGACCAGCTCCGCGAAATCGCCGACCACAAGGCGGCCATGGATTTCCTCGGGCGCTTGCCACTCCTCAAGGACGAACAGGAAACCATCGCGGCAATAGGCGAGATGTTCCACCTGCTGTTCGCACCACAGGTGTTTTGTTACCTGCACGTCGAAGGTGGCAACGTGCGCAACGAATGCGACTTGCCGCCGGATCTGATCAAGCAGGCCCAGGAATTGCACAACGAATGGGCGTGGACAGAGTCAGGCACGGGCTTCCTGCTGCGCATTGCCCGGGCGGACGAAGCGCTCGGCGTGATCATCGTCGACCAGCTCGCATTTCCCGAGCACCGCGACCGATATGTCAATCTCGCGCTCTCCATCTCCGGCGTCGCCGGCCTGGCCATCGACAATGCCCGCACTTACCGGCGCCTCATGGAACTGCAGCAGGAACTCGAACGCGAAGCGCACACCGACGTGCTGACCGGCTGCGTCAGCCGGCGCCACTTTCTCGACGTGATGCGGCTCGAATTGGCGCGCAGCCGGCGCCACGAGGAGGAAGTATCGATGCTGATGCTAGATCTCGACCACTTCAAGGCAATCAATGATTTGCACGGACACCTGGTCGGCGATCTAGTGCTGCAAAAGCTGGTTCAGGTGTGTACCGCTGCCCTGCGCAGCGAGGACACCATCGGCCGCCTCGGCGGCGAGGAGTTTGCCATCCTGCTACCGGAGACCGGCCGCGACAAGGCCATGGAAGTCGCTGCACGCCTGTGTGCCGGAGTTGCCGCGGCGGAAGTTCCCCTGGACGGCGAACCGGCGATCCGGTTCACCACCTCCATCGGCGTGGCCACCCTGACCGCGGACGATTTCAGTGTGAGCGCCATGCTCGACCGCGCCGACCGTGCGCTCTACCAAGCCAAACATACCGGCCGCAATCGTGTCGCCGCCGCCTGATGGCGAGGCTGCCAGCCGCGCCGGCGGCACTGGGCTACGCGTCGTCCGCCGCCCGCAGTAGCAGACCAAGCTGCCGATCGAATTCGTCGGCCGGCAGTGGCCGGCCGAACAGGTAGCCCTGATAGGCATAGCAACCCTGGCTGTAGAGAAAATCCCTCTGTTCCTGCGACTCCACCCCTTCGGCGATAACGTCGAGGCCCAGACTCTGGCCCAAGGCCACGACGGTTCTGGCGATCGCCGCATCATTGGGATCGGAGAGCACATCGCGGACGAACGACTGATCGATTTTCAACTGGCTCAAGGGCAAACGCTTCAGGTAGGCGAGCGATGAATAGCCCGTGCCAAAATCGTCCAGCGAGAAGCGCACGCCTTCGTTCTTGAGCGCCGTCATCTTGATGATCGTGTCTTCAACGTCGTCCAGCAGCAGACTTTCGGTCAGTTCCAGTTCAAGTCGTTCCGCTCTGCTACCACTCCACCTGAGCGTGTCGAGTACCTGATCAACGAAATGCTCTTGCCTGTATTGGCGGGCGCTGACATTGACCGCCAGGGTAAGGTCGGCAGTCTCCGCCCTGCCCCCCCAGATCACGAGTTGCCTGCACGCGGTCTCCAGTACCCATTGACCGAGCGGCAGAATCAGGCCGGTATCCTCGGCCAAAGGGATGAACTCCGCCGGCGAAACGATTCCCCGTACGGGATGTCGCCAGCGGACCAGGGCCTCCGCACCGGTAATTCGGCCGGCGGCGTCTACTTGCGGCTGGTAGTAAAGCAGGAACTGGCCTTCCACCAGGGCCTGACGCAGGTCCATTTCCAGGCTGGCGCGGTTGGTCAGTACGTGCTGCATTTCCGGATCAAAGAAGCGCACCGTGTTGCGCCCTGCCGCCTTCGCCTGATACATGGCGATATCCGCCTGTTTCAGCAGTTCATCAACGCCTTGAGGATGCTCGGCGAACAAGGTGACACCGATGCTCGGGGTGCTGTGGTGCTCATGACCGGCCAACTGGTAGGGAACATCGAGCGCAGCCAGAATTTTCTCGCTGACGACCCTGGCCGCCTCCGCCGCCTCCTGCCGATTGGTGCTCAAATCCTCGATCATGACGACGAATTCGTCACCGCCCAGCCGGGCTACCGTATCGCCATCGCGGATACAGGTTCCCAGACGCTGCGCGACCTCGCGCAACAAGAGGTCGCCATGATCGTGACCGAAAGTGTCGTTCAGCGTCTTGAAGTTATCCAGGTCAATGAACAAAAGCCCGCCGGCACGCTGGCTCCGGTTGGCGGAGGCCAGGGCTCGCTGCAAGCGGTCCATGAGCAAGCGCCGGTTGGGTAAATGGGTCAGTTGGTCATAGAAGGCCAGCTCCCGGATTTCTTCTTCCGCCTCCTTGCGCTGCGTGATATCGGTCAGCGTACCGACGTAGTGGGTGACCTGCCCTGTCTCACCTTTTACGGCGGTGACGGTCAGCCAGGCAGGGAAACACCCGCCATCCTGCCGCCGGTTCCAGATTTCGCCATGCCATGCCCCCTCCCTATCCACCGTCTGCCACAGGTTGCGGAAGAATTTCTCGTCATGACGCCCCGATTTGAGCAGACTTGCCTTGCGCCCCACCACTTCCTCTGCCGGGTAACCGGTGATTGCGCTAAAAGTCTTGTTGACCCGCAGGATGGTTCCTTCCCCGTCGGTGATCAGCATGCCCTCCTGGGACTCGAAAGCGGTAGCGGCCAGGCGCAACTCCTGTTCCGCCCGCTTCTGTTCGGTAATGTCGCGGGCGATCTTGGCGGCGCCGACGATGTTTCCTTCAGCATCCCGAAGCGGCGAGATGGTGATGGAAACGTTGATCAGCTGGCCATTCTTGTGTCGGCGCAGCGTGTGATAGTGCTTGATCGCGACGCCGGCGCGGATTTTACCGAGGATTATTTCTTCCTCCCGCCCCAGGGATTCCGGTATGAGTAGCCCAACGTGCTGGCCCAGCACCTCCTGGCGACGGTAACCGAGCATTTGTTCGGCGCTGTCGTTCCAGCTCGTGATGATGCCGTCCAGCGTTGTACTGACGATGGCATCGTTTGACGACTCGACGATCGCCGCGTGATGCATCATCACCCTTTCCACCTCCTTGCGCCGGGTAATGTCGTGCAGGATGCAATGCGCCCGCTGGAATCCACCGGCCTCGTCGTAACCGGCCTTGCAATCCAGTTCGACTTCCAGACGGCTACCGTCCTTATGCGCTATCTCGAACTCGTAACCGTGAACTTCGCCCTGATGCTGGAAACGGCGAAATACTTCATCCAGCGTTTCAGCGCCGCCCGCAACCAGAAAATCGGCAAATTTCCGGCCGATGACCTCGCTCCGCTCCAGTCCCAGCATGGCGCACCAGGCCGGGTTGACGTCGATGAAATTCCCCTCACCATCAAGCGCCTGATAGGCCAATGGAGTGTTCTCGTAGATGCCGCGCAGGTTGCGCTCGCTCCGCACCAGGGCAGCCTCGGCCTGGTCGTGTTCAGCCCGGGCGTGCAGGGTCGATAGTCCGAACGCCAGATCGCCGGCGAGCTCCTCGAGAATCGCCGATTCCTCGTCGTTGAACGCGTCGGCGGCGAGCGATTCGATGCACAGGATGCCCAACGTTCGGCCACCTGCGGTCAGCGGCAACGCATAGAGCGTGCGCTGGCTTGCCGCCTCTTCGGCCGCCGCCTGGCGCCCCAGGCAAGGGTGGCCGGTTGCCAGGGCATTGACGACCGGGTGCAGGGTTTCGTCATCGGCGCACCACGTAATCCGGCACGCTTCCAGGTCGGCGGGGATGCCTCCGGCATGGGCCACCGGCCACACCTCCGACACATCGCCGTGACGGGCAAAGCCGACCCAGGCGAGATAATAGCCGCCGACCTCGACAACGATACGGCAAACCTGATCCAGCAGGCCGGCTTCCTCGGTGACGTGGATCAAGGTCTGGTTCGAGTCGCTGAGCATGCGCAGGCAACGGTTGACTCGGGCCAGTTCGCTTTCGGCCCGTTTGCGCTCGCCCAGTTCTCTCATCAAATGTTCGTTGGCATAACGCAATGCCTCCGTCCTTTCGGCCACCTTGGCTTCCAGTCCGGTTTTTGCCTGCGCCAGCTGTTCATTGGCTTCCGCCAACTGCTGACGAGCCTCGAGGAAGTGCTCGACCGCCCGCGCCATTTCCCCGATTTCGTCCTCGCCTTGAACGGGAACCCTGGTGCTGCTCACCTGATCCTTACCCAGGCGCAGAAAGTGGCTGACTTGCTGCAGCCGCGCCAGAACATGCCGGCCGAGGAAAAACCGGGCTACCAACCAGGCGAGAATCAGGCTAGCGGAAATCAGGATGACCACCACGACCTGATCGCGCTTGCTGCGCTCGACCAGTTCCTGCATCGCATTTTGATGAGCGCGGGTGAAGGAAGCGGACAGCTTATGGGCCGACTCGACCGTGGCGATCACCTGACGTTGGTGTTCGTCACGGAACTGGGCAAGCGCTTGCCGATGGCCAAGCAGATCGAGACGCAGTGAAAACGGATCGTCGGCAGGCACCGTCGCGCCCCCTGCTCCCGCTAGTGGCGAGCCTTGGGATGCTGGCGCAAATCCTTGGGGCAAACCGTTCATGCCAGTTGCCCGCTTGACGAATTGCGCCTGCAATGCCATCACCTCGTCCCGCTGAACGGCCTTTTCCAGGCGCAGGAGCAGGACCGCCAGGGCGCCGACCCCGGGCGCGCCGATCTCCTGCAACCGAGCGGAACGTACGGCGATGGCCTGAGCGAACGCCTGATCGGCGCGCTGCGCGGTTTCCATGAGTTGGGCAACAACATTGGCCGTATTGCGTAGCTGCTGCCCCGAACCATGTAAATCGAGCACGGAAATGTCGTCGGCAGCGGCACCTAGCGCATCCACCAATTGATCATGGATTTCCAGGCGGGCCAGCAACTCGCCTTGTTTGCCCCGCAATTCACCAGGGGTAGTCGCCAGCAGCATGCCTTGCGATTCACGCTCGATCAACAGGGCGTTCTGAACCAGATCCTGCGCCTGCTGCAGCCTGAGCAGCCTTTCCCCGGCAAGTTGCCGGGTCGCGGCAGTCGAGAAGTTCAAGGCATAGATCGCAACGACGCCTCCGGCCAGCACCAGCAGCGCCAACAGCGAAAGCGCCAGCAAGAATTGATGACGCAAGGACCGCGGCAAAAACACTCGGCTCGATACGCGTAACGGCATCTCGCTACTTTCCCTCCTCAGCGCTTCCAGATACGTCGATAAATTTCCCGATACCCGTTGTCCGGATCGTAGCGAAACTGCGGGCCACCGTCGTAGTGGATATTGTCTCCGGTCACCAGGTGGACGGGAACGACATAGCCGCTCACCGGCTGCCCGGCCAATAGACGATTCAGTTCGTCTACCAGTTGCCAGCCATGCAAATTGAGGGGCTCGGCAACGGTTGCCGTTTGGAAAGCGCGGGCCCGAATGCGCATGAATGCCGCCGCGCTGCCATCGCCTGCCGACAACAACTGGATGCGGTCACTCAACAAGCCGGCCCGGGTCAGAACAGGGACCGCATAGTCAAAATAGATATCATTGATCGCCAGCGCATGTGTCCAGCGCTCCCCGTGAGTAGCCAACAACTGGCGCGTGGCTCCGGGTATCTGCTCGGCACTGCTTGATATGGCGATATCCCTGACTTCCAGTAGCGTGCATTCAGGGCAGGCTTTGACAATTTTCGCCATCGCCTCGGACTTGGCCAGGGCAATCGCAAAGTTGCTGTCGGTGAAGATCACCACACCCGCCCTGCCCTTTGCTGCGTAAACCGCCGCCATGGCGGTTACGTTNNTCCTGCCAATAACTTCCCGGCATGGGGGCTGACATGCCAGCCGACGATGGGAATCCTTTTCTGAGCGAACGGCAACAAACCGGGGTGCAATTCCGTGGCGTCCCCACCAACGAGGATCACGCCATCCGGCTTCGCGGCAAAGGCATCGGCCAGGGATTTTCGGCGGCCATCCGGCGTGCCGCCAGCATCGAAAACCCTGATCGACCAGCCCATGATGCTGGTGGCTTCCTGAACCCCCTTCGCCACACCGAGAATCCCGCCATTGCGCAAGTCCTCGCAGACCAACGCGATGGTCTTCGCGGGTTGACCGGCGGGGCCGGCTGTTGGCCCCCCCCACGGCGCACCGGGTTGACTTGCCGATTCGACGCCCCGTCGCATTTCATCCAGCGAAACCGACGTCGGGATGGCATCGGGCCTGGCAGGCTGTGCGCCGACTTTTGCCGAGCCGAACCCGAGCCCTCCGGCAAGCAGCAATGCCGCGAAGAAGCGCAGGAACATCGTGGAAACAGTGCGAGACATCGTGTTACCCCACGCTTTCGGAACAACTCCATTCTGCGCTTCATGGACGCGAAAATGTAGGGGCGCGGTACACAGGGCGAGGCCCACCCTTTACAACAGGGCCGCTTCCCCTATCATTCGCCCCACCATGCATCCCAGCCCCCGCCGCGTGCTGTCGCTCATCCCGCCGATGACGCAGCTCAACACCCCGTACCCGTCCACCGCTTACCTGACCGGTTTCCTGCGTTCGCGCGGCATCGCCGCGACGCAGCGCGACATTGCTCTGCTGCTGGTACTCGAGCTGTTCTCGCCGGACGGCCTGCGGGCGCTGCATGAGCTAGTCCGCAGTATCCCGGCGAAAAAGCGGCCGCCCAGTCTGCAGAGCTTTGCCGGGCAGTTCGACCGTTACCTGGCCGCCGTCACCCCAGCCATCGCCTTCCTGCAGGGGCACGACCCGTCGATGGGCTACCGCATCGGCGGCCGCGCCTTCCTGCCCGAAGGACCGCGCTTCGCTGCGCTCGACGTCTATGTCGATGACGAGGGCGGCGATCCGCTGGCCTGGGCTTTTGGCAATCTCGGCATCCAGGACCGGGCGCGTCATCTGGCGACCCTGTTCCTCGACGACCTGGCCGACGTGCTGCGCGACGCCGTGGACAACCGCTTCGAGTTCGTCCGCTACGGCGAGGCGCTGGCCCAGAGCCAGGCGAGCTTCGAGCCGTTGGCTCAGGCGCTGGCGGCGCCGGCCAACCTGATCGACGCGACGCTGAAGCGATTGACCTTGGCCGCCGTCGCCACCGAACAGCCAGACACCGTCCTGCTCTCGGTGCCCTTCCCCGGCTCCGTCTATGCGGCCTTCCGCATGGCCCAGGCGATCAAGGCCAGGCATCCGGAAATCATCACCGTGCTCGGCGGCGGCTACGTCAACACCGAGTTGCGCGAACTGAAGGAAGCGCGCGTCTTCGATCATTTCGACTACGTCACGCTCGACGATGGCGAACGGCCGCTGCTCGCCCTGCTCGAACACCTCGACGGCCAGCGGCCGCGACTCAACCTGGTCCGCACCTACGCCCGTGTCGATGGCCAGGTGCGCTATTTCAACGCCAGCGAGCCGGACATCCCGTTCGCCGAAGTCGGCACGCCGACCTGGGACGGCTTGCCGCTAGACCGCTACCTGTCACTGCTCGACATGCTCAATCCAATGCACCGGCTATGGTCGGACGGGCGCTGGAACAAGCTGACCGTCGCCCACGGTTGCTACTGGAAGAAATGCAGTTTCTGCGACGTCAATCTCGACTACATCGGCCGCTACGAAGGCGCCGGCGCCGAGATCCTGGCTGACCGCATCGAGACCATCATCGCCGAGACCGGCCAGACCGGCTTCCACTTCGTCGACGAGGCGGCCCCGCCGAAGGCCCTGAAGGCGCTGGCCGAGGAGCTGCACAAACGCAACCGGGCGATCTCCTGGTGGGGCAACATCCGCTTCGAAAAATCCTTCACCCCGGAACTGTGTCAGCAACTGGCCGACAGCGGTTGTATCGCCGTCTCCGGCGGCCTGGAAGTCGCTTCCGACCGCCTGCTGCAACTGATGAAGAAAGGCGTTTCGGTCGACCAGGTGGCCCGCGTCACCCGTGCCTTCAGCGACGCCGGCATCCTGGTGCACGCCTACCTGATGTACGGTTTCCCGACGCAGACCGTCCAGGACACCGTCGATGCGCTGGAGTACGTGCGCCAGCTGTTCGCCGAGGGCTGCATCCAGTCCGGCTTCTTCCACCGCTTTTCCTGTACCGTGCATTCACCGGTCGGCAAGAACCCGGAGGAATACGGCATCCGCCTCAAGTCACTGCCGCCGGTCAGCTTCGCCAAGAACGACATCGGCTTCATCGACCCCACCGGCGTCGACCACGCCCGCCTTGGCCAGGCGCTGAACAAGGCGCTCTACAACTACATGCACGGTATCGGCCTGGATGAGGACGTGCGCGCCTGGTTTGACGAGCGCGTCCCGAAACCGCGCGTCGGCCGGCATTTCATTGCCAAGGCACTGAGCCGGCCATGAAAAAGGCCCGCTGCTGGCGGGCCTTCAGGGGGCAAAGCGGACGATTCGCTCAGAGCAGCTCGGCCGGAATGTTGCCGCCGTTGGCGGCCAGTTTCTGCAGCACCGTCTTGTGCAGCCACATGTTCATCTGCGCCGAATCGCCCATCTTCTCGGCCGGGCAGCCGAGTTCGGCGGCCAGTTCCTTGCGCGCCGCCAGGCTGCTGTCGAGGCCGAGCAGTTTCATCAGATCGACGATCGAGACTTTCCAGTTCAACTTTTCCGGATTGGCCTTGGCCAGGGCCTCCAGTTGGGCCACGACATCGACCACACTGATCGCAACCGGTGCCGGGGCAGCCGCTGGGGCAGTCACATCGGGCACCGGTGCAGCGGCTACTGCCACTTCCTTTTCATCGTTACCGAATCCGAGCTTGGCGAGGATTTTGCTGAAGATTCCCATGGTGACTCCTTTGGCGATGGTCAGAAAAAAGACGACACCCGAACCATACCGCAAGACTGCTTCAGGCACGTGAATTTAACAACCATCCGACATAAGAGGTTCCACCTCGTCCCAATCAGCCGATGACGCCAATGACATTGAGGAAAATCAGCACGATGGCGACCGGCGAGAGATAGCGCACAGCGCCGTACCACAGGCGGAAGGCGCCACCCTGGAGGCCGATTTCTTCGGCGACATGGGCGCGCCTCATGACCCAGCCGGCGAACAGCGCGATCAGCAGGCCGGCCAGCGGCATCAGCATCTTGGTGGTCAGGGTGTCGAGCAGGTCGAAAATGTTCAGGCCAAACAGCTTGATCTCGCTCCACAGGTTGAACGACAGCGCCACGGCGATGCCGATGAACCAGGCGATGAAGCAGACCGCAGCAACGGCGCGCTTGCGGCCGAGGCCGAAGCGCTCGATAAGGAAGGAAGTAGCCGGTTCAATCAGCGAGATGGCCGAGGTCCAGGCGGCAAAGGCAACCAGCACGAAGAACAGCACACCGATGACGTTGCCCAGCGGCATCTGCGAGAAGGCCAGCGGCAGCGTCTGCAGGATCAGTCCCGGCCCCGCCGCCGGTTCCAGCCCCTGGGCGAAGACGATGGCGAAGATCGACAGGCCGGCGAGCAGGGCGATGCCGGTGTCGGCCAGGGTGATGTAGAGGCAGGTGCGGGCGATCGAGGTGCCGCGCTCGAGGTAGGAACCGTAGGTCATGATGGCGCCCATACCCAGGCTCAAGGTGAAGAAGGCATGGCCCATGGCCGAGAGAATCACCGTTGCCGAAATGGCCTGCGGCTCGAAATGGAACATGAAACGCACCGCGGCCGGCATGTCGGCGGCAACGATGCCGTAGCCGAGCAGCAGCAGCACGATGGCAAACAGCGCCGGCATCAGGATTTTATTGGCGCGCTCGATGCCGCCGGTGACACCGCCAATGACGACGATCAGGTTGAGCAGCATGAACAGCGTGTGCCAGCCGATCAGGCGCCACGGGTCAGCGAGCAGCGCACTGAAGGTGGCGGCAAAATCCTCCTTGCCCATGCCGCCGAAGCCCTGCACGGCGAGCACCGTGTAATCGAGTATCCAGCCGGCAACGACGCTGTAGAAGGAGAGGATCAGCGAGGCGCCGAGAATGCCGATGACGCCGACCACCTGCCACAGCCGGTTGGCCCCGGCTTCGCTGGCGACGCTGCGCATGGCATCGACCGGATTGCCCTGGCCGCGGCGGCCGAGCATGGTCTCGGCCATCAGCAAGGGCACGCCAATACCGACGATGCAGGCCAGGTAGACCAGCACAAAGGCGCTGCCGCCGTTGGTGCCGGTCATGTAGGGAAATTTCCAGATATTGCCGAGGCCGATGGCCGAACCGGCGGTGACCAGAATGAAGGCCCAGCGGCTGGACCAGTGGGCGCGAACGCTTGAGGGTGAGGACATGTCGTTCCGCTCCGGAAATGGCGGAAGGGCAGCCGCGTGCGCCAGCCCCGCCGGGAAAGGTCGCGATTATAGTCAGCCGGGGCGTTCCGGCTGCTGTGGAAATCCCTTAGCGAAACGACTGCCGCGGCGGCCGGAAGTTCCGGCAGCCGCTACCCTGAATCCTGATTCAGCCGATGCTCAGCGCCTCCAGCGTCGCCAGGTCGACGATCTCGGCAATGCGGTCGCCCAGTCCGGCCAGCACCGCCGCGTGCACCTGCGCCGCCGGGATCGTCGCCGCACCGACACCCGGCAGGTCACGCGTGGCGCAGGCATCGGCGACGATGCCGACCCGGTAGCCGCGATGAAAGGCATCGCGAGCGGTCGCATCGACGCAGTTGTGGGTCATGTAACCGGCCAGCAGCAGAGTGTCGATGCCGGCGCTCTGCTGCAGCTCGACCAGGCCGGTGCCGACGAACGAAGATGGCAGGCGCTTGGCGACGACACTCTGGCCGGCTGCCGGCGCCAGTCCCGGCAGCGGCTCGGCGCCCGGCGAACCGTCGGCGAACAGCAACGAACCGGCCGGTACCCGATGCTGCACATGGATCACCGTCAGCCCGGCTGCCTCGGCCCAGGCGCGCAGGCGCCGGGCGACGGCACTGGCCGCGGCCTCGTCGGGCAGCGCCAGCGGCCCGTGGCGGTATTCCTGCTGATAGTCAATCAGCAGCAGCGCCGTCTTGTCGGCGACCAACGGACTACCGGGCTGGAAGGTGGGGGCCAGACCGACGATCTGGCGCAGGCTGCGGGCGGTCATGCGGCATCGCCAGTCATGCGCTCCTGCCGACGAGCGGCCTGGGTCCGGCCGTCGTAGCCCCAGTCGGTGGCCGGCAATTCTTGCAGGGCGACGTAGGTTGGTGCCGTACTGCTACCGAGGACGCCGGCCAGCATGGTTTCGGCGGCAGCGATGAACTCTGCCTTCTCGGCCGCACTGTTGGTGCCGGCGGTAATCAATCCCTGCAGCCAGGCCGCGGCCGCCACCGGCTCGCCGCCAGCGGCAACGGTGCCGGCCGGCAGATGGCTGATGCCGACCACGGTCAGCGCCGCCTCCTTGTGCAGCACGTCGCGCATCAGCCGCGTCGTGTCGCGCTGCAATTGGTGAAGGGTGGCCGGGCTCGGCGCCGGGCCGGCAAGGGTGATCTGGATCAGAGGCATGGCGGACTCCCGCTGTGATGGTGAGCGGATCATTCCACGGCCGGCAAGCAGCTACAATCCAGCAATTGCTCAACACGTTGTATCTCTATGGAAACGACGAATACGGATGCCCTCGACACCCTGAGCGACCTCGCGGTCTTCGTCCGCGTCGTCGATACGCGCGGCTTCTCGGCGGCGGCACGGGTTCTGGGCCTGACCAAGTCGGCGGTCAGCAAGCGCATCAACCGCCTCGAACGGCGCCTCGGCCTGCGCCTGCTGCAGCGGACGACGCGCTCCATGTCGCTGACCGAAGCCGGCCGCCTGCTCCATGCCGAAGCAGCGCAAGGCGTCGCCCTGCTCGACCGCGCCACGCAACTGGCCGCCGGCCTCGTTGAGGCGCCGCGCGGCACCTTGCGCGTCACCGCCTCGGTAACTTTCGGCAAGCTGTGTCTGGCGCCGCTGCTGTCGGAATTTCTTGCTCGCTATCCGGAAGTCGAAGTACAGCTGACCCTGCTCGACCGCATGGTCGACCTGGTCGAGGAAGGCTACGACCTGGCCCTGCGCCTGACCCGCACACCGCCGGAACAGGTGGTCGCCAAGGCCCTGATGCCAGTGCGCTACCGGCTATGCTCGACGGCGGCTTACCTGCAGGGCCTGCAGATTGCGACGCCAGCTGATCTCGCCAGCCACAACTGCCTGCATTACGGCCTGCGCGAATTCGGCAACGAATGGCGTTTCCAGCGCGCCGGCGAAGAAGCCCGGGTGCGCGTGCGGAGCAATGTCGTGGTCAACAACAGCGAAGTGGTGCGCGACCTGCTGCTCGCCGGCCTCGGCATCGGCCTGGTCTGGAACTACGCTGTGGACCGGGAAATCGCCGATGGCCAGCTACTGCCACTGCTGCCCGACTGGACGCCGGTCGGCCCGTTCGGCCAGACGGCCTGGGCGATCTGGCTGCCGCAGCCGCACCTGCCGCCGAAGCTGCGCGTCTTCGTCGATTTCCTCGCCGAGCGATTGGGCGAGCCCCCGGCCGCCGACTTCAAGTAACATCGCGCCTGCCCGTTTCTACGCCCCAATCATGACCGACCAGCTCAATCTCTTCGACGCCAGCGCCAAACCGGCAACCACCGAACCGGCGGCCCTTCCCGTAGCCGACGAACACGCGGCCGAGGCCTCAGCCGCCAAGCCGCCCGAACTGCCGCCGGCCGCCTCCGGGCCGGCCGATGACATCCCCTCGCCAGCCGATTACGCCGCCCGCCGCTATCTCGAATACGCGATGAGCGTCGTCACCGGCCGCGCCCTGCCCTCGGCCGCCGACGGCCAGAAGCCGGTGCAGCGCCGGATCCTCTACGCGATGCACCGGATGGGTTTGTACAAGAGCCCGCGCCACGTCAAATCGGCGCGTGTCGTCGGCGACGTGATCGGCAAGTACCACCCGCACGGCGACTCCTCGGTGTACGACGCGATGGTGCGCATGGCGCAG
>DDWF01000083.1 GCA_002345845.1 Betaproteobacteria bacterium UBA2293 | reverse complement strand
AACACTGGCACACCGGCACCATGACCCGGCGCGTTCCCGAGCTGTACAAGTCCTTCCCCGATGCCGTCGTCTTCATGCATCCGGATGACGCCAAGGCGCGCGGTCTGCAGCGCGGCATGGAGGTCAAGGTCGCCTCGCGGCGCGGCGAAATCCAGCTTCGCGTCGAGACGCGGGGACGCAACAAGCCGCCACGCGGCCTGGTCTTCATCCCCTTCTTCGATGCCGGGCGTCTGGTCAACAAGCTGACGCTGGACGCCACCTGCCCGATCTCGAAGGAAACCGACTACAAGAAGTGTGCGGTCAAGATCGTTCGCGCCTGAGTACGAACAACGAAAACAAGCGACACGCGGCCGCTGGGTAAGCGGCGGCCGCAAATCGGAGGTAATAAATCATGAGATTCATCACAGCTCTGGCCCTGGCGTCCGCGGTGCTCCTGTCCGGGGTCGGCGTCGTTGGGGCGCAGGAGAAAGTGCTGTCGGAACGGGGCGATGTCTCGATCGAGCAGATGTCGAAGGTGGACATGTTCCGCCCGGAGAAGGATAGCGACATCATCCCGCGCGACTTCCAGAAGCAGCCGCCGCTGATTCCGCATACGGTCAAGGGCTACAACATCACGCAGAACTTCAATAAGTGCATGGACTGCCATTCCAAGGAACGGGCCGAAGAAACCGGCGCCACCCTGGTCGCCAAGTCGCACTACCTCGATCGTGAAGACAAGAAGTTGAAGAACATCTCGCCGCGGCGCTATTTCTGCATGCAGTGCCACGTGCCGCAATTCGACGCCAAGCCGCTCGTCGAAAACAATTACAAACCGGCTGCCAGGAAGGGGGAATGATGAGTCTCAACAAGTACATGCCAGCCTGGGTCAAGCGTATCGGGCTGACTACCGCGCTGCTCCTGTTCGTTGCCGGCATTGTGTTCTGGGGTGGTTTCAACTGGGCGCTTGAGGCGACCAATACCGAGAAGTTCTGTATTTCCTGCCACGAAATGGAGGAGAACGTCTTCCGCGAGTATCAGAACACCATCCACTACACCAACCGCACCGGCGTCCGTGCCACCTGCCCGGATTGCCACGTGCCGAAAGAGTGGGGGCCAAAGATGATTCGCAAGATCTACGCCTCCAACGAAGTGCTGCACAAGATCCTCGGTACCATCGACACACCCGAGAAGTTCAACGCCAAGCGCGGCCAGCTCGCCCAGAACGAGTGGAATCGCATGAAGAAGAACGACTCCAAGGAATGCCGTAATTGTCACAATTACGACTACATGGACTACACCGAGCAGGGTAACCGGGCCGCCAAGCAGCACCCTGTGGCTTTTGCCGATGGCAAGACCTGTATCGACTGCCACAAGGGCATCGCCCACCAGTTGCCGGCCATCGATCAGCATATTGGCGTGCAGAACGAAGGGGCCGTCGTCATCAACCACGGTGAGAAACCGGCGGCGGAAGAGAAGAAATAGTCAGACCTCTTCTGACCCGAAAAGACCCCGGCGATGCCGGGGTTTATTTTTGTCCTGTTCTATGCCGTGTGTAAATTGCAAATATTGACGCGATGGGCATGAATAAAGGCTTTCCAGCCCAACACTTCGGCGAAAAGGTGTGCTACTTTTACCGTGCTGCCGTTCTGACGGCCAGTTTTCTTAATCAAACACAGGTAACTAGGAGGCACTTAGATGAATAAATCCGAGCTGGTCGAAGTTGCTGCAAAAGAAGCTGGTATTACCAAAGCCGCTGCCGATAAGGCCTTGTCCGCCATCATCGCGGCAGTGGTGTCCACCGTGACCAAAGGTGAGTCGGTCACGCTCGTTGGTTTCGGCACGTTCAAGTCCGCCAAGCGCGCTGCGCGCACCGGCAAGAATCCGAAGACCGGCGCCACGTTGAAGATTCCGGCCACTACCGTGCCGAAATTCACTGCCGGAACGGCTTTCAAGGCATCCGTTGCCGCCAAGAAAACCGCCAAGAAAAAATAAGCAGGCTTTCCTCTATGCGGGGTCCGTGTCGAACGGACTCCGCTTTTAATTTGCGATGACCAATCCGAACCCCGAAAACCCCCCAGAAGCTCAGAACGTTGCCCCGCCACCCAACGACAATCGTCGCCGTCTGCGCGAATTGCTGTCGATCCCGGAGCGCGACCGTAGCGACGAACAGTGGGATGAGATCATCGAGCTGGAAATCCAGCTCGCTCCCGGCAACCGTATTTCCGGGAATGAGCCCGCTGGCGGTCAGAACCGCTCAACGATGCCGCAGGGCAATAAACCCGGTGGTGGCAATGCGCAGAAGAAACATCGTCCGCGCACCAACAACAATCGGCGCCCGCGCCAGAACAAGCCGCCGTCAGGCGGGAATCCCGCCTGACGTTTTGCTGCCCCGCCGTGAACCGGCATAATTGCCGGCATGCAGCACTTTGATCTGATCATCGTTGGTGGCGGTCTGGCCGGCGCCAGCCTGGCCCTGGCCCTGCGCGACAGCCGTCTGCGCATCGCTCTGGTCGAGAGTCGACCGCCGGTTGCGCCGGATGGCTGGGATGCCAGAATCTACGCGATCAGTCCGGCCAACGTTGCTTTTCTTGAAGCGCTCGGCGCCTGGAAGCATCTAGATCCGCAGCGTATGGCACCGATTCGCCAAATGCAGATATTCGGCGATGCCGGTGGGCGGCTGAATTTCTCTGCCTTCGATACCGGTGTGCCGGAACTGGGCTGGATTCTCGAGTCCTCGCTGATGGCCTGCGAGTTCTGGGAAAGCGCCAAGCGGCAGGCCAATCTGACCCTGTTCTGCCCGGCGGCTCCCGAGGCGCTGGAGTTTCGGCATGATGCGGCGATCCTCCGTCTGCAGGACGGCACCGCGTTATCGGCACGACTGCTGGTCGGCGCTGATGGGCGCGACTCATGGACGCGGCAGGCGGCTGGGCTGGCGGCAATCAACACGCCCTACGGCGAAAAGGGTGTCGTGGCCAATTTCGCCACTACGCTGGCGCATCGCAACACCGCCTGGCAGTGGTTTCGCGACGATGGCGTGCTGGCCTATCTGCCTTTGCCCGGGAACCGTATGTCCATCGTCTGGTCCACGCCCGACGAACAGGCTGACGCGTTGTGCGCGCTACCTCCTGTTGCCTTTTGTGAAACGGTTGCGGCGGCTGGTGCAGGTGTTCTTGGGCCACTTGAATTGCTCACGCCGCCGGCGGCTTTCCCGCTGCGCCTGATGCGCGTGCCGGAGACCGTGGCGCCACGTGTGGCGCTGGTTGGTGACGCGGCGCACGGTATCCATCCGCTGTCCGGGCATGGTATTAACCTGGGCTTCCAGGATGCCCGTGAACTGGCCGGGCTGCTGGCGGCAGCGCCGCCCTGGCAGGATATCGGTGACCTGCGGTTGTTGCAGCGCTATCAGCGGGCACGGCGCGAGGAAACCTTGCTGCTGCAGGGCGCCACTGACGGCTTGCGACGTATGTTCAAGAGCGGTGCTGCGATGGGGCCGCTGCGCAATTTCGGGCTGAACCTGACGAATGGTCTGCCTTTCGTGAAAAATGCACTGGTGCGTTATGCGCTTGGTGCCTTCTAGGAGATATTCATGTTGAAGAAACTGTTGTCGCTGGCCCTCGTTGCCGCCGCCTGCCCGGTGCTGGCGGCGGGCGAGGCGGATATCCGGAAGGCCATGGAGGAGCGTCTCGGCACCAAGGTGGAGAGTGTTACTCGGGCTGGTTATCTGGGGTTGTACGAGGTTTACGCTGACGGCAATATTTTCTATACCGACGACAAAGTCAGCGCCATCATGGTCGGTGGCCAGTTGATCGACGGTCGCAACATGAAAAACGTTACCGAGGAACGGATGCGCAAACTGACGGCCATCCGTTTCAACGACCTGCCACTTAACCAGGCGATCAAGCAGGTGCGTGGCGATGGCCGGCGCGTCCTGGCTACCTTCGAGGATCCCAATTGCGGCTATTGCAAGCGCCTGGCTCGTGAGCTGCAGACGCTGGACAATGTCACCGTGTACGTGTTTCTTTACCCCATCCTCTCCGAGGACTCGGTACGCAAGTCGAAGCAGATCTGGTGTGCGCCCGACCGGGCCAAGGCGTGGAACGACTGGATGGTCGAGGGCAAGGCGCCTTCAGGGCGCGATGACTGCGATACCTCGGCGGTTACCCGCAACCGCGACTACGGCCGGCGCCTGAACATCTCCGGTACGCCGACGATATTCTTCGCGGATGGCGAGCGGGTGCCGGGGGCGGTCCCGATTGCCCGCATCGAGCAGAAGCTGTCGCAGATCAAGTAAGCGGCAGCTCGGCCTGCTTCCGGGCGGCCTTGTCTCCAGTTGACACGAGGCGCATGATCAACAAATGGTCGGGCACCTGGCGCGTCGATGGGTTCAACTGCTGAGCAAGCCGCAAGGCAGGCTCGTCACCTTTTTTCTGGCGACCCTGGTTGGCGCTGTCCTGTTACTCACCTTCGTCCTCGGCGAGGTATACAAGCAGGCCAGCCGCCAGGCAGAGACGGATGCCGGCAACGTTGCCAGTGTACTGGAGGCGCGGCTGGATGCCACCTTCCGCCGGATGCATGCCGATCTCGAGCATCTGGCGGCAAGCATTCCTCTGGATGCCCTCGAGCCAGGCGTCGATTCCAGTTTTCGGCCCTCCCTTGAAAGCCGCCTGGCCTTGCATTCAGCTCGCTTTCCCGAGATCGTCGGTTATCGGGTGATCGATGCTCAAGGCCTGGTGCGCTATGTTTCGCACGGCGACCTGGCGCGTGCCCAGGCTGGCGATCGTGACTACTTCCTTGAACTGCGCGACGATCCCGCCCGGTCGCTGGTCTTTTCTCAGGTTGTCACCGGTCGCATCACCGGTCGCCAGATGCTGATCGTTGCCGTTCCCTTGCGCGATCCGGCGGGGGGCTTTCGTGGTGTTGTCATGGCGCCGCTGGATCTCGGCCATCTGCAAAAGATGTTCGACGGCGTCGATCTTGGGCCGAACGGGGTCATCACCTTGCGCCGCAGCGATAACGGACGCCTGGCGCTGCGCCGGCCGGCCAAGCCGCAGACGGTCAATCAGACCCTGCGCGACAATCCGATGCACATGCGTATCGAGGCCGGTGAGCGCAGCGGCAGTATCCGTTACCACGCTGCGTTGGATGGGGTCGAGCGGATTTACGCCTATCGCCGGGTTAACGATTATCCGTTCTACGTAGCCGTCGGCATTGCCAGCGAGGATTACCTGGCCAACTGGCGAACGATGACGGCGGTGGCGGGAGTCTCCGCCCTGCTGCTCGTGCTTGCCCTGTCGCTGGCCCTCATTCGCCTGCTGCGGGCCGAGCGCGAGGAAGCGGCGGTAAGCGTCCGTCTCGCCGAGAGCGAGGCGCGTTATCGCTTGTTGGCCGATAACAGCCATGATGTGATCTGGACGCTCGATATACCGTCGCGGCGCTTTACCTATATCAGCCCTTCGGTCATCGACCTGCGTGGCTACACGGCGAGCGAGGCGTTGCAGCAGTCGCTGGCCGAAACCTTGACCGCGGAGTCGGCCGCGCGCCTGAGTAAAGAGATTGATCGCAACCTGCGCCGTATCTCCACTGGCGATCGATCTGCCCAGGTGCTGACCAGTGAGCTGGAACAGCTCTGTCGCAACGGCGACGTTGTGTCTACCGAGGTCGTCTGCAACTACCTGTTCGACGCCGACGGTGTGCCACGCACGATCCTCGGCATCACCCGCAATGTCAGTGAGCGCAAGGTGGCGGAGCATGCCTTGCGCGAAAGCAATCACCAGTTGCAGTTGCGGCTCGACGAGATCAGTCGCCTGCAGGCGGCTCTCCAGGAGCAAGCGGTGCGCGATGGTCTGACCGGACTGTATAACCGGCGCTACCTTGACGAGATGCTTGAGCGGGAGGTGTCGCGCGCCCGCCGCGAAGGTATCCCACTGTCCCTGGTCATGCTCGACATTGACCATTTCAAGCGGGTCAACGATACCTATGGCCACCAGGCTGGTGATGAGGTTCTGAAGATACTGGCGGCGACGCTGATGGCCGACATTCGGGCCGAAGATATGGCGTGCCGCTACGGTGGCGAGGAGTTCCTCATCCTCCTGCCCAACATGCCTCTGGCGTCGGCCTTGGCGCGGGCCGAGGCGTGGCGGGGGGCGGTCGAGGCGCTGTGCATCGTGCATGGCGATTTCCCCATCCGCTTCACCGTTTCCCTGGGGGTTGCCGCCTATCCGGATCATGGCAAGACACCGGACGATCTGACCCGCTGCGCCGACCAGGCGCTGTACCGGGCCAAGAATGGCGGACGCAATCAGGTGCGAGCCTACGCCGACTGACGGTCGGCCCTGACGGCGCGAATTTCGCCGTCCATTTCCAGCGATTTTTCCCTTCTGCTTACCCGTCTGGAATGCCGGTGGCCGGCTTTCGGCGGGCTTCTGTTCAATGCTTACAAGTCACTTTAAGTGTTGTTTTCCTAGCATTGATTATTAAGGGAAATTTTTTCAAAACCAACGTGAGAAAAGTACGCCTAAGTCATTGTTGCGTAAGAAAAAAATTCAGATTTTTCTATTGACTGTGGTGTTTCGTTCAACTAAAGTGGGAAAACGTGTCGAAAAGTGGGTAAACGGGGGTTGATGGAATGTTCGAAGGAGCGACAGCGCTCAGTCTGGATGCGAAGGGGCGGCTTGCCATACCGGCAAGACACCGCGAGTCCCTGCTCGCCGCCGCTGAGGGTTCGCTGGTCCTGACCGCACATCCGCACCGCTGTTTGCTGCTCTACCCGTCGCCGGCCTGGCAGCCGATCCGTGATCAGATTCTCAAGGCCTCCAGCCTCGATCCGCGGGCTGCCTCGATCAAACGCGTGCTGGTTGGTAACGCCCGCACCGAGGAGCTGGACTCTGCCGGGCGCATCCTGGTTGCCGGCGAATTGCGCGATTACGCGCAGCTGGAAAAGACCGTCTATCTGGTTGGCATGGGCAGCCACTTCGAAATCTGGAGCGAGGCCGGCTGGAGGAAGCAGAACGATCTGGCTGCGGAGGCGCTATCCGGCGATCTGCCGCCGGGCTTTGGGGATCTCGTGCTGTGACCAAGGGTGGCACCCACGTCACGGTGCTGCTCGATAAGGCGGTGGAGTCCCTGGCGATCAAGGCTGACGGTATCTATATGGATGCCACGTTTGGCCGCGGCGGTCATAGCCGTCGCATTCTTTCTCTGCTTGGTGAGTCGGGGCGGCTGGTCGCCCTTGATCGCGATCCGCAGGCCATTGCTGCCGGTGCAGAAATCAATGATGGGCGTTTTCAGCTGGTTCATCGGGCCTTTGGCGAACTCGCCGAGGCGGCCGGTGAGGCCGGTGTTTCAGCTGTTGATGGGATTTTGTTTGATGTAGGGGTGTCGTCGCCGCAAATCGACGATGGGGAGCGCGGCTTCAGCTTTCGCTACGACGCGCCGCTCGACATGCGTATGGATACGACGCAGGGCGAGACGGCGGCCGAGTGGCTGGCGCGGGCCGAAATAAGGGACATAACGGAGGTCATTAGAAACTATGGCGAAGAACGGTTTGCTTTCCAGATTGCAAAGAAGGTTGTGGCTGCTCGGCTCGAACAACCTATTGTCACAACAGCTCAGTTCGCGGCCCTTGTACGCTCGGCCGTGCGCACCCGTGAACCAGGGCAGGACGCGGCGACGCGCAGCTTTCAAGCTCTACGGATTCATATCAATCAAGAGCTCCGCCAGCTGGAGGTAGCACTGCCGCAAGCCCTCGACCTGCTCAAGCCGGGCGGGCGGCTGGTGGTGATCAGCTTTCATTCGCTGGAAGACCGTATCGTCAAGAACTTCATGCGCGCCCAGGCGACGCCGGATGATCTGCCCAAGGGTCTGCCCTTGCGTGCCGATCAGCTGCCGCAACCGAAGCTGCGCCTGATCGGCAAGGCGCTGCGTCCGGAGGCGGGCGAAGTGGCCGGCAATCCGCGGGCGCGCAGCGCCGTGATGCGGGTGGCGGAAAAAATCTGATGCTGCGCTTCAACATGACGCTTCTGCTCATCCTCGTGGTCTGCGCCCTGGCGCTGGTGACCTCCCAGCACCGGGCGCGCAAGTTGTTCCAGGAACTGGAGCGGGAGCAGGAGCGGGCGCGTCAGCTGGATGTCGAGTACGGTCAATTGCAGCTGGAAATGTCCACCTGGGCCACCCATCCGCGGATCGAGAAAATTGCCCGCGATCGCCTGCGCATGGTCCAGCCGGATGCGGCCGGGCGTGCCGTCGTTGCCCAGCCGGCGGGAGGGCGCTGATGGTCGTCCGTCGTCGTCCGCAACGCGGTCATCGCTATACCGAGAGTCCGGTACTCGAACTGGCCCTCCAGGGCTGGCGTTCGCGCATGGTCGGCCTGCTGCTGATGGCTGCCCTGCTGACTCTGGTCGCCCGCGCCTTCTATTTGCAGGTGATCAACAACGACTTCCTGCAGGAAAAGGGCGATTCCCGCTATCGCCGCGACATCGAGGTCTCCGCTTCGCGCGGCAAGATCACTGATCGTCACGGCGACATGCTGGCCGTGTCGACGCCGATGAAGTCGATCTGGGCGATTCCAGCAGATGCGCGGACGATGAACGCCGAGCAGAAGCAGCAACTGGCGGCGCTGCTGGAAATGAACGTGCGCGAACTGGATGGCAAGATCGCCCCGGAAAAGACTTTTGTCTATGTCCGTCGTCAGGTTTCGCCGGAAACCGGCGAGCGTATTGCCGCGTTGAAGCTGCCTGGCATCCACCAGGAAAAGGAATACCGTCGCTTCTATCCGACCGGTGACATGACCGCCCATGTAGTCGGCTTCACCGGCGTAGACGACAAAGGCCTGGAGGGCGTCGAGCTGGCCTTCCAGCCGAGCCTTCTGGGCCGTCCGGGCAACCGTACGGTGATTCGCGACCGCCGCGGCAACATCATCGAGGATGTCGGCGCCACGCGGCCGCCGCAGGACGGCAAGGAAATCCGCCTGTCGATCGACTCGAAGATCCAATATCTGGCTTACAGTCAGCTCAAGGCGGCCATCGATCACCACAAGGCCAAGGCCGGCGGCGCTGTCGTCATCGATGCGCGTAACGGCGAGATCCTGGCCCTGGTCAATTGGCCGGCCTACAACCCGAACAATCGCCAGAAGCTTTCCGGCGCCCAGTTGCGCAATCGTGCCATCACCGACACCTACGAGCCCGGTTCGGTGATGAAGCCGTTCATCGCCGCCCTGGCCCTGGATCGCGGCAAGCTGAGCTTCAACAGCCTGATTGATACGGCACCCGGCCGGATGACGATCGGCCGGGCGACCATTTCCGATACCAAACCGCATGACAAGCTGACCGTTGCCGAGGTGATCCAGAAGTCGTCGAACATCGGCACCGCCAAGATCGCCTTGGGTTTCCCGGCGCAAGACATGTGGGAGATGTTCGACAAACTCGGTTTCGGTCAGGAGCCGAATCTTGGTTTCCCCGGTGAGGTTTCCGGCCGTCTGCGGCCGTGGAAAAGCTGGCGGCCGATCGAGCAGGCGACCATGTCCTACGGCCACGGCATCTCGGTCAGTCTGATCCAGATGGCCCGCGCCTATACCGTCTTCGCCAACGATGGCGAGCTGATGCCGCTGTCGCTGCTACGCGTGGACGAGACGCCGGTACGGGGCGTCCGCGTCTTTTCTCAGCAGACCATGCGCGAACTGCGCCTGATGCTGGAGATGGCCGTGCAACCGGAAGGCACCGCGCCGCGGGCGCGCGTCGCCGGCTACCGGGTCGGCGGCAAGACCGGCACCGCCTACAAGATCGAGGGCGGCGTCTATGCCCGCAAGTACATTTCTTCCTTTGTCGGTATTGCCCCGATCAGTGACCCGCGTCTGGTCATCGCCGTCATGGTTGATGAGCCGTCGGCCGGTGGTCACTACGGTGGCGACGTCGCTGGGCCAGCTTTCTCCAACATCGCCGCCGGCGCCCTGCGCAGCCTCGGCATCCCGCCTGACGCGCCGCTGCAGGTGGCGGCAACAAGCAACGGAAAGGGGCCGCTGTGAGCCGCCCGCGTGATCTGATCGACCGCCTGGGCGTCGAGCCGACCGGCGCCACCGACGACAGCCGCCAGGTGCGCCCGGGCGACCTGTTCATTGCTTATCCGGGCGATCTGGCCGATGGCCGCCGCTACATTGCCGACGCCCTGGCCCGCGGCGCCATCGCCGTGCTTTGGCAGCCGGGCGGCGATTTCGTCTGGAATGCCCAGTGGACGGTGCCCAATCGGCCGGTCGATGCCCTGCGGCCGCTGGCCGGGCCGCTCGCCCATGCCATCTACGGCCACCCGAGTGAAGGACTGTCGCTGATCGCCATCACCGGCACCAATGGCAAGACGACAGTCAGCCAGTGCATTGCCCAGGCCTACGCCAAACCCTGCGCCATCATCGGCACGCTCGGCGCCGGCTTCCCCGGTGAGCTGGTTGAAACCGGTTTCACCACGCCGGAAGCGACGACGCTGATGCGCTATCTCGCCGAGTTCCGCACCCGCCACGCTGCCGCCTGCGCCCTCGAGGCCAGTTCGATCGGCATTGAGGAAGGGCGGATGAACGGTGCCCGTGTCGATGTCGCCGTGTTCACCAATTTCACCCGCGACCACCTCGATTACCACGGCAGCATGGAAGCCTATGCCGAGGCCAAGGAAAAGCTCTTCCTCTGGCCGCGCCTGCGCACCGCCATCATCAATCTCGACGATCCCTTCGGCCGGCGCCTGGCCAGCCGGACCACGGCGATGCGTGTGCTCGGCTACGCCATCGGCGAAATTCGGCGCGACTTCCATGCCCTGGTGCGTGCCGAGAACCTGGAAGACACCCCCTTCGGCCAGCGCTTCACGTTGATCCTGCCGAATGGTCGCGGCACCGTCGATACGGCGCTGGTCGGCCGCTACAACGTCGCCAACCTGCTGGCCGTCGCTGCCGTGCTGCACGATGCCGGTCTGGCGGCAGCCGACGTCGTCCGCCGTCTGGCCGATCTGACGCCGCCGCCGGGACGGATGGAGCGGGTCGGCGGCAATGGCGAGCCGCTGGTCGTCATCGATTACGCGCACAGCCCGGACGCACTGGAGAATGCTTTGAGCACCCTGCGCGCCGTCGCCACTGCGCGCGGCGGTCGCTTGGTGGTGGTCTTCGGTTGCGGTGGCGATCGCGATCGCGGCAAGCGTCCGCAGATGGCCGAGGTTGCCTCGCGCATCGCCGACCGTGTGCTGGTCACCAGCGACAATCCGCGCAGTGAGGAGCCGGCGGCCATCGTTGCCGAGATCGTTGCCGGCCTGAGCCACGGCGAAGTCGAGATCGACCGCGCCGCGGCGATCCGCAAGGTCGTTGGCGAAGCCGCCGCGCACGACGTCATCCTGCTCGCCGGCAAGGGGCACGAGCCTTATCAGGAAATCGCCGGCATCCGCTATCCCTTTTCCGACGTCGAGCAGGCGCAGGCTGCGCTGGAACTGCGACGCAACCCATCCCCTCTGGAGGCCGGCGCATGAACTGGCTACTTTCCCAAGTCGCGGCCGCTACCGGTGGTCGCCTGTGCGGTGCCGATCCGGCGCTGAGCGGTGTCACCACCGACACCCGTGCCGTGTTGCCGGGGCAGCTGTTCATCGCCCTGCGCGGCGAGCGCTTCGATGCACATGACTTCCTCGACCAGGCCGTCGCCGCTGGTGCCGCCGCGCTGCTCGTCGCCGACGCGAGCAAGCTGCCGGCCGGCATTCCGGCCGTCGTCGTCGCCGATACCCGGCTCGCTCTTGGTGCTCTCGCCGCTGCCTGGCGTGCCAGCTTCGCGCTGCCGGTGATCGCCGTCACCGGCTCCAACGGCAAGACGACGACCAAGGAAATGATCGCCGCCATCCTCAAGGCGGCCTTCGGTGATGCGGTGCTGGCGACGCGCGGCAACTTCAATAACGACATCGGCCTGCCGCTGACCCTGCTCGGCCTGAACGCCGGCCATCGGGCGGCGGTGATCGAGATGGGCATGAACCATCCGGGCGAGATCGCCTATCTGGCACCGCTCGGGGCGCCGACAGTGGCGCTGGTGACCAATGCCCAGCGCGCCCACCTCGAAGGCATGGGCGATCTCGACGAAGTGGCTCGCGAGAAGGGCAGCATCTTTACCGGCCTGGCCAGCGGCGGCGTCGCCGTGATCAATGCCGACGACGCCTATGCCGAGTTCTGGCGCGGCATGGCGGCACCCCACGGCGTGCGCAGCTTTGCCATTGATCATGCCGCCGACGTGCGCGGTCAGGTGCGTCAACATGGCCTGGAAACACAACTGACGCTGAGCGCTCCGGAAGGCGAGGGCGAGCTGCGCCTGCGCGTCGCCGGCCGGCACAATGCCCGTAATGCCGTGGCCGCTGCTGCCGCCTGCCTCGCCGCCGGCATTCCGCTGGCCGAGGTGGTCGCCGGCCTGGAGAGCTTTGCCGGTGTCAAGGGCCGCCTGCAGCGGCGCGCCGGCCGCCTGGGGGCGGAAATCCTCGACGACACCTACAACGCCAATCCCGATTCGGTGCGGGCCGGCATCGACGTGCTCGCCGCCACCATCGGCCGCAAGATCCTCGTCCTCGGCGACATGGGCGAGATCGGCGAAGCCAGCGGCCAATACCACGACGAGATCGGCGGTTACGCCAAAAGCCAGGGCATCGACCGGCTGTTCGCCCTGGGCGACGCCAGCCAGCAGGCGGTACGCAATTTCGGCGACGGCGCCCGTCACTTCTGCAATATCGAGAAGCTGCTCAGCGCCGTGGACAAGGAACTGGGGCCCGATACCACCGTGCTGGTCAAGGGCTCGCGCTTCATGAAAATGGAACGGGTGGCCGATGCCCTGGCTGCCGAGGAGATTAAATAATGCTACTGGCCCTCGCCCAATGGCTCGCCCAGGACATTCGCTTCTTCAATGTCTTCAACTACATCACGCTGCGCACGGTACTGGCGGCGATGACGGCGCTGCTGATCTCCTTCGCCGCCGGTCCGCGCGTCATCCGCTGGCTGGCCGCCAAGAAAATCGGTCAGGCGGTGCGCACCGATGGCCCGCAGACGCATCTGGTCAAATCCGGTACGCCGACCATGGGCGGCGTGCTGATCCTGATCGCCATCGGCATCACCACGTTGCTCTGGGCCGACCTGACCAACAAGTACGTGTGGACGGTGCTGGTGGTGACGCTCGGTTTCGGCATCATCGGCTGGTACGACGACTGGAAGAAGGTCGTCTATCGTGACCCGAACGGTCTGGCCAGCCGCTGGAAATTCTTCTGGCAATCGGTACTCGGCGTCGGTGCCGCACTGTTCCTCGCCTTCTCGGCCAATTCGCCGGCGCAGACCGAGCTGATCGTGCCCTTCTTCAAATCGATCGCCTATCCGCTGGGCATCGTTGGCTTCATCGTTCTGACCTATTTCGTCATCGTCGGTACCAGCAACGCAGTCAATCTGACCGACGGCCTCGACGGACTGGCGATCATGCCGACGGTCATGGTCGCCTCGGCTTTCGTGCTTTTTGCCTATGTCACCGGCCATGCGGTCTATGCCAAGTACCTGCTGATTCCCTATGTGCCGGGCGCTGGCGAACTGTGCATCCTGCTCGGCGCGGTGGCCGGCGCCGGTCTCGGCTTCCTCTGGTTCAACGCCTA
>DDWF01000228.1 GCA_002345845.1 Betaproteobacteria bacterium UBA2293 | reverse complement strand
CAGCGGATAGCCGAGGAAGCCGTAGGTGGTCAGATCCTTGCCAGCCAGCTTCTCCTGCTGATCCTTGTAGGTCGGCACGCGTTCGAGCCAGCCGAGCGGCGTCATCATCGACATCAGCAGGTGCAGTTCGGCATGCTCGGGCACGCGCGACTGGATGAACAGCGTCGCCTGCCTGGGATCGACGCCAGCGGCCAGCCAGTCGATGATCATGTCCCAGGAGGCCTTCTCGATGCCCTGCGGATCGTCGTAATGCGTGGTCAGGGCATGCCAGTCGGCGACGAAGAACAGACAGGGATAGTCATGCTGGAGCTTGACCCAGTTCTTCAGCACCCCGTGATAGTGGCCGAGATGGAGGGCGCCGGTCGGGCGCATGCCGGAAAGGACACGTTCTGCGTACATGGTCGATCAGTAAAGTCCGAAAAGGGATTCGATGGCGTGCGCCGAGAAGCTCACCAGTGGTGTCATCACCTCGCCGAGAATGCCGGTGAACAACAACAGCAGCAAGATGGGAAAGCCCCAGGGCTCGATACGGGCGAATTTCCAGGCGAGCCGGTGCGGCAACAGGCTGACGGCAACGCGCCCGCCGTCAAGCGGCGGCAGCGGCAACAGGTTGAGCACCATGAGCACACAATTGACGATGATGCCGGCCTCGGCCATGCGCGCCAGCGGCAGGCTGAAAAAGTCGGGCAGCACCCAGGAAAGCTTGAACATCAGGGCCCAGAAGAAGGCCATGAAGAGATTGGCCGCCGGGCCGGCAAGCGCCACCCACAGCATGTCGCTCTTCGGATGACGCAAGCGGCTGAAATCGACCGGCACCGGCTTGGCATAGCCGAACAGGAAGGTGCCGCCGGAAAACAGCAGAATGGCTGCCGGAATCAGGATGGTGCCGATCGGATCGATGTGACGGATCGGATTGAGGCTGATGCGCCCCTGCTCCCAGGCCGTTGGATCGCCGAAATGGCGGGCAGTGTAGCCATGCGCCGCCTCGTGCAGGGTGATCGCGAATATCACCGGCAGGGCGACGATGGCGATCGTCTGAATGATGGCGTTGATATCGAGCACGACTCAGTCCAGCCCGAAGGGTGCCAGCGCCCCACGACCGGCGCGCACCAGTTCCGGCACTGAACCGGTCAGGTCGATAACGGTGGTCGGCTCGGTGCCACAGCCACCGGCATCCAGAATGAGTTCGAGGTGATCGTCGAGGCGGTCCTGGATTTCCCAGCCCTCGGTCAACGGGTACTCGTCGCCAGGCAATTGCAGCGTCGTTGTCAGCAACGGCTCGTTCAATTCCGCCAGCAGCGCCAGTGCCACCGGATGATCCGGCACGCGCAGACCGATGGTCTTGCGCTTCGGGTGCAGGACGCGGCGCGGCAACTCCTTGGTGCCTTCGAGGATGAAGGTATAACTACCCGGTGTCGTCGCCTTGAGCAGGCGGTACTGGGCGTTGTCGACGCGGGCAAAATGGGCGATCTCCGAGAGGTCGCGGACCATCAGCGTCAGATGGTGACGATCGTCGATCTGGCGGATCTGGCGGATGCGATCCATGGCCTCCTTATCGCCCAAGTGGCAACAGAGGGCATAGCAGGAGTCGGTCGGCAGGGCGACGACGCCACCGTCGCGGATGAACTCTGCTGCCTGGACAAGCAGGCGCGCTTGTGGCGACTCGGGATGAATATTGACGACGCGTGCCATAACTTGACTTAACGAATCAGACGCCAGACCGGTTTCAGGTCTTCCGGCAGTTGCGGCAATTTGCCGAGATCGACATAACTTTCGTCCGGCCCGTGGAAATCCGATCCACGCGAGGCGTGAAAACCGTAGGTTCTCGCCAGGCGGGCGAAATGCAGAATGTGGTCGGGCGAATGGCTGCCGCAGGTAACTTCGATGCCCTGCCCGCCCAGATCCTTGAAATCGTCGAGGAACTTGCGCTGGTCGCCGCCGGACATCTTGTAGCGTCCGGGATGGGCAATCACGGCGACGCCGCCAGCGCCGGTGATCCAGCCGATCGCCTCGGCCAGCGTCGCCCAGCGGTGATCGACATAACCTGGCTTGCCCGGCGTCAGATAGTGCTGGAAGACGCCTGGCAGGTCGCGGGCGATGCCGATCGACACCAGATAGCGGGCAAAATGGGCGCGCGAGATCAGGCTCGGGTTGGTGACGAAACACTGGGCGCCTTCATAGGCTCCGGGAATGCCGATGGCGGCCAGCGCCTCGCCCATCCGTTTGGCCCGCTCGACCCGGCCGGAGCGCAGTTCGTCCAGCCCGCCGGTCAAGGCCGGATCGGCCGCATCGAAACCGAGGCCGACGATATGAATCGGCACGCCTTTCCATTCGATGGAAATTTCCACGCCATTGACGAATTCCATGCCGGCTTCCTCAGCCGTGGCCCGGGCGATGCCCAAGCCGCCCAGATCATCGTGATCGGTCAGCGCCCAGAGGTCGACGCCATTGTCCGCCGCCCGACGTGCCACCACGTCCGGCGGCAGCATGCCGTCGGAAACGGTGGAATGGCAGTGGAAATCAAAATTGGCTGGATTCACAAATAATCTAATCAGGGCAAACGAAGAGTTTATCACGAAGGAACCTGGCAGCCGGCGTCCCTTGTGCAGTGCAGCAGGTTGCCACCGGCACGTCATCCCGCTATAGTGCCAGCCGTTCCGTGGGAGAGCGCAGATTCATCTGCCGCCGAAGGCGCAATTTCACCCGAAAACGCTCAGGCAAAAGGACCGCGGAACTCGAACGCAAGTTCAAAAACTCTGGAGAGCGGCGTCAACAGCGCCCACCGATGGGGCAAATCTCTCAGGTATCGAGGACAGAGGGGTGAAACGCAAGATTCGTTCTTTCGTTTCACCCCTTTTCCGTTTCTAGAAGCAACGTTAATAAACGTTTGTAAAGGATTGATATGCTGAAGAAAACAGTGCTCAACGCCGCTCATCGCGGGCTCAACGCCCGGATGGTCGATTTCGGCGGCTGGGACATGCCGGTCAATTACGGTTCGCAGATCGAGGAACACCATGCCGTACGTAACGATTGCGGCATGTTCGACGTCTCGCACATGTGCCCGGTCGATGTCGTCGGCGCCGATTGCCGTCCCTTCCTCTCCCGCCTGGTCGCCAACGACGTGGCCAAACTGACCGTTTCCGGCAAGGCGCTGTATTCGGCCATGCTCAACGAGGCCGGCGGCGTCATCGACGACCTGATCATCTATTTCCTGACCGACACGCGTTTCCGCATCGTCGTCAATGCCGGCACCGCTGACAAGGACCTGGCCTGGATGCAGGCCAAGGCCGCCGAATGGAAGATGGATGTTTCCATCACCCAGCGCCGCGACGGCGCCAACAATCTCGGCATCATCGCCGTGCAGGGCCCGAACGCCCGCGCCAAGGTGTGGTCGCTGCTGCCGCAGGCCAAGCCGGCCATTGCCGACCTGAAGCCCTTCTTCGCCGCCGAAGTCGACCAATATTTCATCGCCAGCACCGGCTACACCGGTGAGGACGGCTACGAGATCATGCTGCCGGCCGAAGAAGCCGAAGCCATGTGGAACGCCCTGCACCAGGCCGGCGTTGCCCCTTGTGGTCTGGGCGCCCGCGATACGCTGCGCCTGGAAGCCGGCATGAATCTCTACGGCCAGGACATGGACGAAACCGTCTCGCCACTCGACGCCGGTCTGGCGTGGACGGTGGCCGTCAAGGACCAACGCGAGTTCGTCGGCAAGGCGGCGCTACTCGCCAACGGCCAGCAAAAGCAGTTCCTTGGCCTGATCCTGCTCGACAAGGGCGTGCTGCGCGGTCACCAGAAGGTCGTCACCGCCCACGGCGATGGCGAAATCACTTCCGGTTCCTTCTCGCCGACCCTGCAGCAATCCATCGCCCTCGCCCGCCTGCCGCTCGGCGTGGCCATCGGCGACGACGTCGAAGTCGATATCCGCGGCAAGCTGCTCAAGGCCAAGGTCGTCAAACCCGTATTCGCCCGCAACGGCAAAGCTGTCATCTGATCACCCCATTCAGGAGAAACCCATGTCCAACGTTCCCGCCAACCTCAAGTACACCGCCTCCCACGAATGGATGCTGCTCAACGCTGACGGCACCGTCACCGTCGGCATCACCGACCACGCCCAGGAAGCCCTCGGCGATCTGGTCTTCGTTGAACTGCCGGAAGTCGGTGCGCATTTCGCGGCCGAGAAGGAAATCGCCGTCGTCGAATCAGTCAAGGCCGCCGCCGACGTCTACGCCCCGCTCGCCGGCACCGTCGCCGAAGTGAACCAGGCCGCCGCCGACGCGCCGGAATCGGTCAACCAGGACGCCTACGCCGCCTGGCTGTTCAAGCTGACCCCGGACAACGTCGCCGACCTCGACAAGATGCTCGACGCCGCCGCCTACCAGGCCGTCGCTGAAGCCGCCTGATTCCGCTCCGGCCTCTGCCGCAATTGAAGCCGCCCGCGCCGGTTCGCTGACGAACCGGCGCCCGGCGCGTTGCAACGCCTTTTCCAGGATTCCACCATGCCCTTCGCCCAACCGCTTGCCGCGCTGGAACAGCACGACGAGTTCATCGACCGTCACATCGGCCCCTGCGCCACTGAAATGTCCGCCATGCTGGCCACCATTGGCGCCGATAGCCTCGAACAGCTGATCGACCAGACCGTTCCGGCCGCCATCCGTCTACCGGCCGACCTGCCGCTGCCGGCACCGCAGCGCGAACACCAGGCGCTGGCCACGCTTAAGGCAATCGCCAGCAAGAATGTCATCAATAAATCGTGCATCGGCATGGGCTACTACGACACGCTGACGCCCAAGGTGATCCTGCGCAACGTCATGGAAAACCCCGGCTGGTACACCGCCTACACGCCCTACCAGGCCGAGATTGCCCAGGGCCGCCTGGAAGCGCTGATGAATTTCCAGCAGATGGTCGTTGACCTGACTGGCCTGGAAATCGCCAACGCCTCGCTGCTTGACGAAGCCACCGCCG
>DDWF01000040.1 GCA_002345845.1 Betaproteobacteria bacterium UBA2293 | reverse complement strand
CGCAGGGATAGGCCTTGAAGCCGTAACCCATGTTGTTCATGTTCTTCAGCCAGTCCGCGGCCTTATTGTTGCCCGGCGAATAGGTGGTCACCACCTTGAAGCCGAGCGCCGCCAGCTTGATGCAGATCGCTTCACCCAATCCACCCATACCCCCGGTAACCAGTGCAACTCGTGTCATTTCCCCTCCTCCAGAAGTACTTGCCTCTTAAACTGCGCGTTCCTTGACATAGCGCCCGGGAGCCGGTTCGATCGGCTTGTATTTGGTATTACCCGGTTTGCGCGGAGCCCGCAGGTCGCCGGCCAGCGGTTTGAGCCAGGCGGCCCAGTCATTCCACCAGCTGCCCTTCTTTTCTTCTGCCGCCACCAGCCAGCCGTCGGCATCGACCATTGAATCGTCGTTGGTCCAGTAACTGCGCTTGTTCTTGCTGGCCGGATTGATCACGCCGGCGATGTGTCCGGAGGCACCCAGCACGAAACGCACCTTGCCACCGAGGATGCGCGTGCTCTGGTAGGCCGACTGCCAGGGGACGATATGATCCTCGCGCGTCGCCAGCAGGTAGACCGGCATGTCGAGCTTGCCCAGATCGACCTGCTCGCCGCACATCTGCAGCTTGCCCGGCACGCGCAGGCTGTTCTCCAGATAGAGGTTGCGCATGTACCAGCAGGCGAACGGCCCGGGCAGGTTGGTCGAATCGGAATTCCAGTAGAGCAGATCGAAAGCCTGCGGCTTCTGGCCCTTCAGATAATTGTTCTGGACATAGTTCCAGACCAGATCGTTGGCGCGCAGGAAGGAGAAGGTATTCTGCAGGTCGCGCGCCGGCAGCAAGCCGCCGTTGCCGATCGTCGCCTCGCGCGTGGCCAGTCCCTGCTCGTCGATGAACAGGCCGATCTCGCCGGTGTCGCTAAAATCAAGCAGGGTGGTCAGCAGGGTCAGCGAGGTGACGGGGTCCTCACCACGCGCCTTGAGCACGGCCAGCGCCGAGGTCAGGATGGTGCCGCCGACGCAGAAACCCAGCGCATTGACCTGCTTCACCTTGCAGAGGTCGCGGGCGACACGCAGGGCGGCAATCGGGCCATTTTCCAGATAATCGTCCCAGGTTGCGCCGGCCATGTCTTCCTTGGGATTGCGCCAGGAGACGAGAAACACGGTGTTGCCCTGCTCGACCATGAAGCGGATCAGCGAGTTCTCCGGTTGCAGGTCCATGATGTAGAACTTGTTGATGCACGGCGGCACCACGAGCAGCGGCCGCGTGCCCACCTTGGGCGTCAGCGGCGCGTACTGGATCAGCTGCATCATTTCATTTTCGTATACGACAGCGCCTTCCGTCGTCGCGATGTTCTTGCCAATCTCGAAGACCGATTCGTCGGTCATCGAGATGCGCCCCTTCTCGAAATCGCGGATCAGGTTGTTGATGCCGTCGGTGATGCTCTGCCCCTTGGTTTCCAGGGCCAGCTTGATGAATTCCGGATTGGTCGCAGCGAAATTCGTCGGCGCCATGGCGTCGGATACCTGCCGGGCGAGGAAGCGCATGCGATTCTTCGACTTCTCGTCGTTGGCTGGCACTGCCTCGACGATCTGCTTCAGATACTGGGTATTGAGCAGATAAGCCTGGTGCAGGTAATCGTAAATCGGGCTGTCGCGCCACTCGGGCGCCGAGAAACGGCGGTCGCCAGGTTCCGGCGCCACCTTGAAAGTCTGTTCCTGCCCCTGCTGCTTGGCCAACATGGCCTGCCAAAGGGCCATCTGCTGATCCATGAACTGCTTTTGCAGCGCCGTCAGCGCCTGCGGATCGACTGCCGGCGGCTGGTCGGTACCTTGCCCAGCCGTCTTGCCGAGATAGTCCATGAACTGCTGCGCCATGTTCTGTCCGGCCTGCATGAACTGCATGGCAGAACCCAGAAAAGCGTCGTTATTGTTCGATCCCTGAGCCATGGGAAGTCTCGTCTCTGATGTTGTCGGGGTTTGAGCTTCTGGATTCTCCATACCGCCCGGAAGCCTGTCAATGCATAATTACCGCATGTATATCATCGCTATCGGCTGGCTATACGTGACCCTGCTCGTTGCCGTCAACGAGGCCAGCGTCATTGCCGGCATCATCTCCTTCCTCTTCTACGGACTGCTGCCCTGCGGCCTGCTGCTGTGGATCAGCGGCAGCAAGGTACGCCGCCAGCGGCGGGCCTATCGGGAACACCTGGCTGCCAGCCAGCCGACCGAGGCGGATGCTGCTCCCGCACCTGGAGAAGCCGAGGCATCTTCGCGGGATCAGCCATGAAGAGCAGCGTGCTCAGCTGTCCAGCCAGATCAGCGTGGCCATGCGCCCGCTAACGCCGTCGCGCCGGTAGGAAAAAAAGCGGTCCGGATCGCTGACCGTGCAGCAGTCGCCGCCAAATAACGAACCGACGCCGAGTGCGGCCAGACGCTGGCCGGCCAGGCGATAAATATCCGCCAGCCATTTGTGCTGACCGAGGGCAACAAACGCCCCGGCGGCTGCCGCATCATGGGCGACGAATGCGGCCCGCACCTCGTCGCCAACCTCGAAGCACTGGTCACCGATGGCCGGGCCGAACCAGGCCAGCAATTCTGTCGGCGCCACACCCATGGACTGGACCGTCGTCTCCAGCACACCGGCCGCCAGACCGCGCCAGCCAGCGTGAGCAGCGGCAACGACCGTGCCGGCGCGATCACAGAAGAGCACCGGCAGGCAGTCGGCGGTCATCACCGCGCAGACGATGCGCGGCTGGCGAGCAAAGGCAGCATCGGCTTCCGGCTCCCCGCTGACACATGCGGCATCAAGTACCTGGACGCCATGCACCTGGCGTAGCCAAGCCGGCTCCGCCGGCAGCATGGCACGCAAAAGGGTGCGATTGGCCGCAACGTGGGCTGGGTCGTCGCCGACGTGGTCGCCGAGGTTGAAACTGTCCCACGGGGCCGCACTGCAGCCGCCGCTGCGCAAGGTCTGCAGCGCGCGTACGTTTGCCGGCGCCGGCCAGTCGGGCTGCAGGCAATCAGCCATAGCGCAGCTTGTCGAGCAGATCGCGCATATCCGGCGGCAGCGGCACCTCCCACTGCATCTTCAGGCCGCTGAGCGGATGCACCAGGCCGAGCCGCGTGGCATGAAGGGCCTGACGCGGGAATTCCGGCAGCTTGCCGTTCGGCTTCCCATAGACCTGATCACCGACCAGAGGATGGCCGATCGAGGCGAGATGCACGCGGATCTGATGGGTGCGCCCGGTTTCCAGCGAGCATTCGACGAAGGTGCAATAAGGGAACGACTCCATGATGCGGAACCAGGTCAGCGCCGGCTTGCCGCCGCGGCTTTCCGGCACCACCGCCATCTTGATGCGTTGCACCGGATGACGACCGATCGGCGAATCGACGCCGCCACCGGTCTTCATCACGCCAGCCGCCACGGCCAGGTAAACCCGGCGCACCGTCCGTGCCTGCAACTGGCGAATCAGGTCGGTCTGCGCTTCCAGCGTCTTGGCGACGACCAGCAGGCCGCTGGTGTCCTTGTCCAGACGATGGACGATGCCGGCGCGCGGAATCGCCTCGATACCCGGCACATGATGCAGCAGCGCATTCATCAGCGTGCCGTTCCAGTTGCCGCTGCCAGGATGGACGACCAGCCCGGCCGGCTTGTTGATGACCAGCAGCGTCTCGTCCTCGAAGACGACGTCGAGCGGGATGTCTTCCGGCTGCTCCGGGCCACCACGGGCATCGACCGGCTGACTGACACTCAGTCGCTCGCCGCCATGCAGCTTGCGTTTGGGTTCGCACTCGAGCGCACCATCGATGGTGACATAGCCGTCGCGCACCCAGGTTTGCAGGCGGTTACGGGAATGCTGGGGGAGCAGGGAGGCCAGCACCTGGTCGAGACGACGGCCGAAGTCGGCGTCCGGGACGGTCAGGTGCAGCGGTTCAATTCGGCTATAATCGCCGCAGTTTTCCACAGGATCTTTCATGATGCGAAGTTTAGCCGCATTCGGCCCTTCCCCCGCCTTCTTCCGATTTCTCGCCGCCATTTTGATGGCCCTTGTACTGACCGGCTGCAGCGGCCTTCCCGAGCAAATTGACGAGACTGCCGGCTGGTCCGCCGGCCGACTTTATGCGGAAGCCAAGGACGCCCAGGCGGAAGGCAACTGGGAACTGGCTGCCAAGCATCTGGAAAAACTCGAAGCGCGCTTTCCTTATGGCCGATTCGCCCAGCAGGCCCAGCTTGAGCTCGGCTATGTTTACTGGAAAGCCAACGATACCGGTTCGGCCCTGGCCGCCTGCGATCGCTTCATCAAGCTGCACCCGAACCATCCGGCCGTTGATTACGTGTATTACCTGAAGGGCCTGATCAACTTCAACGAAGATCTCGGCCTGATCGGTTACATCAGCGATCAGAATCCATCCGAACGCGATCCCAAGGCGGCGCGTGAAGCCTTCGAATCCTTCCGCGACCTGGTCACCCGCTTCCCGGAAAGCAAGTACACGCCGGACGCCGTCAAGCGCATGGATTTCCTGGTCAATACACTGGCTTCCCTTGAGGTCAATGTCGCCCACTATTACATGCGGCGCGGCGCCTACGTGGCGGCGGCCAATCGCGCCCAGTTCGCAGTCAAGACTTATCCGCGCACGCCGGCCACCGAGGAAGCGATGTTCATCCTGGTCAGCGCCTACGACAAGCTCGGTCTGACTGACCTGCGTGACGATGCCGACCGCGTGCTGCGCGCGAACTTCCCGGACAGCCGCTTCTTCCGCGATGGCCTGGAACGCAAGGCGCCCTGGTGGAAGCTGTGGTGATCAACCGCCCTGCTTGATGGCCAGAATGGCCTGATTGCGCAGGGTACGGAGCAGCGACAGCTCCTTTTCCGGAATCGCGATGCCGCCTGCTTCGTCACGATCGGCATAAATCAGGGCAACCGGGTTGCCCTTGATGTTCAGCGGAAACAGCACGAATGAGTGCGCCGGTACGGCCTTGCGATACCAGGCCGGAATGCGCTCGGCGATCTTCGGATCGTTGATGTCGCTGATCAGGATATCGACACCCTTGGAAGTCGCGGCATGAAAGATGTCCGGGGTGAAGGTCAGCGGAAAGCGGAAGGCACGAGCCACCTCATTGGCCTCCGGCCCGAAGCCGAAACGCCCCTGCATGGTGCCTGACTTGGCATCGCGAATACAGAGCACGACGCGCTTGAAGCCCATCGCCCGGTACATGGTCTCGAGGATGATGCGCAGGATGTCGTTGAGCTTGAAGCCATCGACCAGGGTATTGCTGATGTCCTGGATGCCAGCCGTCAGCACGCTCTGGGCATCGACCTGGCGGCTCTCGGGATCATCCGCATCATCGCCCCCTCTGCCGCCCAGCAAATCACCTTCGCCGAGCACCGTACCGGCCATCGTATCCTGTTCATCGGCCTCGGCTGGCGCGCCATGGCTGCGGGCAAACTGCCGCATCTGCTTGCCGAAGTTCGTTTGCTGCAGGTTGAGATGGATGATGCGGGCAAAGTCGGCGACTTCCTCGACAGCCCGCTGCACGGTCTGCTGGACCTCTTTCTGATCGAGCGCCACAGCGTCAGCAAAACGTGACATGGTCCGTTTCAGTTCACGCTCGCGTGCCTCCGGCGTGGCCTGGGCGATCACCGCACACAGCTCGTTGGCCATGCTCGACAGCAGGCGCAACTTGTCTTCCGGTGTCGCCGGCCGCTTGACCCGTCCGGCCGGCAAACCGCGCATGCTGCTGACGATCAGCGGCGGGAATCCCCACTGGCGGGCAACGGCGATGCCCATGTCCTCGAAGGAGATACCCAGCACCTGTAGCGATGCCGACTCTTCGCTGCATGTCTTCTGCTCCATCAGCCGGCGGATTTCCTCCGACTCGTCAGGGAAGTAATACTGGGCCAGCAGTCGCCCAAGGCTGTGGAACAGCGAGCAGATGAAGGTCTGCTCCAGGTCGCGCATATTAGCGGCGGCACCGATGTCCTTGGCCAGGATGCCGGCCAGGTTGGCGCGCAGGAAGTCTTCCTTCAACTGGTTGGCGTTAGCCTTGTTCTGCAGGTGCTCGAACAACAATACGGTGATCGCGATATTGCGCACCGCCTCGAAGCCGAGCACGATCACCGCGCGCGACACGGTGCTGATGCTGCCACCGCCGGCCGGCCGGAAATAGGCCGAGTTAACCAGGCGCAGGATCTTGTTGGTCAGCGCGAAGTCCTTGAGGATGGAATTGGACAGCTTGTTGATGCTCTCCGTTTCGCTATTGGCGATCTTGTTGATGGCACTGACCGATTCCGAGAGCGCCGGGAAGTCGCTCTTGTGGCGCATGCGGCGGAGCAGGAAATCGAGCGTCGATTGCCGGGAATCGCCGGGCTGGCTGCCCTCTTCTTCGGGATCGAGATAATCGTCGAGCGCCTCGCCGAACTGCCCGGTGGTCTGGTAGCGCAGTTCCGGATTGCGGGCCAGGGCCTTGTAGAGAATGCCGGCCAGGCGTTCGTCGATGACGCTGCCGCCCGGCAGGCGGATGTCCTCGTTGGCGATGCGGTGCATCACCTGGAACAGGTTGTCGCCGCTGACCGCGCGCTGGCCGGTCAGCATTTCGTAGAGAACCAGGCCGGCGGCGAACACATCGCCGCGCGCGCCGACTTCGCGCCGTTCAATGTATTCAGGGGCCATGTAGGCCGGCGTGCCGCTGTACTCGCGCAGCGCCGGATCCGCCTCGCCGGCGCGCGCGGCGATGCCGAAATCCATGACGCGCGGGGTGCCGTTGTCGTCGAGCAGGATGTTGGACGGCTTCAGGTCGCGGTGAATGATGCCTTGGGCGTGCGCCTGGCCGACCGCTTCGAGGATCGCCCGCAGCGTGGTGATCGCCTTGACCGGCGTCAGGGCGCCGCTGGCGCGCAGGAATTCGCCCAGGCTCTTGCCCGGCACATATTCGAAGACCAGATAGAGATCGCCATCGGCCTCGCCCGCTTCATAGATCGGCACGATGTTCGGATGACGCAACTGGCTGACCAGGCGGGCTTCCTCGAGCAGTGTCCGGTTCTGCTGGGGCGCCGGGTTGCTGAAATGCACCGTCTTGATCGCGACCTCGCGCTGCAGTTGCGGATCGAACCCCAGATAGACGGTGCTCTGCGCTCCCCGACCCAATTCACCGCGCACTTCGAAACGACCGATTTTCTTGTTCATTATTCTTCTATCCAGACCAGCCGCGGTACTCCGTCCTGTCCGCCGCACACAACGGCATTCTGCCCAAATTCGGCGGCCAGCGCACAGGCATCTTCACGCTCCAGATCAGCGACGAAGCAACTTTCCTCGACCGGCCAGGCACCATCGTCAGCCAGGTGCTCGGCGGCGTAGGGTTCGTAATTGCCTTCGAGCAATTCGCACTCCAGTGCCGCCTGACGTTCGGCGTTATCGGCGGCGTCGAGTTGCCGCCCTCCCGGGTTGGCGGCGGTCACCAGGGCAAAGCACTGGCTACCGCTCGCCGCCAGCCATTGGCGCAGGCGCTCGTCAGCCAGGTCGAGACGCAGATCCAGGGCGCCGCCCGGCAGGAATACCCGGTAGGTCGTCGCCCGATAGGCAGCTTCCAGCTCATTCATCATCGCCATCCAGTTCGGCGACGCCGATCAATTGTTCGGCCACAGCGACCGGCAGTGCCTCGACTTCCTTGAGCCGGCGCGATAGCTGACGGCTGCGCGTTTCCGCCTTGCCGATCGAGTTGCTCGCTTCGTCCAGCTTCTTGCGCGTATGGGCGAGCGCCTCGCCGAACTTGCCGAACTCGGTCTTGACCGCGCCGAGCACCGCCCACACTTCGGCTGATCGCTGTTCGATGGCCAGCGTGCGGAACCCCATCTGCAGGCTGTTGAGCAGCGCCGCCAGCGTTGTCGGGCCGGCCAGGCTGACGCGGTAATCGCGCTGCAGCATCTCGGCCAGGGCCGGCCGGCGCAGCGCTTCCGCATAGAGACCCTCGATCGGCAGGTAAAGCAGCGCGAAGTCGGTGGTGTGCGGCGGCGCCACATACTTGTCGCGGATACTCCTGGCCTCGTTCTTCAGGCGCAGCTCGATCGCCTTCGCCGCCTCCTCGACCTGCGCCGGATCACCCCGGTCCTGCGCTTCCAGCAGGCGCTGGTAATCCTCGATCGGGAACTTGGCGTCGATCGGCAGCCAGACGACCGCGCCATCGTCCTTGCCCGGCAGGCGGATGGCGAAATCGACGCGCTCATTGCTGCCCGGACGGGTCGCCACATTGGCGGCGAACTGGTCGACGGTCAGCAACTGCTCCAACAGCGCCGACAACTGCACTTCGCCCCAGGTGCCGCGCGTCTTGACGTTGGTCAGCACGCGCTTGAGATCACCGACCCCGGCGGCCAGCGTCTGCATCTCGCCAAGCCCGCGATGCACCTGTTCGAGGCGCTCGCTGACCAGCTTGAAGGATTCGCCGAGACGCTGCTCCAGCGTCGCATGCAGTTTCTCGTCCACGGTCCGCCGCATCTCTTCCAGCTTATTGGCGTTGTCGGCCTGGATCGCCACCAGGCGGCCCTCGACGCTTTGCTTGAGGCGCTCGAAGCGTTCATCGAGCCCCAGTGAAAAGCGATTCAGTTCGCGGGCGAAGGCCTCCAGGCGCTCGCCCTGCAATGCCCCGAACTGGCCGAACTGGGTGCTCACCGACTGGCTGAGCAGGGTTGCCGACTGCGCCCGCTCCTCACGATCGCGGAAAGCCGCCTCGGCATCCTCGCGCCGGCCGCGCGCCAGTTCCTCGCGCAATTCGTGCTCAAGGCGGGCCAGCCCCTTGTCCAACGCCGCCTGCAACTGATCCATACGCTGGCCTGCAGTGTTCTCCCCGGCGCGCCAGAGCAGCACCGCCTGCAGCAGGATGACCACACCAACGCCGGCCACCAGGGCCAGCCCCATCAGTTCGCTCATCCCCACCCTATCTCAAAGAAAAATCGACGCGCGCACCCGGCACAACATCACCGCTCTTGGGCGGCACCAGAAACAGGCGTTCCGGCGCAACCTTACCCTGTTCGATCAGCCACACCTGGACATTCTCGGCACGCCGCTTGGCCAGACTGCGCACATCCTCTTCTCCGACGGCCGTATTGGCCAGCATCAACTTCTCCATCTCCTCAACCGGCAGATCCTTCTGCAGGCCGATCACGTTGCGCGGCTTGGGAAATTTCGCCGCCTTGTAAACACGCGTCAGGTAAGTCTTGTACTCCGCCTCCGACATCTCGCCACGCTTACCCGCCTCACCATTGTCTGGCAGGGCCTTGCGCCGTTCCTCGCGCACCAGGCGCTCGATGGCCACCCGCTTCAACCCTTCACGATCGATCTCGGGATCGGCCAGGCCGCTGATCTCCAGTTCCAGTGCCTGACGCTCACCAAGGGCCTTGGCCAGGGTTTCCAGCGTCTTGCCCTGGTCTTCACCGATACGCGAGCGGCCGGGCGCGAAGTCGAGCTTCGACAACTCCTCGCCGCTACCGAACATCGAACCGAGCAAGGCGAACGGTGAAGTGACCGCCTTGACGAAAAGATTGACGATGACGCGGACAATCAGCCCGCCAACCGAAAACTCCGGCTCATCCAGCGAACCGGATATCGGCAGGTTGATGTCGATTTCCCCGCGATTGTTCTTTAGCAGTGAGATGGCCAGATTGACCGGCAGCTTGGTGGCATCGGGGCTGTCGACTGGCTCGCCAAAGGTGAATTGGTCGATGAAGACCTTGTTATCGGCTGTCAACTGCCGGTTTTCCAGCTTGTACGTGACATCCAGGGAGAGCTTGCCCTTCTCGATGGCGTAGCCGGCGTACTTGCCCGAATACGGAGAGAAACTGGTCAGGTCGACGCCATTTACGGTTGCCTTGATATCGAGATAAGACTGTGCCGCCAGCGGATTCAGTTTGCCTAGTATCTGCACCGGCGCCGTCTTGGCGTAGGTGCCGCGAAGATCGAGATCAGCGACGGTTCCGTCCACCGAGGACAGGCCGGTGACCCGACCGCCGAGACGGCCGATGTTGACCGTGTAATTGGGTTTGACGAAATAGTCAGTGAAATTGACCGTGCCGTTCTGCAGTGTGACCTTGGCAATCCTGATCGGCACCGGTGCCGGCGCGGCCTCACCCGCTTTCACCTTGCCTGCCGGCGGCGCAGGGGCGCTGACCACTGCCGGTGCTTCGTCAGGCTTCTTGCTACGCATGATGTCCTGCAGATTCAGACGCCCCTCCGCGCTGAGCACCAGACGGGCGAAGAAATCGCTGAGCGCAATCTCGCCGATACCGATGGAGAGAGGTTCGAGACGAAAATCGACAGCCCCGAAATACAGTGACTTCCATTTCAGGAAATCAGCCTTGTTGGCCTTGTCCACGGCCTGCAGGCTGCCCAGCGTGGCCGAACCACGATAGGCCGCCTTGAGGCCGTCCTCGTCAAGCCCGAGGCGAACCTCACCCTTGTTCGAGAAATGGCCGGCGCGCAACGTGACATCGACTTGCTCGGCAAAATAGGGCTGCAGCGGCAGCAACGGAATGGCCTGCGTCTCGATGCGCAGCGCCAGGTCCAGCGGCAGGAGCTGGACGCTGCCATCAACGCTCAGCGAACCACCCTTGTTGATCTTGCCGACCAGCTCGATACGGCCCTTGCTGCCCTTTTCATTGCCCAGATCCTCGCCCAGCAGACGCAGGCCGGTCAGCTCCTGAACGGCCGTCTGGGCCGTTGACCGGTCCTCGAAGCGGAAGTCCAGACCATCGACCGCCAGTTTGGCCAGCTTGCCAACCCATGGGCGCGCATCGTCGGCCTTGGCATCGGTCGCCCGGATCGTCTTCAGGACCGGCGAACTGACCCACTCGATGGCACCCTCGGCATTGCGCAACAGGCGGACGCTGGCCCCGGCATTGGCCACCTCGGCGATATCAAGGCGATGCGCCGCCAGATCGACCCGTATTCCCCTGACCCGCATGCTGTCGACGCGGAAGCGCTCACCGAGATCAACCTGATAGGCGACTTCGGCAATCTCGATCGGCGCCTGAAGACGACTATCGACAGCCCCGACCTGCACCTGCAACTGGCGCACCTCGCCGACGACCGGCACCCGGTTGGACTCGTCGCGCCAGCGCACCAGACCGTCGCTGAGCACGAATTCGCCGAGCGACCAGGTCAGCGCCGACGTCTCGGCCGTTGGTTGCGCTGCCGGCGCCGGCTCGCCGGACGCCAGAGCGTCGCTAACCGAAAAGATGTTGAACTCGCCCTGATTGCTCACCCGCAGATTGGCATCAAGACCATTCAGCGCCACCCGGCGCACGGCAATGCGCCGCCCGACCAGATCGGCCTCGTCCAGATCGATGGCCAGTTCCTTCCAGGCCAATAGCGGCTGGCCGTTGCTCTCGGCCAGAGTCAGATCGGACACTTTGAGGCCGCCGACGATGCCGAGTGAAAACGTCTCCTCGACCATTTCCCGGAAAACGATCTTCAGGTCGCTGTCAAGCCTTGCGGCCAGCAGGCGTACCGGAAAGGTCGGCGGCAGATAGGGCTGGAGGCTGGCCAAGTCGAAATTATCGATCGCCAGATCGAGTTCGCTCTCCCGCTGGCCGGCAAAAGGTTTGCTCCGCCCGCTGAGCGCCAACTGCGAATCGTTGAAGCGCGCCGAAAAACTCGGCTCGACGAGAATTTCCGCCTGGTAAGGCAGGCTCGAAACAAAGGGCAGCCCGAGATTGATCTCGCTGACAGCGAGCACCACGCCCTTCGGCCGGTCATCGAGCGCCACCCGTGCGTTGCTCAGCTGGATGTTGTTCAGCGAGAAACGCGGCAGACCGGTCGACGGCTCGGCACTCGGCGCCAGCCATTTGTCGAGCAAGTCGGAAATGTCGTAGCGCCCCTCGCCCTCGTGCACGACGCTCAGGCGCAGGCCGTCGAGATGGATGGCATCGGCTACCAGTGCCAGCTTGAACAGGGAGGTTGAGGAGAGATTGACCTGCAACCGGTCGAAGCCGGCGAGTTCGCGCCCATCAGCCGTGCTGACCGCCAGCCCGGCGATTTCTGCCGACAGCGCATAGGGGTTGATGGCAATGTCGCTGATGCTGACCTGACGGTTCAACTCCCGCGACAACTGATCGACCAGCAGCCATTTGAGCAGCGGCGGCCCGGCAAAATAGCCGAGTACGCCGAAAGCCAGCATGACACCTGCCAGCCAACCGGCAAGGCGCCGGTTACGCCCTGACCTGACAAACGCCACAAGGCCGGATTCGCCAGCCGGAGCGCTTGTTCGAGCTTCCACCATGTTAATCTACCGCACTAGTCACAGACCGTCACAATTTAGCACACCGCCCCGCGCCCATTGCGGCAAGACATGACCTGGATCTTCGAAGAACTTCGCCGCTTACTCGCCCAACTCCGACGCTGGCAAACCTGGGCCGTCATCGGCGTCATCACGCTCTTTGCGCTCCTTGCCTATATGGTCGGCCGCCTGGCCATGCGCACCGACTCGGTGCTCATCTTTCTCCGGGTATCGGCAAACTCCTGCCGCGACCTGACCAACGGCATCATTATTTTCCTGTTTTGCGGCATGATCTTTTTCATGTTCGCCGCCGTGCTGACTCTCGGCGAACTGCAACGCTATTTCCAGTTCCGCCAGCGCGGGGCCACCCATCAGGCACGCCAGGCACTGGTCTGGAGTGGGGGCTACGCCTGCCTCGCCATCGCCATCGCCGTTTCGGCACTCGTTTTTTTCAACAGTTTTTGCCGCTAGCAGCGACTCCGGCGGATTTTCCTACCGAGCCCATGAAAATTCTCATCGTCGAAGACAGCCGCTCGAACCTTCAGGTGCTCACCCAATATGCCCGGAGTTTCGGTGCCGAGGTCATCCCTGCGGATAACGGTGAAAAGGCGATTGCTGCCTTCGCCACCAGCAGCCCGGATCTGGTCCTGCTCGATGTCGTCCTGCCGGACATTGACGGCTTCGAAGTCGCCCGACGCATCCGCGGCATGGAGAGCGAAGGGGGCTGGACGCCGATCATCTTCCTCTCCTCGCTCGGCAAGGACGAGGATATCGAGCGCGGCATCCTGGCCGGTGGTGACGATTATCTGCACAAGCCGGTCAGCGAGGTCGTCCTTGGCGCGAAAGTGCGGGCCATGGAGCGCCTGATCCAGATGCGCACCTCATTGGTCGGTCTGGCCAGCGAACTGGATATGGCCAACAAGGAACTGCAACGACTGTCGGCCAGCGACGCCCTGACCGGCATAGCCAATCGCCGCTACTTCGACGAACACATCACCCGCGAATGGCGGCGCGCCCGCCGCAACGCCAGCAGTATCGCCCTGATGATGTGCGACGTCGATCACTTCAAACTGTTCAACGACACCTACGGCCACCAGGCCGGCGACGATTGCCTGCGCCGCGTCGCCGGCGCCATCGCCACCAGCCTCGAACGCGGCTCCGACCTGGCGGCCCGCTACGGTGGCGAGGAGTTTGTCGTCGTCCTCTGCGAGACGGCCATCGGCGGCGCCCTCATCGTCGCCGAAAAGATTCGCCATGCCATTCATGCCCTGAACATCCCGCATGCCGCATCCTCGCTCGGTCGGGTCACCCTGAGCATCGGCCTGGCAGCCGCCGTGCCCGAACTCGACGATGCCAGCGACAACCTGATCGCCATGGCCGACAAGGCGCTATACGACGCCAAGCACAACGGCCGTGACCGGGTATGCCGGGCGCCCCGCCCGACTGTCGGCTGAAACGCCATGGAAAAGAAACGCACCTCCGTCCTCATCGTCGAAGACAACGACATCATGCGCTCGGTCCTTCGCGGCATCCTGCGCAGCCACGACTACAACGTCGTCGGCGAAGCACGTAACGGCAATGCCGCGGTCGAAATGGCCGAACGCCTGAAGCCGGACATCATCTGCCTCGATGTCCTGATGCCGGAAAAAAACGGCTTGGAAGCGCTGATCGAGATCAAGGCGGCACGCCCCGAGGTGCACATCGTCATGGTGACCGGCAACGCCGATCCGGACACGGTTCAGGAAGCGATCATGAACGGCGCCGCCGGCTTCATCGTCAAGCCCTTCAATGCCGCCCGCGTACTCGACACGCTCGATCGGATCAGCAGCCAGCGCCGGGCGGGAAAACGCTAAAACCGGTTGCGCCAGGCGCGGATGGCAGCAAAAACGGCGACTGGAGAAGCATCCACCGCCCCTTCGCGGATCGCCGCGGCGATGACTCCGGGCTCGCGGCACCGCAGGAAAGGATTGGTCGCCCGTTCCTCAGCCAGCGTGGACGGGACACTGGACCGACCAGCCGCCCTCAACGCCGCCACTCTATCCACCCGGGCCTGGACTGCCGGATTATCCGGCTCGACGGTCAGGGCGAAACGCAGATTGGCCTCGGTATATTCGTGGGCGCAATACACCCGCGTCGCCGGCGGCAGCGCCGCGAGGGCATCGAGCGAGGTAGCCATCTGCGCTGGCGTGCCCTCGAACAGCCGACCGCAGCCGGCGCCGAACAGCGTGTCGCCACAGAACAGGCGGTCGCCGGCGACATAGGCGATGTGCCCGGCGGTATGACCGGGAGCGGCCATGACCAGCACTGGACAACCAAGCACTTCGATGCTTTCGCCACCGGAAAGGGGGTGACTCCTGCCTGTGATAGACTCGGCGGCCGGGGCGAAAACCGGTACCGGGTAACGCTCGGTCAACTCGGCAACACCGCCCTGATGGTCGGCATGGTGGTGCGTGATCAGGATGCCTTCCAGTGCCAGGCCGTCGGCCTGCAGCCGCGCGATGACCGGAGCGGCATCGCCCGGATCGACGACGACGGCGCGCCGGTCGCGCTGCAGCAGCCAGATGTAATTGTCCTTGAACGCGGGAATGAACGAAACTTCAAACATGCCGGAACTATCGAGCGGGCAGCGCCGGATGTCAATTCCCGGCCTCGACGCCTGGCTCCGCTCGCCGCAGGGACGTTACGTGCTCGCTTGGGAGCAGGCGACGATTGACGAAATCGTCGTCGATATCTTCGGCTTCAACGCCCTGCAGATCGGCTTGCCGCAATGTCCGCTGCTGCGCGCCAACCGCATTCCGCTGCGGCAGACGGTCAGCGAATTCGCCGGTGCCGATGTCGTCTGCGAACTGACCGCCCTGCCCTTCGCCTCGCATAGCACCGATCTTGTCGTCCTGCCGCACATGCTGGAATTCAGCGACGATCCGCACCAGGTCCTGCGCGAGATTGAGCGCATCCTGATTCCCGAAGGCCAGGTCGTCATCGTCGGCTTCAACCCCATTTCCCTGTGGGGCCTTCAGCGGCGCTTCGACCGTTCCGGCGACTTTCCCTGGAACGGCACCTACCTGTCGCTGAATCGCCTGAAGGACTGGTTGCAGCTGCTCGGCTTCGAGGTCGACCGCGGCACGCTCGGCTGTTATGCCCCACCCCTGGAGCAGGAAAAATGGCTGCAACGCTGGCGTTTCATCGAGAATGCCGGCCGTCGCTGGTGGGGATTTTCCGGTGGCGTCCATGTCCTGCGGGCGATCAAGCGCACCCACGGCATGCGCCTGATTACCCCCAACTGGCGCACCAAGGCAGTAGCCGCCAAGGCGCTGCGTCCGATTGCCCGTAAGGAAGGCCATGGCCAACACTGAAGACAACATCGAAATATTCACCGACGGCGCCTGCAAGGGTAATCCCGGCCCCGGCGGCTGGGGCGCCATCCTGCGTAGCGGTCCGCACGAGAAGGAGCTGTGGGGCGGCGAGAAGGAAACCACCAACAACCGCATGGAGCTGACCGCCGCCATCCGCGGCCTGGCCGCCTTGAAACGCCCGGTCGCCGGCCGCGTCTATACCGACTCGCAATACGTGCTGAAAGGCATCAGCGAGTGGATTCACGGCTGGAAGCGCAACGGCTGGAAGACGGCCGACAAGAAGCCGGTGAAGAATGCCGACCTGTGGCAGGAACTCGACGCCGTAACCCGTCCGCACAAGCTGGAATGGATCTGGGTCAAGGGCCATGCCGGCCACCCGGAAAACGAACGTGCCGATGCCCTGGCCAACCGCGGCATCGAGGAATTGAAGAAGGACTGATATGCGCCAGATCGTACTCGACACCGAAACCACCGGCCTCAATCCGCGCGACGGCCATCGCATCATCGAAGTCGCCTGCATCGAGATGGTCAATCGCCGGCTGACCGGCCGTCATTTGCACAAATACATCAATCCCGAGCGCCAGATCGACGAAGGCGCCCAGGCGGTGCACGGCATCACCCTCGAATTCCTCGCCGACAAGCCAAAATTCGCCGACGTCGCCGACGAGTTCCTGGAATTCATCAATGGCGGCGAACTGATCATCCACAACGCCCCCTTCGACCTCGGCTTCCTCAACGCCGAACTGCGCCGCCTCGACCGGGTCCCGGTCGAAACCATCTGCAATGGCGTCACCGACACGCTGAAGATGGCCAAGGAGATTCATCCCGGCAAGCGCAACAGCCTCGACGCCCTGTGTGAACGTTACGAGATCGACAACTCCAGCCGGACACTGCACGGCGCCCTGCTCGATACCGAGCTGCTGGCTGAAGTTTTCCTGGCCATGACGCGCGGCCAGAACACGCTGATGATCGAACCCGACACCGCAACGCGTCCGCAGCTTGGCGCCGATGGCCAGGTCCGCCAGCGCAAGCCGCTGCTCGTCCGGCGCGCCACGGCGGAAGAACTGGCCGAGCACGACCGCGTGCTGGCGGCCATCGACAAGGAGTCCAAGGGCGCCTGCCTGTGGTTGCCGAAGCCCGAAACCACGGCCTGAGGACGCGCGTGGTTCCCATTTCCCTGTTCATCTGGATCGCCATCGAGATTGCCGGCTACCTGGCGATCGGCCGCCACTGGCTGGGCGTCGACTGGAGCACCGCCATCGTCGGCGCTGTCGGCGGCCTGCTCGGCCTGCGCGCCGGCATCAACGCTCTGACCTGGCTGTACGCGACATCCCATGCCTCACCGGCACCGCCGCTCGACTTCGCCCACCGCCTGCGCCAGATCGTCGGCGAATACCTGGCTTTCCTGCTCACCTTTCTCGCCGTACTGCCGCTCGAACGCCTTTGGCTGCCGGCCGACCGCCTGCTGCCCGGCGCCCGCCGGCCACTGCTGCTGGTCCATGGCTATGGTTGCAGCCGCGGCGTCTGGTGGCTACTGCGCCGGCGCCTGGAAGCTGCCGGCCACACGGTGGCCACGGTCAGCCTGGCACCGCCTTACACCAGCATGGGCAAGCTGGTGCCGCAACTCAATCGACGCATTGAGGAAGTCTGTGCCGCCACCGGGGCCAAACAGCTGATCCTGATCGGCCACAGCATGGGCGGCCTGATCTGCCGCTCCTACCTGGCCCGCCACGGCATTTCCCGGGTCGCCCAGCTGATCACGCTGGCGACGCCGCACGCCGGCAGCGAACTGGCACGCATCGGCTTCGGCCAGAATGCCCGCGAAATGGAACCCGATTCGCTGTGGCTGCGCGACATGGCGCAGGAAACGGTGAAGATTCCGGCAATCAGCCTGCGCAACCCCTACGACAATTACGTGATGCCGCAGGACAACCAACGCCTGCCCGGCGCCCGCGATGTCGAACTGCCAGCACTCGGGCACATCGCCATGCTTTATGATGTACGGGTTTTCCGCCTGCTTCTCGAACACTGCCCGCCCCCAGGACCCTCCGCATGAACATTTCCACTGCCGCCCGTGCCCGCGCCCAGGACCTGCTCGACTTCATCGACGCCAGCCCGAGCCCCTGGCATGCCGTGGCCCAGTGCGAACACCGCCTGCAGGCCGCCGGCTTCAGCCGTCTCGACGAAAGCGATCGGTGGACGCTGGCCCCCGGCGGCCGTCACTACACGGTGCGCGCTGGCGCCTCGATCATCGCTTTCATCGTCGGCCGCGATGCCGCCAAGGCCGCCGGCCTGACGCTGATCGGCGCCCATACCGATTCGCCGGGCCTGCGCCTGAAGCCGAAGCCGGCCGAGGACAACGCCGGCATGGTCCGCCTTGGCGTCGAGGTCTACGGCGGGCCGATCCTCGCCACCTTTGCCGACCGCGACCTGTCGCTGGCCGGCCGCGTCAATGTCCGCAGCGCCGACGGCTTCACCAGCCACCTGGTGCGTTTCGACGATCCTTTGTTGCGCCTGCCGAATCTCGCCATCCATATGAATCGCGAAGTCAACGAGAGCGGCCTCAAATTCAACAAGCAGACCGAACTGCCGCTGCTGCTCGGTGTGTCCGCCGACGGCACGACGGCCGAAGCGCGTTTCCGCCAACCGCTGGCCGCCAAGCTCGGCGTCAACGCTGCCGACCTGCTGACTTGGGAACTGGCCGCCTGGGATACGCAGAAGGGCAGTTTCTGGGGTGTCGATCAGGAATTCGTCGCCGACAGCCAGCTCGACAACCTGGCCTCCTGCCACGCCGCGCTGAGCGCCCTGCTGGCCACCGAATCGCCTAGCGGCACCTGCCTGGTCGCCCTCTTCGACCATGAGGAAGTCGGCAGCGAGAGCGCCGCTGGCGCCGGCGGCAGTTTCGTCGCCGATGTCGTCGCCCGGCTGGCCGCCAGTGCCGGGCTGGACGCCGAGGACCAGCGCCGGGTGCTGGCGCGCAGTTTCTTCATCAGCGCCGACATGGCGCACGCCTGGAACCCGAACTTCCCCGCCGCCTACGAGCCCTGCCACCGCGCCCTGGTCAATGGCGGGCCGGTGATCAAGAGCAACGCCAACCAGCGCTATGCCACCAGCGCCGACAGCGCCGCCCGCTTCATGGGCTTCTGCGCCAAGGCCGGCGTCCCCTGCCAGCAATACGCGCACCGCACCGACCTCGGTTGCGGCAGCACCATCGGCCCGATCGTCGCCGCCCGCCTGGGGATTGCCAGCGTCGACGTCGGCTCGCCGATGTGGGCCATGCACAGCATCCGCGAAAGTGCCGGCGTCCTCGACCATTGCTACATGATCGCCGCCCTGACGGCGGCCTTTGCGGACTGACACCATGCCTGAAATCATCGCCCTGATCCTCGGCACCGCCGCCAACCTGTGGTTTTCCTGGCGCGCCCTGCGCACCCCGGGCGGCCACGGCTTCTACCGCTTCTTCGCCTGGGAGGCGATTCTTGGCCTGATCATCCTCAACCACGAACCCTGGGGTGAAGATCCCTATTCGCCGCACCAGTTCGCCTCCTGGCTGCTGATGCTGCTCAGCATCGCCCTGGTCTTTTACGGTGCCCGGCAACTGGTAAGCGCAGGCAAGGCGGCCGAAGAACGCAGCGACCCGACCCTCTATGAATTCGAGAAGACCACGCAGCTGGTCACCAGCGGCATCTATCGCTACATCCGTCATCCGATGTACACATCCTTGCTGGCCCTGGCCTGGGCCGCCTATCTGCAGGACCCGAATCTCATCGGCACCCTGATTGCCGCCGTCGCCACCCTGTCGCTACTGCTCACCGCACTGGCCGACGAGAAGGAGTGCCTGGCCTATTTCGGCGCCGAATACGAGGATTACATGCGGCGTACCCGGCGCTTCATTCCCTGGCTGTTCTGACACCCGCTGCCGGTTAGCACTTCTAGTTCAGGGCGTGCACCGGGTACAGCGGCACCTCGTAGTTGCCGACCCGCCGGCGCTCAACGAACAGACTGCCCTGATGAGCCTCACTGGCCTGCTTGAGTTTCTTTTTTGCCTGCTTCTTGGCGGCGGCGGCGGCAACGGCAACCTCCCGGTGTGATTCGCAATCGCCCTCGCCGATGCGCACTGCACCGATAGACAGCGTCGGCAACGGCTGCACGAGCATATCGCCACGGCGGTTCTCGGCCATGTAGCCGCCGCGCAGGCGTTCCTCGACGCCCACCAAGTTGCCGACCGCCTCGGCGAAACAGCTGATGATCTGCCAGCAGCGCATTTCCCAATCGGCAGAGCGAAAAACCACAAAGAAATCATCGCCGCCGATATGACCGACGAAATCGCAATGTTCGTCGGTCGCCTCGCAGACCAGCCGAGCCAGCGTCTGAATCACGTCGTCGCCGCGCCGGTAGCCGAAGGTATCGTTGTAGGGCTTGAAATTGTCGATGTCGATGTAGGCGGCAACGAAGGTCTGACCGCTCTTCAGGATGCGGTCGATATGCTCGTTGATCGGCACATTGCCCGGCAGCTGAGTCAGCGGATTGGCATAGCGGGCGGCGCTGATCTGCATCTCGGTGATCGTCGCCATCAGGTCGTGGCTGCTGCCGACGCCGAGATAGCAGCCATCGCCGGTGACGATGAAACCGTCGTACAGATAATGCTTGGGGGCAACCGACAGCATCATCGCCAGCTCCTGGATGGTGGCGTGCTGATCGACGATGAGCGGTGCGTGGTCCATGAACAGTTCGCAGCTCTTGCGCCCGAACAACTCCTTGCGAAACGGCCGGGCGAAGCGATCAATCATGCTGTGCCGGTTGATCAGCCCGACCGGCTGGGTGCCTTGCACCACCGGTAAGACATTGAGCTCCGGATCGGCCTCGAAGCGGGCGATGACGGCCTCGTTACACGAATTAGGGGGCACCGGTTCGATCGCCTGGAGCAGGCTGCGCGCCGTCGGCAGCTTGCCCGGACCACCGGTCAAGGGCGACAGCGACAAGGACTGCAGGTCGAGCGCCGCTTGCACCTCGCTCGCCAGACAGGTCACCGGTTCGCGCTCGGGCCGGGCGATGAAATAGCCCTGGCCGCAGGCAATACCCATGTCGCGGATGCAGACGAAATCCTCGCGGCGTTCGATGCCCTCGGCGACCAGCGAGGCATTGCAGATTTCAGCCAGATCCTGCATCGCCCGCACGAAGTGAAACTTGATGCGGTCGTCGGCAATACCATGGACGAAATGCTTGTCGATCTTGACGATCTCCGGCCGCAACTCCGACCACATGCGCAGATTGGCGAAGCCTTCACCGAGGTCATCGATGGCGATCTGGAAGCCGCGCCCGCGAAAATGCATCAGCGCATCGTGGATGCCCGGCATATCGGTGATCTTCTGATTCTCGGTCAATTCGAGCACGATGCGGTTCGGCGCGATGCCCAGGGCGTTGAGCAGATCGGCGGTCTGGCCGTTCATCAGGCGGACATCGAGCAGGCAGCGCGGCGTCACGTTGAGGAACAGGCGACCGCCCAGGCGGTAGTGGGCAAAGGCACGGATACTGGCCTCGCGACAGGCGTGTTCGAGTTCATCGCCGATGCCCTGGCGGGCGGCGGCGGCGAACAACTGCTCCGGGCGATGCAGCGGACTGTCGTCCGGACCACGGATCAGCGACTCGTAGCCCTGAATCGCCCGCAGGCGAAAATCGAGAATCGGCTGAAAAACCGGGTAAAGCAGGCCTTCGGCCAGGATGCGGCGTAACTCGACAACCCCATCGTCATTCTGAACAAGCATCGCAAACAACCTTCAAGGAAAACTGTCTGGACATTTTAGGAAGCCAAGGCTTCAGGTCTGTGACAGCCGAAATCCGTCGATTCGGCCGATTTGCCGACAAAACATGCCTTTCGTATAACAGCAAACGCTTTTTCCCGAACCACCTGAGCACCGTCGGTCGGCACCACGCCGCCGACCGGCAATTGCCGTTGGACAAGCCAGCTCGCCTTTGGCATAGTCGGCGGCAGCTGCGCCTTGCACCAAAAAAAGCAGCACGGGGAGAATACATGCCGGATATGGGCCGGCCGCCCGCTGCTGGCTGATGCAATGACGCACGAAGAGGACCGGGCCGACAGGTCGCCCGGCCATTTCCGTCACCGCGAATCGCGCCCGATCGGCCAACTGAGCAGCAAGGCCGCTTTTGGACAGGAAGTATTTCGGCAGATCATGGCTGGCCTTGTTCATTCGCACACCCCCTGGCGGCACCCGCTGTCGGCGTCGCTGCGCCGCCTCCGCCAGCTCGCCCTCCTCGTCACGGTGCTGCTGCCCGCCGTCCCGGCAGGCGCCCTCGACATCGTCGGCGCCAGCACCATCCAGCCGGTCATTGAACAACTGCAGCCGCTCATCGAAGGCGCCACCGGCGAGGCGCTGCGCGTGCGCGGTGGCGGTTCGGCCGCCGGAGCGGCGGCCGTGATGAACGGCCGCGCCGATATCGGCATGGTGTCGCGGGCACTGCATGCCGACGAGCAGGTGCAGTTGCAGCATGAGCTGATTGGTCATGACGCGCTGGCGATCGTCGCCAATCGCGCCAACCCCCTGCCCGGTCTGAGCAAGGCGCAGTTGCTCGACATCTATGCCGGCCGCCTGAGCAACTGGCAGCAACTGGGGGGCAGCGACCGGCCGATCGTGCTGGTCAGCAAGGAAGTCGGACGGTCGACCCTGGAACTGTTCGAGGATTACAGCGGCCTGCGCAGCCCCGGCCGGCCGGCTGGCGATGCGGCGCCGCGGATCAGCGCGCGGGCCCACATCATCGGCGCCAATCTTGAAGCGCTGACCCTCGTTGGCGGACTGCCTGGCGCCATCGGCTACGTCTCGGTCGGCACCGCCCGTTCGCTGGCGGCAACGGGCATGCCGGTGAAGATCCTGACCCTTGATGGCAAGGAGCCGAACGAACGGAACATCGCCGACGGCAGTTATCCGATCATCCGCGAACTGAACCTGGTCTTCCGCCAGCGTACGCCCCAGATCGAGCAACTGCTCGCCCTGCTGCGCAGCGCCGAGGGCAGCGCCGCCCTGCGCCGCAACGGTTTCCAGCCGCTGCCCGGGCGCGCGGGAGGCGCGCCATGAAATCGACGCTGGCCCGCCGCATCCTGCTGCCCTTTGCAGCCGTCGCCATCGTCGTGCTGGCGGTCCTGGCGACACTCGAAGTCTTCGCCGGGCGCGCCGACGCAGCGCATGAAAACGAACGGCGGCTGCTTGCCCTGCAGGTGCAGTTGCGGGAAATTGCTGCCCAGGTGCAGGGCGGCATCCTGACCGGTGAGGAACGCTTTGCCATCCAGGCCGCCAACGCGGCGCTCGCTGCCGATCACCAGCTGCAGGCGCTGGCCGGGCTGCGCGGGGAAGACGGGGAACTGGCGGCGCATTTCGAAAACTACTATGCCGGCATGGTGGCGCTCAATTCGCTGTTCCTCGAGAAACGCATTGACGAAGGAAGCCGGCAGCTGGCCCACATGCAGGAGTTGCAGGGGCGCATCGACGACCATGTCGGCCGGTTGCGCGAGGCGGCCCGTGGCGACCGCGAACGCCTGGCCGAGATGGCCTTTGTCGCCGAAGTGCTGTCGGTGCTGGCCATGTTCGGTGCCCTGTTGCTGATGGCGGCCCTGCTCATGCGCCGCGTCGTCGCGCCGCTGCGGCGCATGGCGCAGGCGATGGGCGATGTGGCCGGCAAGGCGGAACGGGAGCTGGAACAACAGAAGATCCTGCTGGCGGCGAAGAACGCCCCGGAAGAGCCGCCAGCGCCGCCGGTGCAGGACGAACTCGGCTCACTCGAACACAGCTTCCAGCGCATGCTCGAACTGCTCGCCCGCGAACGCGAGTCGCTGCGTCTGGCCGCCAGCGTTTTCAGCAGCAGTCATGAAGGCATCCTGATCACCGATACCGACGCCTGCATCATCGACGTCAATGACGCCTTCTGCGCGATGTCCGGCTACACCCGTGCGGAGTTGATCGACAGCAATCCGCGCCTGCTCAAGTCGGACCGGCACGATCCGCTCTTCTACCAGACGCTGTGGCAGGCGCTGACCGAGCGGGGCTACTGGAACGGCGAGATCTGGGACCGGCGCAAGGATGGCCACGTCTATCCGCAACTGCTGACCATCAACGCCGTGCGCAACGCCGCCGGCGACGTCGCGCATTACGTCGCCGTGGCCACCGACATTTCGCTGATCAAGCTGCATGAGAAGGAACTCGAGCACATGGCGCACTTCGATGCGCTGACCGGCATCCCCAACCGGGTACTGCTGGCCGACCGCATGGCGCTGGCCATCGCCCAGACGCGACGCGAGCGCTGCCAGCTGGCGGTTGGCTATCTCGATCTCGATGAGTTCAAGCCGATCAACGACCAGTACGGCCATGCTGCCGGCGACAAGCTGCTGATCGAGATCACCCGGCGCCTGAAGGCTCTATTGCGCGGCACCGACACCATTGCCCGCCTGGGCGGCGACGAGTTCGTCTTTCTCCTGCTCGGTCTGGACGGCCCGGCGCAATGCACGGCGACGCTTGAGCGCATCCTCGAGGCCATCGCCCAGCCGGTCGATCTCGGCGAACATCAGGTCAGCGTCTCGGCGAGCATCGGCGTCACGCTCTACCCGGTTGACGATGCCGACCCGGACACCCTGTTGCGCCATGCCGACCAGGCCATGTACCAGGCCAAGCAGGCCGGCCGCAACCGCTTCCATCTCTACGATCCGGAACACGACCGGCGGGCGCTGTCGCATCGCGAGGCGGTGGCACGCATCGTCCAGGCCCTGGAGACCGGCGAACTGGAGCTGCATTACCAGCCCAAGGTCAATATGCGCGCCGGCACTGTGGTCGGCGCCGAGGCACTGATCCGCTGGCGCCATCCGCAACACGGTCTACTCTCGCCGATGGATTTCCTGCCCGTCATCGAACACGGCGAGGTCGATCTGGCGATCGGCCAATGGGTGGTACGGACGGCGCTGAGCCAGATGCAGGCTTGGCGCGCCATCGGCGTCGACCTGCCGGTCAGCGTCAATATCTCGGCCTACCACCTGCAGCATGACGGCTTCGCCGCCTGGCTGGGTGAGACGCTGGCCGCCCACCCGGCCGTGCCGCCCGAACGCCTGCAACTGGAAGTATTGGAAAGCACCGCCCTCGACGACATCGTCAAAGTCTCGGCGGTCATGCAGCGCTGCCTGGAACGCGGCGTCGGCTTCGCCCTCGACGATTTCGGTACCGGCTATTCCTCGCTCACCTATCTGCGCCGCCTGCCGATCGAAGTGCTGAAGATCGATCGCTCCTTCGTCGGCGACATCCTGACCGACCCCGACGACCTGGTCATCGTGCAGAGCGTCATCGCCCTGGCCCGGGCCTTTGGCCACAGTGTCGTCGCCGAGGGTGTGGAAAGCTGCGAGCAGGGTCTCGCCCTGCTCGGACTGGGTTGCGAACTGGCCCAGGGCTACGCCATCGCGGCGGCCATGCCGGCGGCTGAACTACCCGCCTGGATGGCCGGCTGGCAAGCCGATCCGCGCTGGCGCGCGGCTGGCTGAACGACGCTACTCCTGGCGCTGCGCACCCATCATCTCGTTGCAGGTCGCCCGGCCGAAAGCCTCGGCCTTTTTCGGACTGGAAATCTGCGGTTCCTCATAGATGCGGCGGATGATGTGATTGACGATGCGCTGCCCGTGGCTACCGTCCTCTTCATAGAGCTTCATCGGCGAACCGCGGTCGCGGTTATACAGCGCCTGCAGCGCATGGTCGCGGACGCGTTCGCAGAAGCGGATTTTCTGGGCATCCGGCATGTCGTCGGGAATATTGGCGGCATGGCCGCCGTGCGCCCAGGCAGCCGGCATGATCAGGGCACCGAGGACGATCAGGCACAGGCGTTTCATTCGGTTGGTTCCTGGATGGAGGTGAGGTAAGCGAGGATGTCGCGGATCTGCGTTTCGTCGAGGGAATTCAGCACGCCGGTCGTGCCCTCCTCGTCGTGCGGCCGGTCGCCCTTCAGGTAAAGGTCGACCTGGCGCTTCAGGTAACTGGTGTATTGACCGACCAGCATCGGGAACATGCCGCGCCCCTTGGCCGTCTTGCCATGACAGGAAGCGCATTGTTTCTGGTAGATGGCAGCGCCCTTGTCTATGTCGCCCTCGGCACGCGGGATGATCATCACCTTGTCGGCCATCAGCAGGCGGGTCAGCGCATCCTCGTTGCCGGTATAGGTCGGCATCCGGTTCGACAGTTCGATGCCGGCGATGTAGGCGGCAACGTCCTTGATGTCACTGTCGGAAAGTTCGCGTTCCTGGGTGTAGGGGAACATCGGGATGTTGATCCGCGAGCGCGAGCGGAAGTTCTTCAGCTGCCCTTCCAGATAACGCACCTGCTGCCCGGCGATGCGTGGGTACTCACCCTTGCCGCCCCCCTGGCCGTTGTCGCCGTGGCAGGCGGCACAGGTACCGTTGATTTCCTTGCCCTCCTGCAGGTCGACGGCGATAGCCGGCGTCGAACCAAGGAACAGGGCGAGCATGAGGACAGGCAGCGGGCGCAGCAGCATGGATGGCGTCTCCGGAACGAACTGCGGCGAATTGTCGCATCGGGCCGGCCGCCGAAAATTGACTCACATCACGCATAATCCGGCCCATGCGATTTATTTCCTGCACGGCCGACGGTGCCGACCAGTTGGCCAATCTGCGGCGACTGGTCGCCACCCGCTGGGCAGTCCTCGCCGGTGTCGGCCTGCTCGTCGCCATCGCCCCCGGCGCCCTCGCCATCCCGCTGCCGCAATTGCCGCTGTTCAGCATCATCGGCATCACCCTCGTCTTCAATGCATTGAGCCACTGGCGCCTGGATAGCGCCAGCGGCGCCAGCGGTGGCGAACTATTCAGCCAGCTTTTGTTCGACATCGCCGTGCTCTCGGCGCTGCTCTTCTTCAGCGGTGGCGCCACCAATCCGCTGATTTCCCTGCTCCTGCCACCGGTGGCGATTGCCGCCCTGAGCCTGCCGGCAGCTTGCGTGATCGCCGTCGGTGCCATTGCCGTCGCCGCCTATTCGCTGCTGCTGCTGTTCTACGTGCCGCTACCCATGCCCGATGCGACGCGGGCGACGCAACTGCACCTGATCGGCATGTGGCTGACCTTTGCTGTTTCGGCAGCGATGATCGCCTGGTTCGTCGTCCGCATGACGCGCCTGATCCGCCAGCGCGATGCCGAGCTGGCCGCCGCCCGCGAACAGGCCCTGCGCGACGAGCGGGTGCTGGCCATGGGCACGCTCGCCGCCGGTGCCGCCCATGAACTGGGGACGCCGCTGGCGACGATGAGTCTGCTCGCCGGCGAACTGGCCGCCGACAGCAGTCTGCCCGCTACCGCCCGCGAGGATATTGGCCTGCTGCGCCAGCAGATCGCCGTGTGCAAGGAAATCATTACCGGCCTCTCCCGGCGGGCCGGTGCCGAACGCCTGGAAAGCCCGCCGCTGCAAGCCGCCGACCGCTGGCTGGCGGCGCTGCGCCTGCACTGGCATGCCGTCCGCCCACAGGCGGCCAGCCGCCTGATCATCGGCAGCGACGGCCCGGCGCCGGATATCGTCGCCGACCCGCGCCTGGAACAGGCGCTGCTCAATCTGCTCAACAACGCCGCCAACGCCACCGCCCAGCCGCTGGAAATCCGTCTCTCCTGGTGCTCCGTCAGCCTCGGCATCGACATCCGCGACCATGGCCCCGGTTTTCCGCCCGCCGTCCTGGCCACTGCCGGCCGGCAGGAACAGCCGGCCCACGCCGGCGGCAGCGGCATCGGCCTGCTGCTTACCCGCGCGGCCATCGAACAGCTCGGCGGTCGCCTCAGCCTGAGCAATCCCGACGAGGGCGGCGCCCTTGCCTGCATCGAACTGCCGAGACAACAGCCATGAATCCGCTCACCCTGGTCATCGACGACGATCCCAGTTTCAACGCCATCCTGGTGCGCACCCTGGAGCGCCGCGGCCATCCGGCACAGGGCGCCCACGACCCGGCCAGTGCGCTGGCCATCGCCCGCGCGACCGGCGCTGCCCGCGTCGTCCTCGACCTCAACCTGGGCGGCAGCTCCGGCCTGGCGCTGATTCCCGAACTGCTGGCCATCAACCCCGAGTGCCGCATCGTCGTCCTGACCGGTTATGCCAGCATCGCCACCGCCGTCGACGCGGTCAAACTGGGCGCTGTCCAGTACCTGGCCAAACCGGTGGAGATCGAGGCCATCCTCGCCGCCTTCGACGACGACGGCCCGGATTTCGACGTCCCGGCACCCGATGAACCGCTGTCCGTCGACCGCCTGGAGTGGGAGCACATCCAGCGCG
>DDWF01000130.1 GCA_002345845.1 Betaproteobacteria bacterium UBA2293 | reverse complement strand
TGCCGGGCATCGGCCAGGGCCGGCTCAATCTGCAGGCAGCCATCAACATCAAGGGTGTCGCGATCAACGCCATTAGCGCGCATCAGCTGCGCGGCTTCGCTGGCGGCGGCAAATTCGCCGGGATCGGTATAGAAATGCAGGATGCCGCGCTGCAACTGATCGTATTGCAGATCCAGCTCGCTACGCAGCAGCCCGAGCTGCTGGCGGCTGTACAGCGCCAGGGCGACGATTGCCGCCATGTTGCGCCGGCTGGCACCGGGCAAACACTGGCCAAGGAAACGCAAGCCCCAGGCAAGTTGCGCCGGATCGGCACGCCAGCGCCAGAGCAGCGGCGCATCCTCGCGCCCCAGCCATTGCCGGAGCCGGGAAAAGACATGCGGATTGGCCCACGGCTCGGCGTGCGAGACGGAAATCTGGCCGCCGTTGGCGAAACTGGTTTCCATGCCGGCCTGCAGCTGCCGGTCCACCACGGTCACTTCGTGCCCGGCCCGGGCCAGATACCAGGCGGTCGTCGTGCCGACGACCCCGGCGCCCAGCACCAGAATCTTCAAGCCTCGCCTCCCCTTTCACGGACGATGCGGGTCACTTCCGGAATGTGGCGCATGCCGCGCAAAACGGCCGCCAGATGATTACGATGGGCCACCTGGATGGTGAAGCGCAGCAGGGTAAACAGGCGCTCGGGGTCGGCATCCATCGACACATACTCGATGTTCGAGCCAGCCTCGGCGATAGCTGCCGCCACCTGGCCGAGCACGCCGCGGGTGTTCTTGACCTCGACCTTGATGCGGATGTCGAACAGCTTGCCGTCCTCCGGCTCCCATTCGACATCGATCCACTTCTGCGGCTCGGTCGAGCGCGACTTGCGAATCGCCGGGCAGTCGTGGGTGTGAATGACCAGGCCGCTACCTTTCTTGATCGAGCCGATGATCGGATCGCCGGGAATCGGCTGGCAACACTTGGCCAGCTGGATGGCCATGCCCTCGGTGCCATGGATGGCCAGGGTCATGTTGCTCGGCGAATCGGCCGACAGGTTTTCGCGAGCCAGCAGGCGACGGGCGACAACCGAGGGCAGACGCTTGCCCAGACCAATCTCGGTGTAGACATCTTCCATCGACTTCTGGCCGCCGGCCTTGACCAGCTGATCCCAGGCATCAGCCGGAATCGAGATGGGCACGACACCGAGCGAGAGCAGTTCCTGGCGCAACAGGCGCTCGCCAAGTCTCGCCGACTCCTCGTTCTGCATGGTACGCAGGAAATGACGGATCTTGCTGCGTGCCCGGCCGGTCTTGACATAGGTCAGCCATACCGGATTCGGGCTGGCCTGCGGCGAGGTGATGATTTCGACCAGGTCACCGTTGCGCAGTTCGCTGCGCAGCGGCGCCAGCTCTTGATTGATACGCGCCGCCGAACAGTGGTGACCAACATCGGTATGCACGGCGTAGGCGAAATCGACCACTGTCGCCCCGCTCGGCATGGCCATGATCTTGCCCTTGGGCGTGAACACGTACACTTCGTCGGGGAACAGGTCGATCTTGACGTTCTCGAAGAACTCGGCGGAATCGTTGCCCTGCATTTCGAGCAGCGACTGCAACCATTTGTGCGTCCTGACCTGCAGGTCGGCGCCACTTTCCTCGCTGTCCTTGTACAGCCAGTGCGCGGCAACGCCCTCCTGGGCGACGTTGTGCATCTCGCGAGTGCGGATCTGCACCTCGACCGGCGTACCGTAGGGGCCGATCAGCGTCGTGTGCAGCGACTGGTAACCATTGGCCTTGGGTATCGCAATGTAGTCCTTGAACTTGCCGGGCACCGGTTTGTACAGGCTGTGCAGGGCACCGAGCGCCAGGTAACAGGTCGGCACGTTGTCGACGACGACGCGGAAACCGTAGATGTCGAGCACCTGCGAGAAGGACAGCAGCTTGTCCTTCATCTTGCGGAAGATCGAATAAAGGCTCTTCTCGCGCCCGAAGACCTCGGCGCGCAGGCCGGCGCTGTCCAGCTTGCTCTCGATGCCATCGAGAATGCGCGTCAGCAGTTCGCTGCGGTTACCACGCGCCGCCTTCAGCGCCTTGGCCAGCACCGCCGCCCGATGCGGATAGATCAAATGGAAACTGATGTCCTGCAATTCGCGATAGAGCTTGTTCAGGCCCAGGCGCAAGGCGATCGGCGCGTAGATTTCGAGCGTTTCGCGGGCGATGCGGGCGCGCTTGTCGGCGCGCATCGCCGACATGGTCTGCAGATTGTGCTGCCGGTCGGCCAGCTTGATGAGCACGACGCGCAGGTCGCGCGCCATGGCCATCAGCATCTTGCGGAAGTTTTCCGCCTGCGCCTCCTGGTAGGAGGCAAACTCCATCTTGTCGAGCTTGGACAGGCCATCGACCAGTTCGGCGACTTCCTTGCCGAACTGTTCAGCCAGTTCGCGCTTGCTGGCACCGGTATCCTCGAGGACATCGTGCAGCAACGCCGCACAGATCGCGTCGGCATCCATTCGCCATTCGACGACGGCGCCGGCAACGGCCAGCGGATGGGTGATGTATGGTTCGCCCGACATGCGCTTCTGAGTCGCATGCGCCCGGGCGGCATAGCTGTAGGCGGACTTGATCCGCTCTACATCGACCGGAGCGAGATAATCGAGACTATCGAGAAAAACCCGGTAAGCGGGTTCCTCTGGGGCGGGCGGCGGCGTCGACGGCTTGGCATCCATCAGGCTTCACCGCCCCGGCTCTCAGGCCTGACCGCGATTGAGCACTTCCAGGCCGATCTTGCCGAGAGCCATTTCGCGCAGGGCGACGACGGTCGGCTTGTCCTTCTCGGCATCGACCAGCGGCGTCGAGCCGTTGGCGATCTGGCGGGCGCGGTGAGCAGCGGCCAGGGTCATCTGGAAGCGGTTGGGGATAAGTTTCAAGCAGTCGTCGACGGTAACGCGGGCCATGTAAAACCTCTGAATCAGATCAATCGGGCAAAAAGGGCAGCGTGCCGGGCACACTGCGCCGCGAAGCTCAGCCGGGAAGCGCGCACGACAGCACGCAAATCCTCCAAAGCCGGCTCCAGTTGGTCATTAATAATAACATAGTCGAATTCCCCGACATGGCGCATCTCCGCTTGGGCTGCGGCCAAGCGGCGCGAGATCACTTCGCGGCTGTCGGTGCCGCGACCGGTCAGGCGGCGGGTCAGTTCCTCCATCGACGGCGGCAGGATGAAGATGCCGATCGCCTCGGGAAACAGCTTGCGCACCTGCTGCGCTCCCTGCCAGTCGATTTCGAGCAGGACATCGGCGCCCGCGGCCAAGCGGTCGGCGATCCACTTCTTCGAGGTGCCATAGAAATTGCCATGCACCTCGGCCCACTCGAGAAACTCGTGAGCATCGATCATGGCGCGAAAATCGCCCGAATCGATGAAGTGGTATTCGCGTCCATTCTGTTCGCCCGGACGCGGCTCGCGGGTAGTGAAAGAAATGGAAAGCTGCACCTCCGGCTCGCGTTCGAGCAGCAAGCGCACCAAGGTGGTCTTGCCGGCACCGGACGGAGCGGCGACGACATAAAGATTTCCGGCCATGGCAGTCTTCCTAAAACGTTTGATAGATGCGGTGGCCGGACCTTATTCCAGGTTCTGGATCTGCTCGCGCATCTGCTCGATCAGCAGCTTGAGATCCATCGCCGCCTGGGAGACTTCGGTGACCGCCGACTTCGAGCCGAGGGTGTTGGCTTCGCGGTTGAGTTCCTGCATCAGGAAATCCAGACGCTTGCCGCAGGCGCCGCCCTGCTTCAGCACGCGCTCGACTTCGTCGAGATGGGTGAGCAGTCGGCCGAGTTCCTCGGCGACGTCGATGCGCGTGGCGAACACCGCCACTTCCTGCAGGATGCGCTCGTCGCTGGCATTGCCCAGGGCTTCGACCAGGCGCTGGCGCAGCTTGTCGGTGAACATAGCCTGAGCTTCCGGAATGCGCGGTGCCACCTGGGCGACGATGGCGCGCATGGCGTGCACGCGGTCGCTGATCAGCGTCGCCAACTTGTCGCCTTCGCGGCTACGGCTGGCAGTGAAGTCTTCGAGGGCTTCGCGCGCCAGGGCCAGGGTTTCGCTGCCGACGGCGGCGAAATCGATGCTCTGGTCGCCGAACATGCCGGGCCAGCGCAATACCTCGTTGACCGACAAGGGGGCGGCTTCAGGCATTTCGGCGCTGACCTGACGACCGAGGCTTTTCAAGGTTTCCAGCAACTCGGCGTTGAGTTGCAGCTGCTCGCCGCGGGCGGCGGTGACGCTGAACGCAAGGCGGCACTCGACCTTGCCGCGGGACAGGCGCGCGGTGAGCAGTTCGCGCAGCGGCAGCTCGATGAAGCGCAGTTCTTCAGCGATGCGAAAATGGAAATCGAGGTAGCGCGAATTGACGCTTTTCAGTTCAAGTTGCAGCGAGCCGCGTTCAATATCTCGCGTCCGCGCTGCATAACCGGTCATACTGCAAATCATTGGGTGCTCTCCAGCTTTACAGGCCGGACGACACGCCCGAGAATGCCTGACTTTGCATCATAACCGCGAGAACGATGGCGCAACAAGCCAATCAGCCGCTACCGAACGGCTTTCCGCTCGAGGAATACACGATTGACCGCCAGCTCTCGCTGGGCGGGTTTTCGATCGTCTACCTCGCCAGCGATCCGGACGGCAAGCAGGTCGCCATCAAGGAATATCTACCGAACAGCCTGGCGCTGCGCGGCAAGGGTGAGATCGCCCCGGTGATCACGGCGGACCATCAGGGTGCCTTCCGTTACGGCATGAAGTGCTTTTTCGAGGAAGGCCGTTCGCTGGCCAAGCTCTCGCACCCCAACGTCATCCGGGTGCTCAATTTCTTTCGCGCCAATGAAACCGTCTACATGGTGATGGAATACGAGCATGGGCGCACCCTGCAGGAATTCATCCAGAAACATCAGGGGCACATCTCCGAACGCTTCATCCGCGGCGTCTTCACCCGCATGCTCAATGGCTTGCGCGAAGTGCATGCACACAAGCTGCTGCACCTCGATCTCAAGCCGTCGAACATCTACCTGCGCGGCGACAACACGCCGGTGCTGATCGACTTCGGCGCCGCCCGCCAGACACTGGCCACCGACCAGCCAATGCTCAAGCCGATGTACACCCCCGGGTTCGCCTCCCCCGAGCATTACGGCGCGCGCACCGACCTCGGGCCGTGGAGCGACATCTACAGCGTCGGCGCCTCGATGTATGCCTGCCTGGCCGGCAATGCGCCGCTGGCCGCCGACGAGCGCCTGAAGAAGGACACCCTGGCGCCGGCGATGATGCGCTGGGAAGGCCAGTTCTCCGATCGCCTGCTCGAAATCATCGACTGGTGTCTCAATCTCAATCATCTCTACCGTCCGCAAAGCGTCTTCGCCCTGCAAAAAGCGCTGGTCGAGACGGTCACCCCGCCGCGACCGAAAGACAACGGCCACTGGTTTGGCCGCATCGTCGACAAGCTCAGGAAACCCAACAAATGAGATTCACTATCTATCAGGAGAGCCGCCAGGGCGGCCGTGCCAACAATGAAGACCGGGTGACTTACTGCTATTCCCGCGATGCGCTGCTGATGGTCGTTGCCGACGGCATGGGCGGCCATCACTACGGCGAGGTCGCGGCGCAGATCGCCATCCAGACGCTGGCCGACGTCTTCCAGCGGGAAGCCCGGCCGCTGCTCGCCGACCCCTTCCGCTTCCTGCAGAAGAGCATGACCAACGCCCACCATGCAATTCTCGACTACACCTCCCGCCACCGCCTGAAGGACACGCCACGCACCACCTGCGTCGCCTGCGTGGTCCAGGACAACATCGCCTACTGGGCGCATACCGGTGATTCCCGGCTGTACATGATGCGCGGCGGCAAGACCATCGCCCAGACCAAGGATCATTCGCGCATCCGCCTGCTGATCGAGGAAGGCATGCTGAGCGAGGCCCAGGCCGCCGTTCATCCCGACCGCAACAAGATCTACAGCTGCCTGGGCAGCCCGACGCCGCCGGAAATCGAGTTCTCACGCAAGATGCCGCTCGAACACGGCGACATCCTGCTGCTGTGCACCGATGGCATGTGGGGGGTGCTGCCCGGCGAGATGATGGCGACCAGCCTGAAGGGTGCCAATCTGCTGCAAGCGGTGCCGATGCTGCTCAACCAGGCAGAAACGCGCGGCGGCGCCCATGGCGACAATCTCTCAGTCGTTGCCGTGCGCTGGGAGGAAAGCTATGTCGACGATGCCAGCAGTTCGATCTCGACGCAGGCCATGAGCCAGGACGAGGTCACCACCCGCCTCGACGAATTCGGCCGCAACCCCACCTACAAGAGCGATCTCTCCGAAGACGAAATCGAGAAGGCGATCGAGGAAATCCGCGCCACCATCGACAAATACAACCCGAAAAAATAAGGAAAACCCCATGCGCCCCAGCCAACGTCAGCCGGACCAGCTCCGCACTGTCAGGATCACCCGCAATTTCACCCGCCATGCCGAAGGCTCGGTACTGATCGAGATGGGCGACACGCGCGTGCTGTGCACCGCCTCGGTCGAAGAAAGCCTGCCGCCCTTCCTGCGCGGCAAGGGTCAGGGCTGGGTCACTGCCGAATACGGCATGCTGCCGCGCGCCACGCACACGCGCAGCGCCCGCGAAGCCGCCAAGGGCAAGCAGACCGGCCGCACCCAGGAAATCCAGCGGCTGATCGGCCGCAGCCTGCGCGCCGTGACCGATCTGAAAGCTCTCGGCGAACGCCAGATCACCCTCGACTGCGACGTCCTGCAGGCCGACGGCGGCACCCGCTGCGCCTCGATCACCGGCGCCTGGATCGCCCTCTACGAAGCCTGCGAGAAGCTGGTGCAGGCCGGCAAGCTGCCAGCCAATCCAGTGCGCGACCATGTTGCCGCTGTTTCCGTCGGCATCTACCAGGGCAGCCCGGTCCTCGACCTCGACTACCCGGAAGACTCCAACTGCGACACCGACATGAACGTCATCATGACCGGCAAGGGCGGCATCGTCGAGGTCCAGGGGACGGCCGAAGGCGAACCGTTCACCCGCGAGCAGATGAACATGCTGATGGACCTCGCCCAGATGGGCATCGGTCAGCTGGTCGCCGTCCAGGAAAGCGCTCTCGCCGCATGAAAAAGCTCGTCCTCGCCTCCAACAACGCCAAGAAGATGAAGGAGCTTGACGCCCTCCTCGCCCCGCTCGGCTTTGAAATCATCCCCCAGGGCCAGCTCGGCATTGCTGAAGCCGAGGAGCCCTTCGGCACCTTCATCGAAAACGCCCTGACCAAGGCCCGCCACGCCGCCCGGCACAGCGGCCTGCCGGCGCTGGCCGACGATTCCGGCCTGTGCGTGCGGGCACTCGGCGGCGCCCCCGGAGTCTTCTCGGCCCGCTATGCCGGCGAACCGAAATCGGATGCGCGCAACAACGAAAAGCTGCTCGCCGAACTGGCCGGCCACGATGACCGCCGTGCCCATTTCGTCAGCCTGCTGGTCCTCGTCCGCAACGCCGACGACCCGCAGCCGATCATCGCCGAAGGTGAATGGCACGGCGAAATCCTGACGACGCCGCGCGGTGCCGATGGCTTCGGCTACGACCCACTGTTCTACGTCCCGTCCTGCTGCCAGACCGCCGCCGAACTCGATGCGGCGACCAAGAACCGCCTGTCGCACCGCGGCCAGGCGATGCAGCAGCTGATCGCCCGCCTGCCCACGCTGTAAACGTGGCGAAGACGATCCCGATTTTTGCGGCGGCCGCCAAGCCGACCAGCGAAGCACTCGAATTCCGCCAATCGCCGCCGCTGTCGCTGTATGTGCATGTGCCGTGGTGCGTACAGAAATGCCCGTACTGCGACTTCAACTCACACGAAGCCGGCGCAACAATTCCCGAACGCCAATATGTAGACGCGCTGATCGCTGACCTGCAGTCGGCGCTGCCGCTGATCTGGGGCCGCCCGGTGCACACCGTTTTCTTCGGCGGCGGCACCCCCAGCCTGCTGTCGGCAGCGGCCATCGACGAGCTGCTCGCCGCTTTCCGCGCCCTGGCCATGCTGTCGCCGGAAGCCGAGATCACGCTCGAAGCCAATCCCGGCACCGTTGAGGCGGAGAAGTTCGCCGGCTTTCGTGCCGCCGGCGTCAACCGCCTGTCGCTCGGCATCCAGAGCTTCAATGACGCTCATCTGAAATCGCTCGGCCGCATCCACGGCGCCGCCGAAGCCAAGCGCGCGGCGCAGTTGGCCGGCGAGCATTTCGAGTACTTCAATCTCGACCTGATGTACGGCCTGCCCGGCCAGAACCTCGAGCAGGCGCTGGCCGACGTCGACACCGCGCTGACCTTCGCGCCCCCGCATCTCTCCTGCTACCAGCTGACGCTGGAGCCGAACACACGCTTCGCCGCCTTCCCGCCGCAATTGCCGGAAGCCGACCTCTGCGCCGACATGCAGGAAGCCATCGAAGCGCGTCTGGCCACCGCCGGCCACCTCAATTACGAAACCTCGGCCTTCGCCCAGCCCGGCAAGCAGTGTCTGCACAACCTGAACTACTGGCATTTTGGCGACTATCTGGGCATCGGCGCCGGCGCCCACTCGAAACTCACGCTGCATGATCGCGTGCTGCGCCAGATGCGCTGGAAGCACCCGAAGGCCTATCTCGACCACACGCTGGCCGGCCGGCCGCTACAGGAAGAGAGTCAAGTCGCAGCGGCCAGCCTGCCTTTCGAGTTCCTGATGAATGCGCTGCGCCTGAGTGATGGTTTCGCCCCGGCGCTGTTCGAATTGCGCACCTCCCGACCGTTGGCAACCATCCTGCCGCAACTGCAGGCAGCGGCGGCTGAAGGCCTGCTCGACATCGGCCCGCAGCTGATCGCCCCGACGGCCCGCGGCCGGCGTTTTCTCAATGTCCTGCTTGAGCGCTTTCTCGACCCTGCCGATGCCGCCTGAGCAACCGGATGGCCACTTCCCGCGGGCAAGGATGGCACTGACGCAACATCCTGACAGCATTTGTCGCCGACTTTCCGACGACTATTCAAACGTCCTGAATTTCCTGTTAGATTGTGCGACTACTCGGCATCCGGCCACGCCCATGCCGTCAGCCATTTCACGGGAGACCTGATGACGCAGGATGCGGTCAACGTTGCCTTTCTGCTGCTCGCAGCGGGATTGCTGGCAGTCATCGTGGCGCTGTTCCGGACCAATCGCCGTTTGCGCAGCGAACAGGCCCGCGCCAACAGCACGATGCGCCGTCTGGCAGCTGCCGAAGCACGGTTCCGGGCCATTTTCGAGAATGTCGACGCACTTTCCATCCAGGGTTATCGCTCCGACGGCACCGTCGTCTATTGGAACCGCGCCTCGGAAAAGATCTACGGCTACAGCGAGCAGGAAGCCCTCGGCCGCTCCCTGCTCGAGCTGATCATCCCCCCCGAGATGCGCACCGTGGTCGACGGCAGCATCCAGTGGATGTTCGAGAACCAGCAGGGCATCCCCGCCGCCCGTCTTGAACTGATGCACAAGAACGGCCACCGGGTAGCAGTCTATTCCAGCCATACCGTCGTCGATTCCGCCGAGCATGGTCCCACCATGTTCTGTCTCGACATTGACCTGAGTGATCTGGTGCGCACCGAGAAAGCCCTGATCGCCAGCGAGGATCGCCAGCGCACCATCCTCAACTCGATCGGCGAAGGCGTCTATGGCATCGACCGCAACGGCATTTGTACCTTCATCAACCCGACGGCCCTGGCCATGCTTGGCCGCGACGAGCGGGAAGTACTCGGTCGCGACCCGCACATCCTGTTCCACGATCGCCATCCGGATGGCACCCCCTATCCCGTCGGCGACTGCCCGACCTTCGCCACCTGCCGGGATGGCGTCACGCGCCGGCAGACCGAATGGTTCTGGCGCAAGGATGGCGCGGGCTTTCCGGTCCAGCTGACAGCCACGGCATTGCGCCGTGACGGCGAGTTGATCGGTGCCGTCGCCGTGTTCACCGACATCAGCGAAAACGTACGCATCGCCGAAGAACTTGATCGCTACCGCCACCACCTCGAAGAACTGGTCAACGAGCGCACCCATGAACTGGCGCTCGCCCGCAAGGCGGCAGAAGCGGCCAGCCAGGCGAAGAGTACCTTCCTGGCCAACATGAGCCATG
>DDWF01000011.1:1165-2994 GCA_002345845.1 Betaproteobacteria bacterium UBA2293 | reverse complement strand
CGCGGCGGGCGGCCTTGATGGCGGTGTTGAGCATGGGTTGCATGGCGGCGGGGCAATCAGGGCACTTGGCCCGGGCAAGTAATGAATTAGAGAAGGCAAAAGCCTGCGTTGGCAGATGTTGTGCCGGAACCGGAAACGATGAATTCTAAACTGTCGGCACCTGCCGTGCCCGAATCCATGCAACGCGTCCGCGTCGTGCTTTCCCATACGAGCCATCCGGGAAACATCGGCGCGGCGGCGCGGGCCATGCGCACGATGGGATTTTCCCGTCTGGTGCTGGTCAATCCGAAGATATTTCCCGATCCCCAGGCTTCAGCGATGGCTGCCGGCGCGGATGATGTGCTGGCGAGCGCGCAAGTCTGTTCCAGTCTGGAGGAAGCCCTGGGCGGCACTGTTCTGGCGCTGGCACTGACGGCGCGGCGACGCGAATTGGCGACTGAACCGCTGTGGGCCCGTGAAGCCGCCGCGGAACTGGCCGCGGTGGTTGCGCGCGATGCGGCTGCAGGTGCTGGTGAGATTGCGCTGGTGTTCGGCAACGAGACTTCCGGACTNNAGTGCGGCCGCTGGGCGATGATTCCGGCCAATCCCGACTATTCGTCGCTGAACCTGGCTGCGGCAGTGCAGGTGATGTGCTATGAGCTGCGTCTGGCGCTGAGTGGCTGCTTGCCGGTGCCGGCGGTTGCCGGTGCCGGAGTGCCGGCAACGCATCAAGAGATTGAGGGGTTGCTGAAGCATTTTGAGGCTTCGGCCGTCGCTTCGGGTTTTCTTGACCCCGAACGGCCGGGACGCCTGATGTTGCGCTTGCGTCGTTTGTTTGCCCGGAGCGGCCTCGAAACCGAAGAGGTCAGCATTTTGCGCGGCTTGCTGGCTTCGTTTCGGCAACCGACCGGCCGGCGGCATTCAACGACCGCTTCCGAGAGCGCGGATTAAAGAAACCGAACCCCTCATAAAGCCTGATAAGTTGACTGACATTATCGGGAATTCTAGAATTCACCCANNATTCGTTATAGGGCTTTGACTGACCTCAATGTTTAACCGCCTGCGAGAAGATATTGCCTGCGTTTTCGAGCGCGACCCCGCCGCCCGTTCTACCTGGGAGGTGCTGACCTGTTATCCCGGTTTTCATGCGCTGACGCTGCACCGACTTGCGCATTGGCTGTGGGGGCATCGCTTGCGCTGGCTGGCGCGGCTGACCTCGCATATCACCCGGTTCATCACCGGCATCGAAATCCATCCGGGCGCGACCATTGGCCGGCGCGTGTTCATCGACCATGGCANNACGCTGTATCACGGCGTCACCCTGGGCGGTACTTCCTGGAACAAGGGCAAGCGTCACCCGACGCTGGATACCGGTGTGGTGATCGGTGCCGGCGCCAAGATACTGGGGCCAATCACGGTGGGCGAGGGCGCCAAGGTCGGCTCGAATTCAGTCGTGGTCCGCGATGTGCCGCCCGGCGCAACAGCGGTGGGCATTCCGGCGCGGGTCATCCAGCCGGGTCAGGAACTGGCGCGGCACGAAAAGGCCGAGAACCTCGGTTTTTCCGCCTACGCCGTCACGCGCAACGAGGACGACCCGCTGGCCATGGCGATTCACGGCCTGCTCGATCACGCCGTGGAAACCGACCGGCGCATCGAAACGCTGCTCAAGGTAATCGAGCGTGCCGGCGTGTCGGTCGAGGATGATGTGGCAACCGCAGACAAATTCGATCCAAAATACTTATCCAAAATAGTTGACTAAATTAATCGGGAACTATATCTTGATGATATCGGTCGGAACATAACGAGACCGACACATCAATTACAGCACTCCAACGAGACCAAACGCGAGG
>DDWF01000011.1:0-1101 GCA_002345845.1 Betaproteobacteria bacterium UBA2293 | reverse complement strand
TTGCCGAACGCCAGAAAATATCCCTTTCCTATCTTGAGCAATTATTCGGCAAGTTGCGCCGCAACGATCTGGTTGCCAGCACGCGTGGTCCGGGGGGTGGTTACACTTTGGCCAAGCCCATGTCGAGCGTTTCTGTCGCCGCCATCATCAGTGCGGTCGATGAGCCCCTCGATGCGACCGGCTGCGGCGGCATGGGTAATTGCCACGATGACAATCATCCCTGCATGACGCACAGTCTGTGGACCGGCCTCAACACCCGCATGTATGAATACCTGAGTTCGGTGAATCTTGAAGAACTGGTGCTACAGCAGCATGGCACGCCATGCGCCGAAAATGCGGACAAGTTGCAGCAGAAGAATGGTTCCGCCCGCCAGCCGCGCCGTATTGCGGTGATGGCCAACTTTTAGGGCTGCAATCAGCGCGGATTTCCCCATGTTTGCCCCAGCCTATCTCGACCACAACGCCACGACACCGGTAGCGCCGCGCGTGCTTGAAGCGATGCTGCCATTTTTCGGGCAGCAGTACGGCAACGCCTCAAGTCGCCACGAGTATGGCCGGGCGGCCCGCCGGGCCATCGACACGGCGCGTCAGCAGGTGGCTTTTGCCGTCGGTGCACACCCGACCGAGGTGGTGTTTACCAGTGNNCGGAGGCGAACAATCTGTTCATCAAAGGTATTGCAGCCAATCTCCCCGTTGGCCTGGCCGCCATTTCCGCCATCGAACACCCCTGCGTGCGCGAGCCGGCAAAGTCGCTGCGGCGCCATGGCTGGAAGTTGCGCGAGATTGCCGTCGATGCGGACTGCCGTATCGCCAGCGCCGACTTTGTGGCGACGCTGGCAGAGAAGCCGGCCGCAGTTTCCACGATTGTTTCGGTGATGTATGCCAATAACGAAACGGGAGTGGTGCAGGATGTGGCTCGGCTGGCCGCCATTGCGCAAGAGTCGCGCGCCTGGTTTCACAGCGACGCGGTGCAGGCGCTGGGCAAGGTTCCGCTGGATTTCCGTTCCCTGAACCTGGCCGGTGTACATGCCTTGACGCTGTCCGCCCACAAGTTGGGTGGGCCCAAGGGTGCGGGGGCGCTGGTGGTCGACAAGCGCGTCG
>DDWF01000169.1:1495-22054 GCA_002345845.1 Betaproteobacteria bacterium UBA2293 | reverse complement strand
GAGTCGAACGGCGATTTGCGCACCAGGCGGTGGATGCCGGTTTCGGTGCGCAGTGTGCCGTAGGCGTAGTCGCCGGTGAACTTGACGGTGGCGCTCTTGATGCCGGCGACGTCGCCTTCCGACTCTTCCATGACTTCAACCGAGAAGCCCTTCTTTTCGCCGTACTTCAGGTACATGCGCAACAGCATGGAGGCCCAGTCCTNNTCGGTGCCGCCGGCGCCGGCCTGGATTTCCAGGAAGCAGGGCATCGGGTCGGACGGGTTGTTGAACATGCGGCGGAATTCGAGGGCGGCCAGCTTGCTTTCGAGTTCGCCATTGTCGGCCTCGACGGCGAGCAGGGTGTCGTCGTCGTTGTCTTCCTTGCCCATGGCGAACAGTTCGCGGCCATCCTTGACGCCGTTATCGACGGCTTCGAGGACGAGCACGATGTCTTCCAGCGATTTCTTTTCTTTGCCCAGTTCCTGGGCGCGTTTCGGATCGTCCCAGATCTTGGGATCTTCCATCTCCTGGCTGAGAAGGGTCAGGCGTTCGCGTTTGTGATCGTAGTCAAAGATACCTCCGCAGCTCGGCGGCGCGCTGCGCCAGATCGTCGAGCTTGTAGGAGATGCTGTTCAGGTGTTCGGCTTCCATGGGGATTCCTGCAGTTCGTGGCGAAAGCCGAGCATTATACTGCCGCCCGCTACTCGCTGCCGATGGGCAGCCACAGCCGGAAACAGGTGCCGACGCCCGGCGTGCTGCGGACGTCGAAACGCCCACCGTGCTTCTTGACGATGATGTCGTAGGACAGGGAGAGGCCGAGGCCGGTCCCCTTGCCGACCGGCTTGGTGGTGTAGAAGGGCTCGAAGATACGGCGCTGGACCTCCTCGCTCATGCCCTTGCCGGTGTCTTCCACATCGAACCAGACGAAACCGTTCTCGGTGCCGGAGCGGATGGTGATCGAACCGCGCGTCTCGATCGCCTGGGCAGCGTTGACCAGCAAGTTCATGAATACCTGGTTGATCTGCGCCGGCACGCAGCGGACGGCGGGGATATCGCCCAGTTGGCGGTGCACTTCCGCCTTGTACTTGATTTCGTTGGCGACGACATTGAGGGTGCTCTCGATGCCGGCATTGAGATCGGCCTGCTGCTGCTCGGCCTCATCGACATGGGAGAAGTCCTTGAGATCCTGGACGATGCGGGTGACCCGGCTCAGCCCATCCTGCGATTCGAGGATCAGCGTCGGCAGATCCTCGCGCAGGAACTCCAGGTCGGCTTTCTGCCGGGCGGCAGCTATGGCCGCCGGATCGCCGTTCTCGTAAGCGGCGATGACCGCCAGCAGTTGGTTGGTGTAGGTTTTCAGCGTACCGATATTGGAATTGACGAAACCGACCGGGTTGTTGATTTCGTGGGCGACGCCGGCGGCGAGCTGACCGATGGCGGCCATCTTCTCCGATTGCATCAGCTGATTCTGGGTTTCCTCGACCTTGGCCAGCAACTGGGTCAGTTCGCGCTGTTCGGTTTCCAGCTGGGCGTTGCTCTGTTGCAATTCGGCGGTGCGCTCGGCGATGCGCGTTTCCAGTGATTGGTTGATGGCGGCCAGATTCTGGTTCTGCTCGGAGACGACGCCATAGAGGCGCTGCATGGCGCCGAGCAGGATGCTGGTCGCCGTGTCGGCGGCGCGTTCGGTGTCGGCGAAGGCGTCGGCGGCCGGCTTGCCGCCGGTGACTGCGGCAATCTGCCGGGCCATCGTCTGATCCTCGCCGAGGATATGCACGGTCAGCCAGGATGCGAGGAAGCCGTGCAGGGTTTCCGCCGGGCGGGCCAGGGTGCCGCGGGAATTCCACAGGCCGACCACCTGCTCGACGAACTGGCGGTGATGGCGGGCATGCACCTGCTGGTGGCGTTCGTCGATGGCCGTCTCGCTCATCAGTTTTTCCTCGTCGGCGAAGTGCCGGTGGGCGTACTGGGCGAGATCGTGGAACATTTGCTGCAGGCTGTCGCCAGCCAGGTCGACACCGCTCTCCAGCAACTGGCCGAGCTGGTTCACGACATCGACAAGATGCTGGTGCTGGCGGTCGACGATGTCGATGCCGGTTTCGAAACGCTGGTCCCAGAGGAAGGCGTGCATGGTGGTCAATCTCCAGTGTGCGGGCCGAGAACCCGCAGTATTTCTTCGGCCGAGGTGCGCCCGGCGGCGACCAGTTCGGCGCCGTGGGCGGCGATCGGCCGCATGCCTTTGTCACGGACCAGGCGGCCGATGTCGAGGATGCTGGCGCCGCTGCCGATGCGGTCGCGCAATTCGCTGTCCAGGGTGAGGATTTCGTAGATGCCGACGCGTCCCTTGTAGCCGAGGCCGTGGCAGTTGGCGCAGCCCTTGCCGCGGAAGGCCGGGCGCTCGGGGTCGAAGAGCGGGCCGAGGCGGCGGTACAGTTCGCGATCCGCGGCGACCGGCTCACTGCATTCCGGACAGACCTTGCGCACCAGGCGCTGGGCGATGATGCCCTCGAGCGCCGAGGCGACGACGAAGGGTTTCAGGCCAAGGTCAAACAGGCGGGCGATGGTGCCGACAGCCGAGTTGGTATGCAGGGTGGAGAACACCTGGTGGCCGGTCAACGCCGCGTGGAAGGCGACTTCGGCTGTGTCGAAGTCGCGGATTTCACCAAGCAGGATGACGTCCGGGTCCTGGCGCAGGATGGCGCGCAGGACGCTGGGGAAAGTCAGACCGATCTTCTCGCGGACCAGTACCTGGCCGGCCATGTCCAGGTAATACTCGACCGGATCCTCGATGGTGATGTAGTTCTTGCTCGGCGTCGCATCGTGCTGCAGCAGCGAGTACAGGGTCGTCGTCTTGCCGCTGCCGGTCGGGCCGGTGGCCAGGATGATGCCCTGCGGCCGGGCGACCATGTCGGCGATGCGCAGGCGATCGGCGGCGGGGAAGCCGAGGCCGTCCAGGCTATGCACCGAGGAATTGCGGTCGAGGATGCGCATCACCACCTTTTCGCCATTGATCGTCGGCAGCGTCGAGATGCGCAGGTCGACCATGCGCAGCGGCGTCTTCACGGTGATCCGTCCATCCTGGGGCCGCCGACGCTCGGAGATGTCGAGTTCCGACATGATCTTCAGGCGCGAAACCAGCGAATGATGCAGATGTGGCGGAATGTGGATCTTGTCCACGAGGACGCCGTCGATGCGGTAACGGACGACAACGCTCTTGGTGCGCGGCTGGATGTGGATGTCCGAGGCACCGAGGCGGATGGCTTCGAGAATGATCGCGTTGGCCAGGCGGATGGCCGGCGGGGCCTCGGTTTCGCGCAGCAGGTCTTCGAGGCCGGTGGTCTCGTCATCCTCGATGACCACTTCGATGCCTTCATAGGGATCGACGCCGGAAACCAGGGTTTCCAGTTCCTTGAAGTCGACGTCACTGCCATACAGGCTTTCGATCTTGCGCCGGATGGCCTCGGCGTCGGCCATCACCACCTTCAGGTCGAGGCCGGCGGTGAAGCGCACCTCGTCGATCAGCCCCTCGTCGAGAGGATCGGCCATGGCCAGCAACAGGCGCTTGCCATCCAGCTTGAGCGGCAGGACCAGCTGGCGGACGCAGAAACTGTGCGGGATCAGTTCGGCAATCGCCGGATCAATGCTGAATTCGCCCAGTTGCACTTCTTCGATCAGCATGTCGGTGCGCAGGATGTCGCGGATGCGCCGTTCCGGCACCCAGTCCTTTTCCAGCAGCAGGCGGATCAGCGGCTCCTTGCGCCGCTCCTGGAGCAGCGTCAGCTCCTGCATTTGCGGGGCGGTCAGGGCGCCTTTGTTGTGCAGGACGATGCCCAGCCGACTGCGGTGGGTGGCCGCCATCTTGGCCAGCGCCGAGATTTCCTTGGTCTTCTTCTCGTTTTCGCTTTTGAGCGCCCGGTTGCGCGCCATCAAATCGAAGCGCTCCAGTGCCAGAGCGACGGTGACACGCAGATCGTCGTCGTTCCATGGCTTGAGGATGAACTTGTAGACCGCGCCCTCGTTGATCGCGCCCATCACCGCATCGGTGTTGGCGTGGCCGGTGAGCATGATGCGGATGGTCTCCGGCGAGCGCGCCTTGACCTCGCGCAGGAACTCGGCGCCATTCATCACCGGCATCATGAAGTCGCTGATGACCAGATGAGTTTCCGCCTCGGCCAGGCGCTCCAGGCCCTCGGCGGCGCTGGCGGCGGTGACCACCGCATAGTTTTCCTGGCGGAAGACGCGGGTCAGCGCCTTGAGGATGCCCGGCTCGTCATCGACGAAGAGCAGTCGGTAGCGCGGTGGCGTCAGGTGGGCGGCGGGCGCCTGGGCGGCAGTACTGCTGCCGGTGAACAGTTGCGAATAATCGGTCATGAGGCTACTGGCAGAAAGATGCTGACTGTCGTTCCGGCCTTTGGCGTACTGGCCAGTTCGATCTGGCCGCTGTGGGCGAGGACGATGTTGCGCGCCGAGGAGAGGCCGAGACCGGCACCGGTGCCGACCGGACGGGTGGTGTAGAAGGGTTCGAAGGCGCGATCGAGCTGTTCCTGACTCATGCCGATACCGTCGTCGTTGATGCGGATGCGGATGCCCGCTTCGTCGGCTTCGCTGCTGACGATGATGGTGCCCGGCCGACCCGCGTCGGCGATGGCCTGGGCGGCGTTACGCAGCAGGTTCAACAACATCTGGTTGAGGTGGCCGGGGAGGCAGACCAATGGTGGCAGCGGCAGCAGCTCGAGACGCAGGTTCACGCCGGGCGGCAACTGGCCGTCGATGACGCCGGCGGCGTGGCGCAGGCATTCGTTGATGTCGGTGTATTCCTCGCTGGCCCGGTCGACGTTGGAAAAGCTCTTCAATTCGGCGACGATGCGGGCGATGCGGTCAATGCCCTTGATGCTCTCCTGCAGCAGATCCTGGCTGTCCTCGACGACGAAATCGAGATCGAGCGCCGTCCATGCCGCCGGGCCGGAGGCCAGCCGTCCCTTCAGCTCACTGAAGCGTTCCAGGTAGCGACTGAAGGTGCTCAGGTTGCTGCGCACGAAACCGAGCGGATTGTTGACCTCATGGGCGACGCCGGCAGCCAGCTGGCCGACGGAAGCCAGTTTCTCCGCCTCGTAAAGCATCTGCTGGCGCTCTTCCAGTTGTGCCACCTGGGCCTTGACGCGTTTCTCCAGTTGTTCGGCGAGGGCCTTGTAGCGGGCTTCCGATTCGAGCAGGCGGGCATGTTCCAGACGCAGGGTCTCGAAATCCTCGCTCATTGCCTGCACGTGCAGGTGGGAGGCCATCTTGAAGCGCACTTGCGTACGCAGGATTTGCGTCAGCAATGTGGCAGCGCCATGCAGGGCAGCATCCGGGACGTCGGCGGCGAGCCAGCCGAGTGGTTCGAGTTCGATGATCAGCGGCAGGCGGCGGGCGGTCGGCGACAGGATGCCCCAGAGGACGTGGCCGGCGGCATCGCAGATGGCCAGCTCGCGGCCGAACAGTTCGCCGAGGGCACTGCCGGCCTGCGCCAGCTGACGCTCGTCGAGCAGTTCGCTGAGTTGCCAGTCGCGGTCGAAGCTGTCGTTCATGGCGCTGGCGTCGGGCCGAGTACGCCACGGACGAAACTTTCCTCGTCGAGCCCGTGGCGACTGGCCAGTTCGCTGTCGCCGGCATAGCGCCGGAAGGTGGCGCGCAGCAGCCGTTCGAAGGTGGCGACAACGCCGTCACCGTGCAGGGCCGAGGCGAAGGTCAGCGGCCAGGGGGCCGCGCTGAAGCGGCCGCGGATTTCTTCCGGTGGCACGGCAGCGGGCAGATCCTGCTTGTTGAACTGGACGACCAGCGGCATGGCCTGGAAGTCGAGGCCGACGCGCGAGCAGTTATCGGCCAGCGTCTTGAAGGCCTCGGCATTGTTGGTTTCCTGGCTGCGCTGCGAATCGGCGACGAAGACGATGCCGTCGGCCCGCGACAGCACCGCCTTGCGCGTGCCGTCATGGGCCACCTGGCCGGGGACGGTGAACAGGCGGAACTTGATCAGCAGGCCGGAGGGGGCACGAAAACCGAGCGGCAGCAGATCGAAGAACAGGGTGCGGTCGCCCTGCGTCTCCAGCGTCATCATCTCGCCTTTCAGTTCCGGCGCCAGCAGTTCGTGCAGGCGCAGCAGATTGGTCGTCTTGCCGCTCTGCGCCGGCCCGTAATAAACGAGCTTGAAGGTCAGGGCGCTGGCGTCGCCGTCCGGCATCGCTCAGTCTTTCAGCAGGTCCGGGTCAATCAGCACCGAACCGTCCGGCCCCCAATTGACCTGGGTGATGCCGGGTTCGATCTGTTCCAGGCGCGCCGCCTCCAGCGCTTCGGGTGTCGTGTCGCCCATCTCCAGGCGGACCAGATTGGCCAGCTGGCGGTTTTCCTGCAGCAGTTCGCGGTGGGCCAGAGCCTGGCCGATCGCCGCCACCAGTTCGTAATCGTTCCACGGTTTGCCGATGAAGCGCTCGATGCCGACTTCATTGACGGCACGGATCAGCGCATTCAGGTCGGCGTAACCGGAGAGGATCAGGCGCGCTGCATCGGGCTGGATTTCCCGGGCGGCCTTGAGGAATTCGATGCCGTCCATTTCCGGCATCCGGTAGTCGCTGACGAAGAGGTCGAACTCTTCCTCGCGCGCCCGGGCCAGGGCTTCCTTCGCCGAAGCAAAGGTTTCCACTTCCAGCGTGTAGGTCTTGTTGCCGACCGTACAGGGGGCGACGCGCAGCAGTCGGCGCAGGGCGCCGAGGATCGATTCCTCGTCATCGACGAGCATGACGCGGCTCATTATTTTTCCTCCTGACGGATGTAGAGGGTGTAGGTGCGCTGTTCACTCTCTTCCAGCTTGATCAGTTGCTGGATGATCTCGGGCGTCATGCGGCTGCCCTGGGCAAGCAGCATGAAGCCTTCCGAATGATTCAGTTCGCGGGCCAGGATCTGGCCGGGCTTGAGATGCAGTGGCCGCAGCGCGACTTCTCCGGGCGGCGGCTTCTGCGTCTCGGCGAGCAGGGCGGCGAAGGCGTCGACGACCCGTGGGTCATAGCGGCGGCCGCGGTTGTCGAGCAGGAACGTCAGGGCGTCCGCCGGCTTCTGCGGGCGCTGGGCCAGCGTGCCGATCTGCAGTGCATCGTAATCGTTGACCACGGCCAGAATGCGGCTGCCGATGGGAATGGCCATGCCGGCCAGACGGTCGGGATAGCCGCTGCCGTCGTAATTTTCATGGTGATGGCGGATCAGCAGGGCGGAATCGTGCAGCTTCTCGATCGGCATCAGAATGTTCTGGCCGAGCACCGAGTGCTTCATGACCTGGGCCCGATGCTCGGGTGTCAACAGGTTGAACGGCCGGGTCAGCAGTTCGTCGGCGAGGCCGATCTTGCCGATGTCGTGCAACAGGCCGGCGAGCATGATCGCCTGCACTTCGTTGTCGGCCAGTTGCAGGCGGCGGGCGACCAGGCGGGCATGCTCGGCCACCCGCCGGCCGTGACCGGCGAGCTGGGCGCCCGCCTGACCGGCGCGCAGTTCGACCATGCCGGCGCAGACCTGCACCGTCGCCATGAAGGTCTTGCGCAATTCACCGAGGGCGCCGCGCACTTCGGCGGTGCGCTCGGCCACCTTCTGTTCGAGGCCGGCGTTGAGGGCCTTCAGCTCATCGTTCTGCTGCCGGGTGAGTTCGGTCAGGCGCTGGTTTTCGCTTTCCAGGCGCTGGCGTTCGAGGGCCTCGCGGACGACGAGGACGATCTCGTTGTCGTCCCAGGGCTTGGCGATGTAGCGGTAGATTTCGCCCTCGTTGATGGCGGCGATGGTGGACGTGATGTCGGCGTAACCGGTGAGCAGGATGCGCACGATGCCCGGCCACTTGCCGCGCACTGCCTTGAGGAAGGTGGCGCCATCCATTTCCGGCATGCGCATGTCGGAAATGACCAGATCGACGGTTTCGCTTGCCAACGTGTCGAGACCGGCCTGGCCGCTTTCGGCGATCAGGATGCGGTAGCCGTGCGGCCGGAACAGTCGGCGCAGGGCGGAGAGGATGCTCGGTTCGTCATCGACGAAGAGCAGGGTGAGGGGGCGCTCTTCGCTCATGCGCTTGGCTCCGTGGTCTGGGCGGCGGGGTCACTGCCCGGCGCCTGGTGGATCGGCAGGATAACGCGGAATGTGCTGCCCACCCCGGGTTCGCTGCTGACTTCGAGGCGTCCGTGATGGCTGCGCACGATGTTGTAGGAGAGTGACAGCCCGAGGCCGGTACCCTTGCCGATCGGTTTGGTGGTGAAAAAGGGGTCGAAGATGCGTTTGACGATCTCCGGTGGCATCCCCGATCCGCTATCGGATATCTCGATGCAGACGCTATCGGTTCCCTGCAGACCGGTACGGATGGTAATCGTGCCCTGTTTTTCGATGGCGTGGCCGGCATTGACCAGCAGGTTCATGAACACCTGATTGAGTTGCGAGATCAGGCAGTACACCGGCGGGATGTCGCCGTATTCCTTGATCACCTTGCACTTGTACTTGAGTTCGTTCCAGACGATGTTCAGCGTCGAATCGAGGCCCTGGTGCAGATCGGCCTCCTGCCACTCCTGTTCGCCGACGCGCGAGAAGGTCTTCAGGTCCTGGACGATCTTGCGCACGCGGCCGAGGCCATCTTTCGACTCGGTAACCAGCTTGAAGATGTCTTCCTTGAGAAAGGCGAAATCGCGCTCCTCGAGCAGGCGGGCGATGGCTATCGACTCCGCCGATTCCGGCTGGGCGGCAACGTAGGCCTGATAGGCCTCGACGATGGTCTGCAGGTCATGCAGGTAGCTGTCGAGGGTGCCCAGGTTGGAATGGACGAAGCCGATCGGGTTGTTCAATTCGTGGGCGATGCCGGCGGCCAGCTGGCCGATGGAGGCCATCTTTTCCGATTGCATCAGCTGGCTGCTGGCTTCCTCCAGGCGCTTGTTCAGGGTCTGCTGGCGGGCCAGGTTGTCGGCAAGCAGCAGTTCCTGCTGCTTGCGCTCGGTGATGTCGGCGACCATGCCGTCGTAGAACAGCGGCGTGCCGTCTTCGGCACGAATCACCTGGGTGCGGTCGAGGACCCAGAGCACCCGGTTGTCGGCGGTGAGCAGCCGGTATTCCTGATCGTAGGCGGTCTTGCCGCCCGCTGTGTTGCGCTTGACCTCGTCGATGACGCGGGGCTGATCGTCAGGGTGCACCAAGTCGACATAGTGCGGCCGGCCGGCGATCAGGTCTTCAGGCGTATAGCCCCACTGGCGGACATTGTCGGAAACGAAGACCACCGGCCAGTCGGCGGCTGCCTGCCAGCGGAAACAGACCACCGGGCTGGCGTTGACCACCTGCATGGCGAGCCGCAGGGCGGCTTCGGAGCGTCGGCGCTCGGTGACATCGGTGATCACTGCGGTCAGGTATTCCAGCTGGCCGTCGGCGGTGCGAATGCCGCGGGCGAGGATGACGGCGTCGATGGCGGTGCCATCCGGACGGAGATAGCGTTTCTCCAGGCTATAGGAGTCGCTCTCGCCGTTGAGGACCGAGGCGAAGGCCTGGCGGCTGGCTTCCAGGTCGTCGGGGTGGGTCATCTCGCCCCAGGTCTTGCCCTGCATGGCTTCCGGCGTATAGCCGAGCATGCGCGCCAGGGTCGGATTGACGTCGATCCAGCGGCCGTCCGGTGAAACGCGGCCGATGCCGACCAGAGCGTGGTCGATGACCGCACGAAAGCGCTGTTCGGCTTCGTGGTCGAGCGTCTCGCGGCACTGCGCGGCGCGGAAGACTATGGCCAGGATGGCGAAGAGCAGGAGCGTGCACAGCCAGGCTGGCAGTCCGGAAATGAAGAGCAGGCCGGCGGCGGCCGCGGCCAGGGCGGCGAGGACGTAGGGCGCGAGGGTGGAATGCTGGCCGCTGGAGCTCATGGGCTGGCCGGGTCCATCGCCTGCTGGCGCCGTTCCTTGGCAACGCGGAAGGCTTCGCGCACCTGCTCGCGCAGGAGGTCGTCATCCCAGGGCTTGGTCAGGAACTTGTAGATCGCCCCGCGATTGATGGCGCCGGTCACCGAGTCGAGATCGGTGTAGCCGGTGAGCACGATGCGGATGGTGTCCGGATAGAGCTGGCGAACGCGCGAGAAGAACTCGGTGCCCGACATCTCCGGCATGCGCTGGTCGGAGAGAATGACCTGCACCGGGTGCTTGGCCAGTACTTCGAAGGCTTCCAGCGGCGAGGTGGCGGTCAGTATCTGATAGGCCTCGCGGCGCAGCAGGCGGCTCAGCGAGTTGAGGATGTTCGGTTCGTCGTCGACGAGCAGCAGGGTCTGGCCCGGGTCGGCGGGAATGGCGGGAATGACCAGCCGGCTGTCGCCGGCCAGCAGCTGCTCGAACTCGGCGGCTGGCAGCGGCCGGCTGAACAGGTAGCCCTGCATGGCGTCGCAGCGGCGGCCGCGCAGGAAACTGGCCTGGGCTTCGGTCTCGACGCCTTCGGCGAGTACCGACAGGTTCAGGCTGCGGCCCATGACGATGGCTGCCGTGGCAATCGCCGCATTGACCGGATTCTCGATGATGTCGCGGACGAAACCCTGGTCGATCTTCAGCTTGTCAAAGGGGAAGCGCGAAATGTAGGCGAGCGACGAGTAGCCGGTGCCGAAATCGTCCAGCGACAGCTTGACGCCCAGTTTCTTCAGGGCGCGGCAGGTGGCGATCGCTTCGTCGACGTCGTCGATGAAGGCACTCTCGGTGATTTCCAGTTCGAGGGCGGCGGCTGGCAGTTTGGTGTCGGCCAGGGTCTGTCCAACCATGCGCACCAGGTTGCTCTGGCGGAACTGGCGGGCCGACAGATTGACGGCGACGCGCAGTGGCAGCAGGCCGAGATCCAGCCAGCGCCGCGTCTGCAGGCAGGCCTGGCGCAGCACCCATTCGCCGATGGTCAGGATGAGGCCGGTTTCCTCGGCCAAAGGAATGAATTCGATCGGCGAGACGGCACCGAACTGCGTACTGTTCCAGCGCAGAAGGGCTTCCATGCCGATCATGTTGCCGCTTTCCAGGCTGATCTGCGGCTGGTAATGAACGGCCATCTCATTATTCGCCAGGGCATTGCGCAGGGCACTTTCCAGGCCCAGGCGGCGGGCGGCATCGGCATCCATTTCCGGCGAGTAGAAACGGAAGGTGTTGCGGCCGGCCTGCTTGGCCCGCGACAGGGCTGAGTCGGCGGATTTGAGCAGATCGTCGGCAGTGCTGCCGTCGCGTGGGGCGACGCTGATGCCGACGCTGGCGGTGAGGGCGATCGTCTGGCCGGCAACGACCAGCGGCTGGGCAATGGCATCGAGCATGCGCTGAGCCAGGGCGATGGCATCATGCTCGTGGCCGAGGCTGGCCATGACGAAACCGAATTCATTGCCGGAGCGGCGGCCGATGGTGTCGCCATCGCGCACCTGCAGGTTGAGGCGGCGGACGACTTCGCGCAGGGCTTCGTCGCCGGCAGGCGGACCGAAGCTTTCATTGACCGTGCGGAAGCGGTCGAGATCGAGCAGGATCACCGCCGTTTGCCGGTTGAAGCGCTGGGCGGCCAGCAGCGACTGGGCCAGGCGGTCGGCGAACAGGTTGCGATTGGGCAGGTTGGTCAGCGGGTCGTAGCTCGACAGGTACTGAATGCGCTCGGCCGCTGCCTTGCGCTCGGAAAGGTCGCTGAAGATGCCGACGTAGTGGGTCAGGCGTCCGTCGCGGTCATTGACGGCGGAAATGCTCAGCCATTCGGTGGTCAGCTCGCCATCCTTGCGCCGGTTGGTTATTTCGCCCTGCCAGCTGCCGTTATGCAAGATGGCATTCCACATGGCGCTGTAGAAAGCCGGTCCGTGCGCCCCCGACTTGAGCAGGGCAGGGGTCTGCCCGCGCACCTCGTCGGCACTGTAGCCAGTCAGCCGGGTGAACGCGTCGTTGCTCAGCAGGATGTGACTGTCCTGGTCGGTGATGCAGACGCCGTCGTTGATGCTGGTGAATACTGCCGATGACAGCAGTCGTTCCATCTCCGCCTGCTTGCGCCGGCTGATGTCGATCATCGTGCCGACCGAAGTCAGCGCGACGCCGTTGGCGTCGCGGCTCAGGGCACGGCCGCGGGCCTCGATCCAGAGCCACCTGCCGTCGGCGTGACGGACGCGAAATTCCTCGACATGGACGTCATCGCCAGACCGGGACAAGCCGGTCAGCCGTTCCTCGACCAGCGAACGATCCTCCGGGTGCACCATGCTCAGGAAGCAGGTCAGCTCGGCCGGTGGCTGCGCCAGTCCGAACAACTCGCGCAGGGATTCGCTCCAGATGGTGGTGCCGCTGGCGTGATCGAGTTCCCAGATGCCCAGATGCACGGAACTGACCGCCAGTTGCAGGCGGGTTTCCAGCGCGGCGTTTTCGGCGACCCGGCGTTTGACTTCGCTTTCCAGCCATTCGCGCTGGTTGGCGTGGCGGTCGCGGGCCAGCTTCAATTCCAGTTGCGCCTGGACGCGGGCGGTCAACACCGCCGGCTTGATCGGCTTGCTGATGTAGTCGGCAGCGCCTTCGAGCAGGCCGGCCTGCTCGTCGCTGGCGCTGTCCAGCGCGGTGACGAAAATCACCGGAATGTCGCGGGTTTCGCTGCGCGACCGCAGTTCGGCGAGCACGGCGTGACCGTCCATGCCAGGCATCATGACGTCGAGCAGGATCAGGTCGGGCCGGGGTTCGAGCGCCGCGTAGCGCAGGGCGGTCGGACCGTTGCTAGCGACCCGGACGCTGACATCCAGCTCGCGCAGCATGTCGGCGATGGTCGTCAGGTTGTCGGGAACATCATCGACCGCGAGGACGACGGGCCTGTTTGTCGGCCGTCCCTCCGTGTCCCGCTCGCTCATCGCTGGCTCTCCGTCGTTATGTTGGTGTTGTTCGCTAGTTTCCCCCCAGGCGGCCTGTCAGGCAAGGGTTGTCGGCGGATTGGCGGCGGCTGGCTTGGCGCGCCACGACTGAGAAAATCTCTGCTCACGCGGCGGCCGCGTATCCTTGTCGACCCCGTTGCCGCGAATACCTGTCTGCTGTCCCGATGACTACCGAGCTTGATCCCCGCACCGAACGTTTTTTCCTGCTGACCCTGGCCGGCATTCAGTTCAGCCACGTCCTCGATTTCATGATCATGATGCCGCTCGGGCCGATCCTGATGACGGCACTGGGCATCAATACCCACGAGTTCGGCTTTCTGGTCGCTTCCTACAGCTTCAGTGCTGCCGCTTCCGGCCTGCTGGCCGCCACCTTCATCGATCTTTTCGAGCGCAAGCGCCTGTTGCTCTGGGTGATCGCCCTGTTCGCGCTGGCGACGCTGGCCTGCGCCCTGGCGCCGAGTTATGCGACGCTGTTGCTGGCGCGCGGCATGGCCGGGGTGTTCGGCGGCATCATGGGGGCGCTGATCCACACCATGATCGGCGACGCCATTCCCTTCGCCCGGCGCGGGCGGGCCAGCGGCATCGTCGCCAGCGCCTTTTCGCTGTCCACCATCGCCGGCGTGCCGCTGTCGCTGTGGCTGGCCAACCTGCTCGGCTGGCGCGCGCCTTTCGTGCTCATCGCGGCGCTAAGCGTCATCTTCATCGCCGTCGGCCTGCGCTTCCTGCCCGAGCTGCGCCAGCACCTCGGCGGCGAGAAGCATGCCCATCTGCTGTCGGCCACATTCAACGTGCTCGCCGACGGCAATCACCGGCGGGCCTTGCTGTTCTCGGCGCTGATCATCTTTTCCGGCTTCACGGTGATTCCCTACATCACCGTCTATGCGGTGAACAACGTCGGCATCACCCTGGCGGAGATTCCCATCGTCTATCTGGTCGGCGGCACCGCCACCTTCATCAGCGCCCGTTTGATCGGCCGCTGGGCCGACCGCCACGGCAAGGTCGAGGTCTATCGCTGGGTGGCACTGCTGGCCATGCTGCCGCTGCTCGCCGTCACCCACGCCGGTCCGTTGCCGTTGTGGGCCTGGCTGATCTGCTCGACCACCTTCTTCGTGCTGGTGTCCGGACGGATGATCCCGGCCATGGCGATCATCGCCTCGGCGGCGCAGCCAAAACTGCGCGGTACCTTCATGTCGCTCAATGGCACCGTGCAGTCGCTGGCCATGGGCCTGGCGAGCACGCTGGCCGGCTTCCTGGTGACGCTCGACGCCGGCGGTCGCCTCGTCGGCTACCCGCTGGTCGGCTACGGGGCGGTGACGGCCAATCTGCTGGCGATCTGGTTTGTCGGACGGATCGTGATGCACGGCGCGACTTCCCGCCGGCCGCCGGCAGCACGTTGACCGCCGGGCAGCGCGGGTTCGATACTCTGCCCGCGGCTGGCCGCAACGCCCTATCCCGATGAGAGTCCGACGTGGAAATCGACAAACTCCTGATGGCTGCCATGAACCTGTCCCTGTTTGAAGCGTCGACCTGGGGCCTGCTGGCGTTGGCGGTCCTGCTGGCGGTCGGCTTGATCCTGTTCCGCGAGCACCGCCATTTCGGCCGCCAGGGCAAGGCCGGCAGCTGGTGGTCGCTGCGCCTGCTGGGGCTCTTCCTGCTGCTGCCGCTGACGGTCGGCGTGGTCTACATCCCGGCCGCGGCGGTTTCCGGCATGGAGGCGTTGGCGGTCTTCTATCTCGCCTTGTTGCTCGTCGCGCCTCTCGTCTGGTTCGGCGGCCACATGCTTGCCGGCCGCCTGCTGCGGCCGGCCCTCAGCGGTGGCGAATGCCTGTTCATGGGTGCCAGCGGCCTGCTCATCCTGCTGCTGCCGGCAATTGTCGCGACCCTGGCCCAGGGGCCGATTTTCCAGGCCCAGCGCAGCATCACAGCCAGCGCCTTTGCGGCAACGCCGGTCGCGCCGCTGCCGTATACGGTTGGACCTGTCCAGCGTTTCGAGCTGCCCGGCGTCGGAGCGCTCTTGGCCCAGTCGCTGCTGGCGCCCGCGGGTTTCGTGCTGGAACGGATCGACCGCCGGTTCGGCGATGCCTGGCACGACACGCGCAGCACCACGCGCACCCTCTACTGCCGCGACGGCCAGAATCTGCATTTCTTCCGGTCGGCGGGTGAGCCGGCGCCGGAACTGCGCTTCTACTGGCGCCAGAACGACCGCATGGTGCACGCCGATTTTGTCCCGGCGAGCACTGCGGCGGCCGCCGGGGCGCGCGAGTTCCGCATAGCCTTTCGTTCCGACGGGGTGGACCCGCCGGTACCCATTCCCCGAGAGCGCACGGCGATGGGATATTTCGTCGGCCAGGAGCGGCTGGTTTACGCGTCGTCGACCGCTTTGCAGCCGGGCGAGACCTTCGACAGCGACTGCATCATGCCCGGCTACAAGCGGGTCGCCTGGGACAAGGAAGGCCCGCCGCAGGCCGTTGCGCTGTTCTTCCAGCCGGACGCCAAGGCACCCGTGCTGCGGGTCGAGATTCGGCGGCCGCACTCCGACTCCGGGAAGTGATGCTTATCCGATGAAGACAACCGGTTACTGGGTCCTGCGTGTTGAGCATCGTCTGTTGGCGCATGCCGATCAGGGCGGTGGGGCATTTTTTCCATGTGGTCCGGCCAGTGCTTTCGGCAATCCGGAAAACCCGCTTTATGTTGGCGAATTCCTAGGCCTACCGTGTCACGCAATCGACGTCGATGAATTCCCTGATATCCCAGGTGCCGAGCCGATTTCCTTGCGGGCCATCTTTACGCTGGCCGGGCCGGAAGTCTTCGCCCTTGCCGGGCGGGCGACGCAGTTGCTCGACTGGCAGGCCAATCACCGTTTTTGCGGCAAGTGCGGCACGCCGACCGTGCGCCAGCCGGGCGAGCCGGCGATGCGCTGCCCGGGCTGCGGGCTGCTCGCTTATCCGCGCCTGTCGCCGGCGGTGATGGTCCTGGTGCGTGACGGCGAGCGCCTGCTGCTGGCGCGCAGTCCGCATTTCAAGCCGGGTGTGTTCAGCGCCCTGGCCGGATTCGTCGAACCGGGCGAGACGCTGGAGGAGTGTGCCATTCGCGAAGTGCGCGAGGAGGTCGGTCTGGAGATTACCAATCTGCGCTACTTCGCCAGTCAGCCGTGGCCTTTCCCCAATTCGCTGATGGTCGCCTTTTTTGCCGACTACGCCGGCGGCACGATCACGCCGCAGCCGGGTGAAATCGAGGCGGCCGCATGGTTTGCGCCGCAGGCGCTGCCCTTGCTGCCGGACCCGGTCAGCATTTCGCGCCGGCTGATCGACGCGGCCTGCTAGGGGTTGGCTGGTTTTGGCGGCGCCCTGAGACAGGCACCGATTGATTTTGTTCCCTAAAAATGCGCTGCAATCTGCGAAATTTCCTATCACCTTGGTAATATGGCGGTTTTTGTAATTCGGGGCAGGGGCCGCTCGGCGGTCCGCGGGGCAGATGGGGGCGAGTTCGGAAGGAGTTTTATCGGTCAAGGGCTTGCGGCGCTACTTGCCAAATCGGGGTGGTCTGGTTTCATGGTTGTTGGCCGTGGCGCTGGTCGCTGTTGCCCTCTATGTCCGCCTGGTCATGGCGCCGGTCGATGCCGGCCTGCAGTACCTGACCTTTTTCCCGGCGGTGGCCCTGGCGGCGGTGATCGGTGGTTTCTGGCCAGGGCTGCTCGTCACCTTGCTCGGCATCGCCTGCGCCACCTTCATCTTCACGCCGCCCTATTTCTCGATCACGCTTGCCAATCTGCAGGCCAGCATCTGGTCCAACCTGGTTTTCCTGGTCGACGGGCTGATCGTCTGTTCGTGCATCGAGGCGATGCATCGCTTCCAGCTGGCATCCAGCCAGGAGTCGGCCGAAGCGCGGCGCATTGCCGCCGAGGCCGCGGCCATCAACCAGCAGTTGCGCGACAGCGAAGCCTTTGGCCGCAGTCTGTTCGACTCACGGACCGAACAGGTAGCAGTGCTCGATCAGGACGGGGTGATCATTGCCGTCAATGAGGCCTGGCAGCGCTTTGCCGCCGAGAATGATGCGACCGATGCGGCGGTGGCGGCAGTTGGCCTGAGTTATATCGATGTCTGCCGGCGGAACCCGGAGAATGCGGCAGACAGTTCGGCGATGCAGGCGCTGGATGGCATCCATTCTGTGTTGTCGGGGGCGGCGCGCGAATTCAGCATGGAATATGCCTGTCATTCGCCAAACCAGGAACGCTGGTTCAAGTTGCGCGTCACCCCCTTGCTCGGCTCGCGGCGTGGCGCTGTCGTCGCCCACGAGAACATCAGCCAGCGCAAGCTGCTGGAAAAATCGCTGATGCACCATGCGGCGATCGTCGAATCGTCCGAGGATGCCATCATCGGCGTCTCCCTGGAGGGCATGATCACCAGCTGGAACCTGGGTGCCGAACACCTCTACGGTTATGCCGGCAACGAGATTCTCGGCCGGCACATCGCCCTGATCATTCCGGTGATCAATCTGAATGAGGCCAGAGGCATGCTTGATGACATCGGTGCGGGCCGGGTCGTCAAGAACCATCAGGCGGTGCGCCGGCACAAGGACGGCCGGCTGCTCGACATTTCGCTCACTGTTTCGCCGGTACACGATGCAGCCGGCACGGTGGTCGGCGCCTCGGAAGTGGCTCGTGATATATCCAGCGAAAAGCGCATCGAGCAGGAGTTGCGCATTGCCGCGACAGCCTTCGAGGCGCACGAAGGAATGATGATCACCGATGCCGCCAAGATCATCCTGCGGGTGAACCGGGCATTTTCCGTCAATACCGGCTACAGCGCCGAGGAGGCGGTGGGTCAGCATGTCCGCCTGCTCAATTCCGGGCGTCACGATGCCGATTTCTACCAGGCGATGTGGCAAACCATTGACCGCGATGGTTCCTGGCAGGGCGAAGTGTGGAACCGCCGCAAGAATGGCGAGGTGTACCCGGAGTGGCTGACCATCACCGCGGTCAGGAACGAGGCGGGGCAGACCACCAACTACGTCTCCATNNGTCGGCACCCATACCGACATCACGGTACGCAAGGTCGCCGAGGATGAAATCAACAGCCTGGCTTTCTTCGATCCGCTGACCCGCCTGCCCAACCGGCGCTTGCTGCTTGACCGTCTGCAGCAGGCCCAGGTCGCCGCCACGCGTACCGGACAGTTCGCTACCCTGATGTTCATCGACCTCGATAATTTCAAGGCGCTTAACGACACCCTCGGCCATGACCAGGGCGACCTGCTGCTGCAGGAGGCGGCGTGCCGCCTGATCGCCTGCATTCGTGAAGGTGACACCGTCGCCCGGCTGGGCGGCGATGAGTTCGTCGTCATTCTGGAAAGCCTGAGTCGGCACAAGAGCGAGGGCGCCGATCAGGCCGAACTGGTCGGCGAAAAGATCCTGGCGACGCTGAGCCAGCCTTACCACTTCGAGACACACGAGCACCATTGCACGGCCAGTATCGGCCTGACTCTGTTCGGCGACCACACGACCGGCAGTGCCGAACTGATGAAGCAGGCCGACCTGGCCATGTACCAAGCCAAGGCGGCCGGGCGCAATGCCATGCGTTTCTTCGACCCGGAGATGCAGGCGACGGTGAACGCCCACGCTTTGCTCGAGAAGTCCTTGAGCAACGCCGTGCGCGAACGCCACTTCGTCCTCTATTACCAGCCCCAGGTCAATGACCAGGATTGCATCACCGGGGCCGAAGCCTTGCTGCGCTGGCAGGATCCGCAGCGCGGCATCATCTCCCCGGACTCCTTCATTCCGCTGGCTGAAAAAACCGGCCTGATCCTGCCGCTCGGGCGCCTGGTTCTGCAAATGGCCTGCCGCCAGCTGGCCGCCTGGGCTGGGCAGGCGGATACGGCGCAGTTGACGCTGGCAGTCAATGTCAGCGGCAAGCAGCTGCATCAGCCGGATTTCGTCGAGCAGGTGCTGGCTGTGCTTGCCGAGACCGGCGCCGATCCGCAGCGGCTCAAGCTGGAATTGACGGAGAGCCAGTTGCTGACGGAGATTGATGAGAGCATCGTCAAGATGACGGCCTTGCGCGAGCGCGGGATCCGCTTCGCCCTCGACGACTTCGGCACCGGTTACTCGTCGCTGGCCTACCTCAAGCGCCTGCCGCTGCAGACGCTGAAGATTGACCGGACTTTCGTCATGGATGTGCTCACCGACCCCAACGATGCTGCCATCGCCCGGACCGTCGTCGCCCTGGCCAGCAGCCTGGGTCTTGAGGTGCTTGCCGAAGGGGTCGAGACCGAGGGCCAGCGGCGCTTCCTCGCCGACAACGGCTGTTTGCGCTACCAGGGCTACTTGTTCAGCCGGCCGCTGCCCGCCGACGCTTTCCTGGATTACCTGCAACGCGCGGCGCCGGCGGTCGGCAGGTCGCCGGCTGGCGACGACACGATGTTGGGCGCCCCGGCCTGAACCAGCGCCTGCCGCGGCCGCCGACGCTTTTCCGGCGGGGGTGGGAATCATTGGCGTGGAATCGGGTCATAGCTGCCCAACAACCCGATTCAAGGAGCAATTCATGGCAAATTCCGTCACGCTGGGCGGTAACCCGGTTACCGTCAGCGGCCATTTTCCCGCCAAGGGCGATCAGGCGCCGGCTTTCTCGCTGGTCGCCAAGGATTTGAGCGATGTCACGCTGGCCAGCCTGAATGGCAAGCGCAAGATTCTCAATATTTTCCCGAGCATCGACACGCCGACCTGCGCCACCTCGGTGCGCCGTTTCAACCAGGCGGCTGGCGAACTGGACAATACGGTGGTGCTCTGCATCTCGGCCGACCTGCCATTCGCCCAGAGCCGCTTCTGCGGCGCCGAGGGTCTGGCCAACGTGCAGATGCTGTCGACGTTGCGCGGTCGTGACTTCCTTCTGGATTACGGTGTGGCCATCGAGAGTGGGCCGCTGGCCGGACTGGCTGCCCGCGCCGTGGTTGTTCTCGACGCCAACGACCAGGTGCTGCACGCCGAACTGGTGCCGGAAATCAAGGAGGAGCCGGATTACGCGGCGGCCCTGGCGGCGCTGCGCTAACCCTGACTTCGGCGCTGCGCCGGCATCGGCTCAAGGCCTGACCGGCGCAGCGGAATGGCGCCCGCTTCAGTGGGCGCCGTGTTTTTCCGTGACCATGCTGTCGAGCGAGTCGATGACGCCATCGCTGCCGGCTTCGACCCGTTCGAAGGTGGCGTGGAGCTTCTCCTGCACGGCGAAATCGGTTTCCCAGCCTTGTGCCATGAGGTCCATGGCCTGATGCATGTTCTGGTGAACCTGCTTGTGCGGCTCGGCGACGCGGTTGAAGCTGGTGACCCTGCCGAAGACGGCGATGGTGTCCTCGTTGGCCAGCCACTTGCCAAGGCGGCAGTTGTGTTCGTTGACCACCACCGCCTGGGCGTTGTCGGAATCGCGGCCGCGGCTGACGGCCATGTAGCCATTCTGCTTGTAGATGAAATGGTCGATCTTGGCCAGCGAGGCAAAGCTGACGTCGTGTACGTAGCGGATCTGCGCCAGGGCCGTGGCGGAAGAGTCGGCGACGCTGGCAAAGCGCGTGTCGAAATCACCGATGGTGACGCGGGATTCCGAGGCAATGTCACGCATGTCGCCGGCGTTGACCAGCATCTTCTCGGCATCGACCTGCAGGGTGTCCATGACGCCGGAAATGGCGGCCGAGGCGTTCTTGGAGTTCTCCGCCAGCTTGCGCACCTCGTCGGCGAC
>DDWF01000169.1:0-1468 GCA_002345845.1 Betaproteobacteria bacterium UBA2293 | reverse complement strand
GAGCAGGTTGGTCTGGTCGGCAATGGTGGCGATCAGGCTGACCGAGCGGGCGATTTCCTCGCGATGGGCGTTGAATTCAGTGATGGCGCGGCCGGTTTCCTCAATCTTGTCCATCAGGCGATTCATTGCCCCGACCACCTGGTCAATGGCCGTGCTGCTCTCCTGCGCGGCGGTTGCGTTGTCGGTGGATAGCTTGGCCAGTTCATCGGTGGCGGCGACGATGCCGAGCATGTCGCGCTGGCTGGTGCGCATGTTCTTCAGCAGGTTCTCGGCATTCAGTTGACCGAGGCGGGACAGCAGGTTGTTGCGCATTTCCTTGTGGTAATTGCGCATCAGGATGGCCAGCGACTGGTTGCCCTGGTCGACGGCCTGGAGAAACACGCCGCGCAGGCCGCTGCTGTCGATCTGCTCGGCAAAGCGGTTTTCGCTCGCCGCCGTCAGGGCTTCGCGCTGCTTGGAGAAACAGCTTTCCATCTGCTCGAGCATGGCATTGACGTTCTGGCAGACGGTGCCCAGTTCGTCCCGGCGGGCCGATTCGGGAATGCGCTGGCCGATGACGCCGTTGGCGATTTCACTGGCGACGCGGGAGATGTGGTTGAGCGGGGTCAGGGCGACCTGCAGCTTGTGCAGGTAGAACACGCTGCTGCCCAGGCCGAAGGCCGTCAGGCAGGTGAACCAGACCCAGTCCAGCGGCTGCCAGCCGTGGGTCGCCATGCCGACCAGGCCGGCGATGACGAGCAGGATGTTGAGAAAGACGACTTCGACGAGCGCACTGCGAATGAATGGGGAACGCTGCATGATGGCTATCTGATACTCGAATGGGCTGAAGAGAAAGGCGCGATTGTACTTGCCGAACGTTACCGGAATGGGTATCCGGGCAGCCCGTCGGCCGCCTGGAGGTAATGGTTCAGAACTGCTTGACCTCGATGTTCAGCGTCTGGATGCGGTAGGCGATCTGGCGCGGCGTCATGCCGAGGATGCGGGCGGCCTTGGCCTGCACCCAGCCGGCCTGTTCGAGGGCGGCGATGACGCGTTCCTTTTCCGATAGTGTCGGGTCGTCGATGTCCAGCGGCTGGCTGCTCTCTGGCGGTGGTGCCGACAGGCCGAGGCTGCGGACCGGTTTCGGCGAGTTGCGTTCGCGGCTGCTCGGGAAGCGGATCAGATCGACGTCGATCTTGCCGTCTTCGGAGAGCACGGCGGCGCGTTCCAGGCAGTTTTCCAGTTCGCGTACATTGCCCGGCCAATCGTGGTTGGCCAGGCGGCGATTGGCCATGTCGGTCAGGCTGAGCTTGCGCTTCTGGTCGTTGCCGATCTTGGTCAGCAGGTGGCGGGCAATTTCCGGAATGTCCTCGATGCGTTCGCGCAGCGGCGGCAGGAACAGCGGCATGACGTTCAGCCGGTAGAACAGATCCTCGCGGAAGTCGCCCATGTCGACGGCGGTTTCCAGGTCGCGGTGGGTGGCGGCGAT
>DDWF01000069.1:18304-24515 GCA_002345845.1 Betaproteobacteria bacterium UBA2293 | reverse complement strand
GCCCATGTAGCTCAGTGGTAGAGCACTCCCTTGGTAAGGGAGAGGTCGGAAGTTCGATTCTTCTCATGGGCACCATCGACTGTGCCGGCAGGCCGCCCATCGGGTGCTCAAATGCCGGCCAGACCGATCTGGTTTCGTCCCGCGCGTTTGGCCAGGTAGAGCCCGGCATCGGCCGTCTGCAACAGTTGCTGCGGCAGGCTGGCGGAGTCCGGATTGATGCTGGCAACGCCGAAACTGCAGGACACCAACCCCCCAACCCCTTGCGCATGTGGAATGCACAGTTCGCGTGCTGCCCGACGCATGCGTTCAGCCACGGCGCGGGCGCCTTCGTTGTCCGTGCCGGGGAGAATGGCGGCAAATTCCTCGCCGCCATAGCGCGCCACCATGTCCTCGACCCGGAACAGTGCTTCGTGCAGGCTGCCGGCGACGGCGCTCAGGCATGAGTCGCCCGCCGGGTGGCCGTAGATGTCATTGAATTGCTTGAAAAAATCGATGTCGCCGATGACGATGCTCAGTGGCGCATCGGCGCGCCGGCAACGCTTCCATTCGGCCGCCAGGGTTTCGTCGAAATGGCGTCGGTTGGGAATGTTGGTCAGGCTATCAAGGCGGGCAATGGCACTCAATTGCCGATGGGCGTCGTGAATTTCTCGCTGCATGCGGGCGATGCGCAACATGGCCCGCGCTTTGGCGAGCAGCACGACTTCCGATACCGGGGTGTACAGGAAATCGTCACCGCCGGCCAGGATACCGCGCGCCAGCGCGTCTTCATCCTGGAAGCGGGAGAGAAAGACGATGGGGGTCCAGGCGATGATGCCGTCTTCTTCCGCGCCGCGTTCTATTTGACGCAATTCGCGGGCAAGCGAGATGCCGTCGATGTCGCCGAGAGCCAGATCTAGCAGGATCAGGCTGGGGCGCAGTTCGCGAAAATAATGGAGAGCTTGCGCGCCATCGCCGACACCGACGACCTGGATATCCGTCAATTGGCGCAAGCAATCGCAAATAAGGTTGCGATTGCTGACCGAGTGATCGACGACTAGAACTGTCGGCAGGTGGTTGGCAGGCATCTATTGCTGGGTTTTCCGTCAAGGGCCAGGAGAAGCGGAATGCCCAAACATCATAGCACTGGCCAGCAGCCGACCAAGCGCCAGTTCAGTTGTCGCCGCTCAAGTGCTAGAGGGGGCGATGGCTGCCTTGGCGTTGCGTTCGTCCGGGTCGGCGAAATATCCGCAGAGGGGGCAGATGCGACCTGGCGGACACTCATGTTCGCGGGCGCATTCGGCTTGGGTTTCGTCAGTGAGAACCAATTCGTGCACGGCGTCGCAACGGGCGATAGGGGAATCAAAGGCGGACATGATGAACTCCTCGGAATGAGGTCTGACTGTTTCAGTCTAGACGGCTTTGCGCCGAAGGCCATTAACCAATAGCTGTTTTGCCATATCCCCTCTTGATGAAGCGGGGCATTTTGCTTTGCCCCGCTGCCGGGTAATATCTCGCTCTGGACCATACGGTACCGTTTGGAATAATGGCCGGCAGCAGCCGGCATTCATATGTGGAGAGCAGACATGCAGATCAACAATAAGGTATTTCTCGTTACTGGCGCCGGCTCGGGTCTTGGTGCGGCGACGGCGCAGGCCTTGGCGGCGGCCGGCGCCCGGGTGGTACTTGCCGATCTCAATCGTGATGCCGGCGAACGCCTGGCTGGCGATCTGGGGGTCAATGCCCTGTTCGTCGAAACCGATGTCGCCAGCGAGGTATCGGCGAGCCAGGCGGTCCGCTCGGCAGTCGAGCGTTTCGGCGCCCTGCATGGCCTGGTCAACTGTGCCGGGATCGCGCCGGCGGAAAAGGTTGCGGGCCGGGAAGGGCCGCATCGCCTGGAGAGTTTTGCCAAGGTCATCAACATCAACCTGATTGGCACCTTCAACATGATCCGCCTGGCTGTCGATGCCATGCTCAAAAACGAAGCTGACGAAGGTGGCGAGCGTGGCGTGATCGTCAATACCGCCTCCGTCGCCGCTTTCGAAGGCCAGCTCGGGCAGGCAGCCTATGCCGCCTCGAAAGGTGGCATCGTTGCGCTAACCCTGCCGGTGGCCCGCGAACTGTCGCGTAGCGGTATCCGCTGCATGACCATCGCCCCGGGCATCATGGAGACACCGATGCTACTCGGCATGCCGGCCGAGGTGCAGGACTCGCTGAACAAGATGGTGCCGTTCCCGACGCGCATGGGCAAGCCGGCTGAATTCGCGGCGCTGGTCAAGCACATCGCCGAGAATTCCTATCTGAACGGCGAGGTCATCCGCCTCGACGGTGCCATCCGTATGGGCGTCAAATAAACTATACTTCGGCTCCGCCATTGACCAAAAAGGCACTTCGGTGCCTTTTTTATTGCATGTCTGAATGCTCCTGTTACCACTGCGGCCTGCCCATTCCGGAGGATGTTGATCTGCCGGTCAGGATCGGTGGGGAAAATCGCGCCATGTGCTGTTACGGCTGCCAGGCGGTCGCTCAATCAATCGTCGAAAACGGGCTGGAAGACTACTACCGCAGCCGTGATGCCATGCCCGAGTCGCCGCGTGAGGCGATGCCGGCCATCCTTGGCCAACTGGCGCTGTTCGATCACGCCGATTTCCAGAAAAGCTTCGTCAAGGAACTCGGTGAGGGTGAGCGCGAAGCCTCGCTGTTGCTCGAAGGGATTACCTGCTCGGCCTGTATCTGGCTGAACGAGCAGCATGTCGGCAAGCTGTCCGGGGTGACAGCAGTCGATATCAATTATGCGACCCGGCGGGCGCGGGTTCGCTGGGACGAGTCGAAAATCAAGCTGTCGGACATCCTGACCGCCATTGCCGCCATCGGCTACCGTGCCTACCCGTACGATGCTGCCAAGAACGAGGAAGTGTCCCGCAGGGAGCGGCGCGGGGCCATGTGGCGGCTGTGGGTCGCCGGCTTCGGCATGATGCAGGTGATGATGTATGCCTATCCGGTGTATATCGCCGACGGTGACATGTCGGCCGATATTGAGAGTCTGATGCGCTGGGCCAGCCTGGTGCTCACCCTGCCGGTCGTCTTCTATTCGTCGGCGCCGTTTTTCCGCAATGCCTGGCGCGACATCAAGCTGCGCCGGGTCGGCATGGATGTGCCAGTCGCCCTCGGCGTCGGCCTCGCTTTCGCCGCCAGTTGCTGGGCAACCTTTATTCAGGGCGGCGAGGTCTACTTTGACTCGATCACCATGTTCGTCTTCTTTCTGCTGGGCGGTCGCTATCTGGAAATGACCGCACGGCAGAAGGCGCTTAGTGTTACCGAGGCGCTGACCAAGCTGTTGCCGGCCTTCGCGCAGAAGCTGCCGGGTTTTCCGGCAAGCCGGGAGACCGAGCAGAAAGTTGTCGCCGACCTGCAGGTTGGTGATTACGTCCTGGTCCGTCCCGGCGAGATTGTTCCGGCCGACGGTCGGGTGGTCGAGGGCGTCAGTTGCGCCAACGAGGCGCTACTCACCGGCGAGAGCCTGCCGGTGCCAAAACTGGCCGGCGATGCCGTGACCGGAGGCTCGATCAATGCCGAAAGTCCGCTGGTTGTAAGGGTTGAGCAGGTCGGGCAGGGAACGCGCCTGTCAGCGATCATCGAACTGATGGAGCGCGCTTCGCTCGAAAAACCAAAAATTGTCGAACTGGCTGACCGCATTGCCAGCTATTTCGTCTTCGCCTTACTGATTGTGGCCTTGCTGACTGCACTCGGCTGGTATCTGGTTGAGCCCTCGCAGGCGCTCTGGGTGACCGTTTCCGTGCTGGTTGTGACCTGTCCCTGTGCCCTGGCTCTGGCGACCCCGATCGCCTTGACGGTGACGGCGGGTTCCCTGGCTCGCGATGGGCTGCTGGTAACACGCGGTCATGCCATCGAAACCCTGGCGCGAGCGACGCATTTCGTCTTTGACAAGACCGGTACTCTGACCACGGGGCACATGCATCTGCTCGACGTGCAGCCGCTGGCTGATCTGGACCGTGAACAATGCGTGGCCATTGCTGCCACCGTTGAGCAGGCATCGGAACATCCGCTGGCGCTGGCGCTGAGGCATGCCGCAGGCAACATGAGTCTCGTGCCAGCTATCGATTCGCTCAGCGAGCCGGGGCAGGGCATCGAGGCTGTGGTCGACGGTCAGCGCTATCGTGTCGGACGTCCAGCCTATGCCCTGGCGCTCAGTGGTGCGGAGCTTCCCGGTGCGGCGGAGACGTGGCTGGAGAGTGGCGATACCGTCGTCGTGCTTGCCGATGTCCGTGGGGCGATGGCACTTTTCCGTATTGGCGACCAGTTGCGTCCGGAGGCCAGGCGTTTGATTGACGACCTGCGTGGCGCCGGTAAGTCGGTTGTGCTGCTGACTGGCGATGCGCCGGCGGTGGCGCGCCGGGTGGCCGGTGAGCTCGGCATCGACAATGTGCGGGCAGGCGTTACTCCGGCCGAAAAATATGCCTGCGTGACTGAGCTGCAGGCAGGTGGTGCTGTCGTTGCCATGGTCGGGGACGGTGTAAACGACGCACCAGTGCTCGCCCAGGCACAGGTTTCCATCGCCATGGGTGGTGGTGCCCAGTTGGCCCGCACCCAGTCCGATTTTGTTCTCCTCTCGGAAAACCTGGGTCATCTCCATAAAGGTCTCGGAAGGGCTGGATTTGCCTTACAGGTGATCCGGCAGAATCTCTGGTGGTCGTTCGCCTACAATGTGGTTGCCTTGCCGGCCGCCATCGCTGGCTACGTAACCCCGTGGATGGCGGGGATCGGCATGTCGCTGAGTTCGTTGCTGGTCGTGCTCAACTCATTGCGTATCCAGCGTCTGGAGAATGACTGATGGAAAGTATCTACCTGCTGATTCCCATATCAGTGCTCATTGTCTTCGGCATCGCCATAGCCTTCTGGTGGTCGGTGCGTAGCGGTCAATTTGATGATCTGGAAGGGCCGGGCTTTCGCGTTCTGATGGACGACAAACTACCAAAAGATGAGGATGTCGCTCAAGAACCGGCGGAAAACGACAAATCGGACAAAGTTTGACCTGCGTCAACACAATTGGCCAATTCGGGTGACATTATGATCTCTGTGTGAAGGGAAGCCTTCACGAACATTCTCTGTTGGGGTTGGGGTGCGTTACGACGCACCCTTTTTTTGTCCACGTATTTTGCGCCTCATCCAACATGAGTGGCTTACACGAGCCTTACGACTTTCGGGCTAATTGACCCTAGATATTCCGTAGGTTGATCTAGGTCAAAACGGCCCCGAGGAACTAGAATACCATCCGCTTTCATGCGCCACCTTGGGTTCAGGGGGGTGGTCATTCAGTCTTTTCATTAACGAGAGGTGGGTTCATGTCTGGAACGCAAACCACATACAACGATAAGGTCGTACGGCAATTCGCCGTCATGACTGTCATCTGGGGCATTGTTGGCATGCTTGTCGGTGTCATCATTGCTGCCCAGCTGGTCTGGCCGGAGCTGAATATTGGCTTCCTGCATTTTGGCCGGCTGCGTCCGCTGCACACCAACGCGGTTATTTTTGCGTTTGGTGGCTGCGCGTTGTTCGCAACGTCTTACTGGTGCGTTCAGCGCACCTGTCACACCCGCCTCTGGGGCGGTCCGCTGGTTCCCTTCACCTTCTGGGGTTGGCAAATCGTCATTCTGCTCGCCGCTATCACCCTGCCGCTGGGTATTACCCAGGGTAAGGAATATGCCGAACTGGAATGGCCGATCGACATCCTGATCACCCTGGTCTGGGTTTCTTATGCGCTGGTCTTCTTCGGCACCATCGCCAAGCGCACGGTTTCCCACATCTACGTGGCCAACTGGTTCTTCGGTTCCTTCATTATCGCCGTTGCCCTGCTGCACCTGGTCAATAGCGCTGCTGTGCCGATTACCCTGACCAAGTCCTACTCTGCTTACTCTGGTGTGCAAGACGCCATGGTTCAGTGGTGGTATGGCCACAATGCCGTCGGCTTCTTCCTGACCGCCGGCTTCCTGGGCATGATGTACTACTTCGTTCCGAAGCAGGCTGGCCGCCCGGTTTACTCCTATCGTCTGTCGGTGGTTCACTTCTGGGCCCTGATCTTCACCTACATGTGGGCCGGCCCGCACCACCTGCACTACACCGCCCTGCCGGACTGGACGCAGTCGGTCGGTATGATCTTCTCGCTGATTCTGTTGGCCCCGTCCTGGGGTGGCATGATCAACGGCATCATGACCCT
>DDWF01000069.1:0-18236 GCA_002345845.1 Betaproteobacteria bacterium UBA2293 | reverse complement strand
CGCTGTCGCATTACACGGACTGGACTGTTGGCCACGTGCACTCCGGTGCGCTCGGCTGGGTGGCCATGGTCTCCATCGGTTCGATCTACTACCTCCTGCCCCGTCTTTTCGGCAAGAAGGAAATGTATAGCACCGCCCTGGTTACGACCCACTTCTGGATCGCCACCATCGGCACCGTTCTGTATATCGCCTCCATGTGGATTGCCGGTGTGATGCAGGGCCTGATGTGGCGTGCGGTCAACGCCGACGGTACGCTGGCTTACAGCTTCGTCGAGTCGGTCAAGGGCTCCTACCCGTTCTGGGCGATCCGTTGGCTGGGTGGCGTCCTGTTCCTGTTGGGCATGCTGATCATGGCCTACAACATGTTCAAGACCATGGCTGGCGGCAAGACGCAGGATTTGCCGGTGATCGCTCCGGCTGGTCATCACGCCTGATTAGGGGGAGAAAAGAATGCTTAAGCATGAGCAAATTGAAAAGAACGTAGGCCTGCTGTTCATCCTCACGTTGTTTGTGGTCCTGTGGGGCGGTCTGCTGGAAATCGTTCCGCTCTTTTTCCAGAAGTCCACGACGACGCCTGTGGAAGGTACCAAGCCTTACGACGCAGTACGTCTGGCTGGACGTGATGTCTATGTTCGCGAAGGCTGCTTCCTCTGCCATTCGCAGATGATTCGTCCGTTCCGTGCAGAGACCGAGCGTTATGGCCACTACTCGGTGGCTGGTGAATACGTCTACGACCATCCGTTCCAGTGGGGTTCCAAGCGTACCGGTCCCGACCTGCATCGCGTTGGTGGTCGCTACTCGGACGAGTGGCAGCGCGCTCACCTGATCAATCCGCGTGACGTTGTGCCGGAGTCCAATATGCCTGCCTTTGGCTTCCTGGCCAATAACAAGGCCAAGGACACGGTTGGCAAGGATATCGAAGCCAAGATGCAACTCATGCGTGGCTATGCCAACGTGCGTGGTATCCCGACCTATACCGACGAGGAGATCAAGGGAGCCAAGGCCGCTATCGGTGACCAGACCGAACTGGATGTTCTGATTGCCTACCTGCAGGGTATGGGTACGGCACTGAGCACGATGAAGTAAGTGGCCATGGACATCAACGATCTGCGTTCCATTATCACGGTTGCCGGGTTGCTCTGCTTCCTGGCGATCGTGGGGTGGGCTTATGGCAGGGGCAGCAAGAAGGGGTTTGAGGAAGCTGCCAACCTGCCGTTCGCGGAAGACGATGATCAGGGTGCGATGCCCAGTGCATCGCAACCGCGCTGATAAAAGGAAAGCAAATGAGCGATTTCGTAAACGATTTTTGGAACATGTACGTCATTGTGATCGTCCTGGGCAGTATTCTGGCCTGCGCGGTTCTGCTGATCGTACAGGGCAAGGCGACCTTCACGCCGGGCAAGACCATGGGTCATGTCTGGGATGAAACCCTTGAGGAATACAACAACCCGATGCCCAAGTGGTGGAGCTGGATGTTCGTCATCACCGTGGTCTTTGCGCTGGTCTATCTGGCACTTTACCCGGGTCTTGGCAACTTCAAGGGCATGCTGAACTGGACCTCCGTCGGGCAGCATACGGCCGAAGTCCAGAAGATGGATGCTGCCGTCAAGCCGCTGTTTGACAAGTACATGGCCATGGATCTGAAGGCTGTTGCTGGCGACAAGCAGGCTATGGAAATGGGCAAGCGCATGTACCTGACCTACTGCATGCAGTGTCACGGTGCTGATGCTCGTGGTGCCAAGGGCTTCCCGAATCTGACTGACGGTGATTGGCAGTGGGGCGGTGAGCCGGATCAGATCAAGGCAACTATCTCTGAAGGTCGTATGGGGATCATGCCGCCGCATGCACAGCTCGGTGCTGACACGATCAAGGATCTGGCCAATTATGTCCGCTCCTTGTCCGGTCTGCCGAACGATGCCGTGCGTACAGCTCGTGGTCAGGAAGCCTTCTCCAGCGCCGGCTGTATCGGTTGTCACGGCGCTGACGGCACCGGCATGCAGGCACTCGGCGCGCCTAACCTGACCGACAAGGTCTGGTTGTATGGTTCCTCCGAGGCCGTCATTACCGAGACCATCACCAATGGCCGTCAGAACAAGATGCCTGCGTGGAAGGACTTCCTCGGCGATGCCAAGATTCACCTGCTGTCCGCTTATGTGCTCAGCGTGAGCCAAGGCGCTAAGTAATTGTTTGATGCGGGGCGGCGTGAGCCGCCCCGTTGCTTTTCCCTCTTCTGTATCCAAATTGCGTTTGCGCTGACATGGTGCCTTGGGGCCAAAGCGCAATTTTGATACCGACAAAGGCGTCATGGACAGCAAGGAAATCATTTCGCAGGATCACGGGGCCGGAGTGGCTGTTTCTTTCTACGAGAAACACAAAAAGGTCTATATCCGCGATGTAAAGGGCTGGTGGAATACTTGGCGCTGGGCCTTGGTATGGTTCACCCAGATCCTTTTCTATGGTTTGCCGTGGCTTCAGTGGAACGAGCGTCAGGCTGTTCTTCTGCATCTGGTAGAACGCAAGTTCTATTTCTTCGGACTGGTCCTCTGGCCGCAGGATGTGTTTTACTTGGCCTTGTTGCTGATCATCTCGGCTTACGCGCTCTTCCTTTTTACCGCCGTAGCGGGGCGCTTGTTTTGCGGATATGCCTGTCCGCAAACCGTTTATTCCGAAATTTTCATGTGGGTCGAGAACAGGATCGAAGGTGATCGTTCAACCCGGATGAAGCTCGACAAGGCGCCGATGAACGCGCGAAAGTTGCGTGTTAAGGCGGTCAAGCATGCCATCTGGTTGGCCATCTCCTTGTGGACTGGTTTTACCCTCGTCGCGTACTTCACGCCGATCAAGGAGTTGCTGGCGGCAATGCCCTTTGGGTTGTCCGGCTGGGAACTGTTCTGGATCTTTTTCTACGGCGGCTTCTGCTACATGCAGGCGGGTTTCCTGCGTGAGCAGGTGTGCAAATATATGTGTCCGTACGCGCGCTTCCAGGGGGTCATGTTTGATCCTGATACCCTGATCATCACCTACGATCCCGAGCGTGGCGAGCCACGGGGGCCACGCAAAAAGGCGGTCGATGCCACGCTTGCCGGTCAGGGTGACTGTGTCGATTGCAACCTGTGTGTAGTGGTTTGCCCAACCGGCATCGACATTCGCAAGGGAACCCAATACGAATGTATCGGCTGTGGCGCGTGCATTGATGCCTGCGACCCGGTGATGGACAAAGTGGGTTTGCCGCGTGGACTTATTCGCTACACCACCGAAAACGCGCTGGCCATGCATTTCTCAGCAAAGGATGTGGTCAATCACATCCTGCGCCCGCGCATCATCGTTTACACCATCATCCTGATGGCGATCACGGTGGCGGCGATCTGGTCGCTGGCGACGCGGGTCCCGCTCAAGGTCGACGTGATTCGCGATCGCTCCACCTTGGCGCGCGAGGCGGATGATGGCAGTATCGAAAATATTTACAACCTCAAGCTCATGAACACAACCGAGGCACCGAAGCGCTACCTGCTTTCCGTCGGGGGGCTGGCCGGCATCGAGATCGCCGGTGACCAGGTGGTTGAGGTTGAGAGTGCGCAGAATCACGAAGTGACCATTGTCGTTCGCGTGCCCCCTGAGTCGGGCAACAGGGGGGCAAATACCATACACTTCGATATCACGGCCGAAGGGCATGACGATATTGCGGTCCGCGAGAAAGCCTCTTTCCTGTTTCCCTGAGAGATAAATGAATACATCAATCACTATGCAACGTGACAACACGCCTTGGTACAAGCAGCGCTGGCCATGGTTCCTGATTGCCGGACCGGCGATCGTTATTGTCGCCTGCATCATCACGATCTGGCTGGCGGTGGTCAGCAATGACGGTCTGGTGACCGACGATTACTACAAGCAGGGATTGACAGTTAATCAGCGTCTGCAGCGCGATCACCAGGCCACCAGTCTCGGTCTGCACGCTGATGTCATGCGCTCGGGCCTCAATGTGCGCTTGATGCTGACCGCCGATGCGGCGGCAAATTTGCCCACTGCACTGGTCCTGAAACTGGCGTATCCAACGCGCGCCGGCCAGGATCAGTTGGTGGAAATGGTTTCCGAGGGGCCAGGGTTCTATGGCGGTAAATTGAACGCTGACCTCCACGGAAGGTGGCTTGTCTCTATCGAAGACCCTGCCGGACAGTGGCGTCTGCAAGGTGAGTGGCAGGCCGATTCGGAGGAGCCCTTGCGCTTGGATGCAAAGGCGGGGAAGTGATTTTTTCTGTTACTGGGAGGTGACATATGGCTTGGGAACTTTTGTTTAGTAGTGATATCGGCTTGATGAGCCTGGCGGTGATCGTCGGTGTATTGGTGATCGGTGCGGTGATGGGCAAAATGTATTCGAGCAAGATGGACGAGGAGGCTCGAAAGCTCGGCAAGTAATCCAGACTCGACCCGCCTTGAGCTATGGCGGAAACAGCCCCTTGCGTACCGCTGGTGCCCGAGGGGCTGATTTATTCTGGGGCGAGCAATCGGCGTCGCTTGGCGAAGGCAGTGCTGGTGTCACTGATGCTGCATGCAGCCCTCCTGGCGGGGTATGCATTTCCGCAGCTCACGTTGGCGGACTGGTTCACCGTTGGTGGTGGCCGTCTAGTTGGTGAATTGCGACCGGCTCAGGAATTTGCCGGGAGCCACTCGGCTGATCCATCGCCCGTCCGGACAAAATTGGCGCAAGCAAAGAAGGTGGTGGCCGGTGCAAGGAGAGAGCTAGCTCCGCCCTTTACCGGGGGCAAAACTCCGTCTTCTCCATTACCTGCTGAAGCGCAAGAGAGCGTCGCCGTTGCTAGCTTGAGTGCCTATCGGCTGGCTGTGGCCAGGCAGGTGCGCCAGTTCAGGTACTATCCGTCGGCAGCAAGCGCCGCGGGGGCGGCTGCTGAGGTTCTGGTCGGCATAGATCGTCTGCCGGGCGCGTCCTGGCCGGTCGTTCGCCTCCTGAAAAGCAGTGGTAACCGGCAATTTGACGAAGCGGCACTCGCCATGATCGAGAAGGCTGTGCGTCTGGCCCCTCTGCCGGCAGAACTTCACGGACGGCACCTGCAGGTTGAGTTACCGGTGCACTTTTTGCCCGATATTTAGCGCTCAGGGCGGCGCAAGCTGGCTTTCGTGGAAGTCGTAAAGGCCGCGCTGGCGATCATTTAGGTATCGCTCAAGGCAGAGTGCCACGCTACGAAAGGACAGTTCTTGCCAGGGTATTTCCCCGGGGGGGAACATGGCGACTTCAAGGCTTTCTTCGCCGGCTGAATATTCCGGCGAAGCCAGACGTCCGCGGTAGAAGAGATGGACCTGATTGATGTGGGCGATGCTGATCATGGCGAATGGAGCATCGATGATGACCGTGGCGCCGGCTTCCTCCATGGTTTCCCGGCGGGCGGCGTCAGCAGTCGTTTCGCCGTTTTCCATGAAGCCGGCGGGCAGCGTCCAGAAGCCCAGGCGGGGTTCGATTGCCCTTCGGCAAAGCAGGATGGCGCCATCGTGTTCGGCGATGCAGCCGACGACCAGGCGCGGGTTTTCGTAGTGGATATGGCCGCAGTTCGGGCAAACATGCCGGGGCAGGTTGTCGCCGGCGGGCACGGTGAACGAAACAACGGACCCGCAAAGGATGCAGTAACGGATCACGGTGATGAAGGGGGTTGGTAGCGTCGCCGAGTTTAGCACCGAACCCGCAGTGGTCCGCCGAGACGTGGGTTTGCCGAGTTCTTCTTTGCACAGGGGCAACGCCTGTGGCTACAATAGCAGCAGCTAAAAATACGCGCGTCTGCGTCGGCTATTGACCGGCGCTCCAGGGAACCCCGCATGCTTCTTATCGTCGCTTACGTCATCATTCTGGCCTCGTCGCTGGGAACCTACGCTGTCCATGGCAGCCTCCTGGCTCTTTGGGTGCCGCTGGAGTATGTGGCGATCTTTGGCCTGACCATTGGCTATTTCGTTGGTGCCAACAACATCGGGGTCATCAAGGCGACGGTCGGTGCCATTCCTGGAATTCTCAAAGGGTCGAAGTACAACAAGGCCTACTATGTCGATGCCTTGGCCCTGCTCTTCGAAATCCTGGCCAAAGTGCGCAAGGAGGGGCTGATGTCAATCGAAGGCGACGTCGAGAATCCCGAGGCCAGCCCGATTTTCAGCAAGTACCCGAACATCGTCCAGGATCATCATGTGATCGAGTTCACCACCGATTACCTGCGCATGATGGTCGGCGGCAATCTGAATACGGTCGAGATCGAAAGTTTGATGGATGTCGAACTGGAGACGCATCATCACGAAGCAGCCGAGCCAGGGCACGTGATGTCCAACGTCGCTGGTGCGGTACCGGCCTTCGGTATCGTCGTCGCGGTTATGGGGGTGGTTAACGTCATGGGGTCGGTGGGCAGTCCGCCCGCCGTGCTTGGCAAAATGATCGGTGGGGCGCTGGTCGGTACCTTCCTCGGTATCCTCGTTTCCTATGGCTTCGTCGAGCCGGTTGCCAAACTGCTGGAGCAGAAGGCGCACAGCGACGCCAAGATCTACCAGATGATCAAGATGGTCTTGCTCGCCTCGATGTCCGGCTACGCCCCCCAGGTGGCCATCGAATTCGGTCGCAAGACCCTGCCTTCGCACGATCGTCCTGGATTCGTCGAGCTCGAGGAAGAGCTCAAGGCGCGTAAGGGCAAGTGATCTTGTCGCCCATCGATAAGGTAAGCGGATGAGCGACGACTCCACCCGTCCTATAGTCATCAAGCGCAAGAAGGTTGTCGCCGGCGGCGCGCATGGTGGTGCCTGGAAGATTGCCTATGCCGACTTCGTGACGGCAATGATGGCTTTCTTCCTGCTGATGTGGCTGCTCGGTTCGACGGCGAAGGGCGACTTGCAGGGCATTGCCGAGTATTTCCAGAATCCGGCGAAGGTGGCGATGTCGGGCGGCGACGGAGCGGGTGATGCGACCAGCATTTTGCAGGGTGGCGGCAAGGACCTCACCCGGCAGTCTGGCCAGGTCAAGCGGGGCGACGTCGAGGCGAAAAAAAGCACGTCCTTCTCCAAGGAGGCGCAACTGGAATTCCGCCGCAAGGAGCTTGAGCGTCTGGAGACACTCAAGGCCGACATCGAGAAAATGATCGAGCAAAGTCCGCAACTGGCTCAGTTCAAGAAGCAGATGCTGCTCGACATTACTTCCGAGGGCTTGCGTATCCAGATTGTCGACGAACAGAACCGGCCGATGTTCGATTCCGGCGGCGCCGAGCTCAAGCCTTACACGCGGGATATCCTGCGCCAGATCGGCAAGGCGCTGAACGGCGTCAGTAACCGAATCAGCCTGGCCGGCCATACCGATGCCGCGCAGTTCGTCGGCGGCACCGTCGGCTTCTCGAACTGGGAGCTATCGGCCAACCGGGCCAATGCCTCGCGTCGCGAACTGGTGACCGGCGGCATGGACGATACCAAAGTGTTGCGCGTCGTCGGCCTGGCCTCGACCGTGCTATTTGACAAGAACGATCCGTTGAATTCGGTCAATCGCCGCATCAGCATCGTCGTGCTCAATCAGAAGACAGAATTGGCGATCCTCCAGGAAGAGGGGCCGGAGTCGGATATTTCGACCGATGACGACGTGGGCGAAGGTCTCGACCTTCCGGGGCTGGGCAAGGGAACTCCCGGTTAAGCAGACTCCCTGGCGGCAGCTGGCCGGAGCAAATTAATAATTGAAGAAAGAGGAAGATATGGCGAAAACCGTGCTCGCAGTCGATGATTCGGCATCCATCCGGCAGATGGTCAGCTTTACCCTGAAAAGTGCTGGCTATGAGGTCGTCGAGGCAGTCGACGGGATGGATGGTCTGGACAAGGCCAAGGCACGTAGCGTCAATCTGGTTCTGACCGACCAGAACATGCCGCGCATGGATGGCCTGACCCTGATCAAGACCTTGCGCGGCATGCCGCAGTACGCTTCGACGCCGATCCTCATGCTGACCACCGAGTCCTCCGATGCCATGAAGTCGCAGGGGCGAGCGGCCGGGGCAACCGGCTGGCTGGTCAAACCCTTTGATCCCCAGAAGCTGATTGAAGTCGTCCGCAAGGTAATTGGCTGAGTGTCGTCGGGCGGGTGCGTGAATACGCCGCTGTGGTCGGGTCGCGCTGCGCCTGGCAGGCGTTTGTCTGCCCAGTTTGGGGGGTAGCATGGCGATCGACATGACGCAGTTTTACCAGGTGTTCTTCGAGGAATCGGCGGAGCATCTGGCGGCAATGGAGGCGTTGCTGCTTGAACTTGATGTTGGCAATCCGGATGCGGAACAGCTCAACGCAATTTTTCGCGCCGCCCATTCGATCAAGGGCAGTGCCGGGACTTTCGGCTTCACCGATCTGGCCGAAACCACCCATATCCTGGAGAACCTGCTCGACCGTATTCGCAAGCAGGAACTCGCCTTGCGTCCCGAGATGGTCGATGCCTTTCTCGAATCGGGGGATCTGCTGCGCAGCATGCTGGAAGCCCACCAGGGGCGGGGCAGTGTCGATATACAGGCAGTACAGGCCAGTTGCACACGCCTGCGCAGCCTGTCGGAAGGCGGGGCGCCGGCATCAGCCAAGCCGCTGCCGGCGATAACGGATTCAGAGCCGGCGAAGGCGTCGGCAACGGTCGCGCAGACTCGCCGGGCCTTCGCTATCGAGTTCGTGCCGACCGCTGTCTCGGCGCATGCCGGTGGTGTCGACGGGTTGCTCGATGAACTTCGCGCCGTGGGTGACCTGGAGGTACTCAGTCAGCCGGACGCCGAGGATCGCGGCGTCGGTTTCTGGCAGTTGCGTCTGGTAACTGCTGCTGATCCAGAGGGTTTCTCGGAGGCGATTGATTTCATTGCCGAAAACGGGGCCTGGCGGGTGGCCGAAGAGAGCTTGGTCGAGATTGAGAACGAGGCGGCATTCGGCTTTTTCGGTGAGGCGCCTGGCGCTCCGGTCGAGGATGAAGGCTACGGTTTCTTTGTGCCGCTGGCCACGCCGCCGGTGGCTGACGAGAGCGTAACGAACGACGAGGGGTACGGCTTTTTCGATCCCTTGCCGGTTGCCAAGATCGAGGTTTCAGCCGCTGCCGACGATGGCTATGGCTTTTTCGAGCCGCTGGCGCCGCCGCCGGCAGCGCTGGATGCTGCGCCGGTGGCGCTGACCGATGGCGACGGTTACGGATTTTTTGCCCCAACTGCCGAGCCGGTAACGGCCGCCATCGCGGTGTCAGAGCCCGTGGCGGCACCGCCCAAGGCGGCGCCGCCAGCGACGCCGCCGCGTCCTGGCGGCCGGCCGGCGGCGGCTGTTGCCGCCAGCGACTCGTCGATCCGCGTCAGCGTCGAAAAAGTGGACCAACTGATCAATCTGGTTGGCGAACTGGTCATCACCCAGGCCATGCTGCTGCAGACGGCCACGCAGATGGCGGAGGCGGCGCCGGAGCGGCTGGTCAATGGCCTTGCCCAGCTCGAACGTAACACCCGCGATCTGCAGGAATCGGTGATGTCGATCCGCATGCTGCCGATTTCATTCGTCTTCTCCCGTTTTCCGCGGGTGGTTCGCGATCTCTCGGGCAAGCTGGGCAAGCAGGTGGAGTTGAAGACTTCGGGCGAGACGACCGAACTCGACAAGGGGCTGATCGAGCGCATTGCCGACCCGCTGACGCACCTGATCCGCAACAGTCTGGATCACGGCATCGAGTTGCCGGAGAAGCGTCTGGCCGCCGGCAAGAGTCCGGTCGGTACGATCACGCTGAAGGCCTATCACCAGGGGGGCAACATCGTCATCGAGGTCGGTGACGACGGCGCCGGCCTGCCGCGCAACAAGATCCTGGCCAAGGCGCGCGAGCGCGGGCTGCCGGTTTCCGAGCAGATGACCGATCAAGAGGTGTTCGGCCTGATTTTCGAAGCCGGGTTTTCGACCGCCGATCAGGTTACCGATGTCTCCGGACGTGGCGTCGGCATGGATGTCGTCCGTCGCAACATCCAGGCGATGGGCGGCCGGGTCGAGATCGAATCGATGCTCGGGGTCGGTACGCGGATGACGGTTCGCCTGCCGCTGACACTGGCCATTCTTGACGGCATGTCGGTGGCCGTGGGTAATCAGACCTACATCCTGCCCCTGTCCTACGTCATCGAGTCCCTGCAGCCGGCGGCCGGTGATATCCGCACGCTGGCCAACCAGGCGCGGCTGATTCAGGTGCGCGGTGATTTTCTGCCGGTCGTCGTGCTCCACGAACTGTTTGGCCTCGATTCGAACTGGAGCGATTTCACCCAGGGCATCATGGTCGTCATCGAAGCTGACGGCGCCAAGGCGGCGCTGTTCGTCGATGCCCTGGTCGGCCAGCACCAGGTCGTGATCAAGAGCCTGGAAGCCAACTACCGCCGGGTGCCCGGCATTTCCGGCGCGACCATCATGGGTGACGGCCATGTGGCGCTGATTCTTGATGTCCCGGCGATTGCCGGCATGGCCAGAACAATGGTGCAGAGGGCAGGATGAGCGCGCAGACGAGGAGCAAGACATGGATGTGACGAGGCAGGGGGCCGGAGCGATGCCGGACGAGGATCTGGTGGCCAGCGAATATCTGACCTTCACGCTGGGCAGCGAGGAGTACGCCATCGATATCCTGAAAGTCCAGGAGATTCGTGGCTACGAGCAACCGACGTTGATCGCCAATGCGCCACCCTTCATCAAGGGAGTCATCAACCTGCGCGGTATCATCGTGCCGGTGGTGGATCTGCGCATCAAGTTCAACCTGGGCAAGATCGAATACACCCCGTTCACCGTGGTCGTCATTCTCAATATCATCGGCCGCGTCATTGGCGTCGTCGTGGACAGCGTTTCCGACGTGATCTCGCTGACCCGCGGGCAAGTCCGTCCGGCGCCTGACTTTTCCGGATCCTTCGATACCAAGTACATCCTTGGTCTGGCGACCCAGGAGGCGCGGATGATGATCGTCACCGATATCGAACGGTTGATGACCAGCGCCGACATGGAACTCATTGACGACGCGGCGACGTCGAACTAGCGAACAGGGAAGTCCGATGCTCAACAAACTGCGAATCCGTACCCGCCTGACCTGGCAAGCCCTGGGGATGGCTTTCTGGTTTACCGTCCTCGTCATCGTTGCCGCGATCTATATGCGTGACGTGGCGCGCACCAGCGAGGCCATCTACGTCGCCAAGCTCGAACCTGGCTCGCTTGTCCTGCGCATCCAGACGCTGATGGCGGAGAATAATCTGCAGGTGGCCGGTGGACTGCTGCATGACCCATCCGGCAGCCAGGCGGCCAAGCACGATCACCCGGTGACCTTGCACATTGACAGTCTCGACAAGAACCGCCGGGCCATTGACGCCCTATGGCAGGAATACTCCGCCCGAGCCTTGAACGAGAAGGAAAGCGAGCTGGCGGAAGCCTATCGCCATGCGCGCGCCATTTACGTGCAGGAAGGGATCGTGCCAGCGGGTGAAGCGTTGGCAGCCGGCGATTACGATCGAGCTGCCGACATCTACGCCGGTGTCGTCCGGCCGGCCTACGCCAAGGCCAGTCTGGCCGCCGATGCGCTGCGTCAGTACTATGCCGAAAGCGGCCGCGAGCTGTTCGACGGCGCTCGCCAGACCACCGAGACAACCACCGAGATGCTGATTGGGCTGGCCGTGCTGGTCACGCTGCTGGTCGCCGCCTTCTCCTATGTCTTTGGCCGCAGCATCACCCGGCCGCTGGCCAAATCCGTGCATATTGCCGACGAGATTGCCGCCGGGCGTCTGGACAACGTCATCAGCATTGACGGTCGCGATGAGGTCAGCGAGTTGCAGCAGGCACTCGACAAGATGCAGTCGGGGCTGCGCCGCCGAATCGAAGCCGAACACCTGGCTGCCAATGCCACCATGCGTATCAAGGTGGCGCTCGACGTCACCTCGAACAATGTCATGGTCGCCGACCCGGACGGCCAGATCATCTATTGCAACGCTTCGGTACTGGCCATGATGCGCCTGGCGGAGAACGACATCCGCCAGGTGTTGCCCGGTTTCCGGGCGGATGCCATTCTCGGTTCCAACTTCGATATGTATCACCGCCAGCCCTCGCATCAGCGCAACCTGCTGGCCAGCTTGCAGGGCACCCATCGCAACGACATGAGCATCGGCCAGCGGCATTTCCGACTGACTGCGAATCCGATCATCAACGAACGTGGCGAGCGACTCGGTACGGTGGTCGAATGGAATGACCGTACCGCCGAGGTCGAAGTCGAGCGCGAGGTCGCCGGGATCATCGAGGCTGCGGTGGCTGGCGATTTCAGCAAGCGTATCGACAATTCGCGGATGTCCGGTTTCCATCACGACCTGTCCGCCGGTATCAATCAGTTGCTCGGCGCCAGTTCGGCGGCTCTGGCCGATGTCGGCGCCATGCTTTCGCGGATGGCGCAGGGCGATTTGCGGCAAAAGATCGACGGCGACTACCAGGGCGTGCTCGGCACGCTGAAGGACGATGCCAACGGCACCGTCGACAAGCTGCAGCAGATTGTGATGGCAATCAAGTTGGCGACCGATGCGATCAATACCGCCGCCAAGGAGATCGCGGCCGGCAATCAGGATCTCTCGGGGCGTACCGAAGAGCAGGCGAGCAGCCTTGAAGAGACGGCTTCGAGCATGGAAGAGCTGACCGGCACCGTCAAACAGAATGCCAATCACGCCCGGCAGGCCAGCGAATTAGCCGGGGCTGCCCAGCAGGTGGCCATTCGCGGTGGCGAGGTGGTTGGCCAGGTGGTCGATACGATGAGCGCCATCCATTCTTCGAGCAGCAAGATTGGCGACATCATCGGCGTCATCGATGGCATCGCCTTCCAGACCAATATCCTGGCGCTCAATGCTGCCGTTGAAGCGGCTCGGGCCGGTGAGCAGGGCCGCGGCTTTGCCGTCGTCGCCAGCGAGGTGCGTAATCTGGCGCAGCGCAGCGCCGCCGCCGCCAAGGAGATCAAGGGCCTGATCGCGGATTCCGTGAACAAGGTCGAGGTGGGCAATCGCCTGGTCGATCAGGCTGGGCGGACTATGGAAGAAGTCGTCGGCAGCATTCGCAGGGTGGCCAACCTGATGCAGGAAATTTCCCAGGCCAGCCTTGAACAGAGCGCCGGTATCGAGCAGGTCAGCCTGGCGATCAGCCAGATGGACGAGGTGACGCAGCAGAACGCGGCCCTCGTCGAACAGGCGGCGGCGGCTGCTGAAAGCCTTGAAGAGCAGGCTGATGCACTGGCGCGTGAAGTTTCCGTATTCGCTCTGCCGGCGGGCAGCGCTGTGCGCCAGGAGGCGCTGCCGGCAAGGTCGCGGCCGGTACCGGCGCTTGATCACCGCCAGCCGGTCCGCCTGGAAAGCCCGACGGTCGCCAAGAGCGGCCTGCACCTGCCAGCTGCCGGCGATGACGAATGGGCGGAATTTTGAAACTATCGATGCCTGTCGGGCACGATGAGGAGGCGTGATGAAGAACAACCAGCCGGTGACCGACAAGGAAGTCCTCCTGAATTCCGCGACACTGATCGTTTCAAAAACCGATCTGAAGGGGGGCATTACCTACGTCAATCGCGATTTTATCGAAATCAGCGGTTTCAACGAGGCCGAGTTGATCGGCCAGTCGCACAACATCGTCCGTCATCCGGACATGCCGGTGGAAGCCTTCGCCGATCTATGGCAGACCCTCGGCCAGCATCGACCGTGGACCGGCTTCGTCAAGAATCGCTGCAAGAATGGCGATTACTACTGGGTTCGGGCCAACGTGACGCCGATCTGGGAGGACGGCCAGGTCACCGGCTACATGTCGGTGCGCCGGCTGGTGGAGCCGGAAATCACTCGCCAGGTGGAGGATGTCTATCGGCAATTCCGTGAGCAGCGCCAGGGTAGTCTGCGCATCTTGCGCGGCAGTATCGTCAGCGGTGGCGAGGGAATGGCCGGTTCGCTGCGCGACATGTCGGCGGCGACGGCGGTCAATCTGGTTGCCCTGTTGGTTGTTGCCGTACTCCTGTTGCTCGGTTTCGCGGGGGCGCAACTGGGGGCTGCCGCGCCGGCGCTTGCCGTGCTGGCCGCCGTGTTCGCCTTCTTGGCGCTGCGCCGCACGATGACTGGCGTGCTCCGGCCACTGGGCACGGTCACCGATACCTTCCGCCGGATCGCCGCCGGCGAATACGACAATCGCTTCGATTTCAATCGCAATGACGAAGTCGGCAAGGTCCTCCAGTCCATGCAGTCCATGCAGATCAAGCTCGGTTGTGATGTGGCCGAGGCACGTCGGGTTTCCGAGGAGAACCTGCGCATCCGTATCGGTCTCGACAACGCCGCCACCAATGTGATGATCGTCGACGACGGTTTGAACATCATCTACATGAACCGCGCCATCCGCGAGATGTTCGCTGTTGCCGAGAACGACATTCGCAAGGATCTCCCGGCATTTTCCAGCAGCACGCTGATTGGCACCAATATCGATGTTTTCCATCGTCATCCGGCCCACCAGCGGCAACTGCTGGCGACGCTTGTCGGCACCCACCGGGCGACCATCAAGCTGGGCGGTCGTACCTTCTCGCTGGCGGTGACGCCGGTCAGCAACGAGAGTGGCCAGCGTCTTGGTTATGCCGTCGAATGGCTGGACCGTACCGCCGAGGTCGCCGTTGAGGACGAAGTGGCGGAGATTGTCGGGGCCGCCGCCCGTGGCGATTTTTCGCGGCGGGTAGGCGAGGACGGCAAGCACGGTTTCTTCCTGCGCCTGGCCGGCGACCTCAACCGCCTGCTGGAAATCAGCCAGCGCGGACTCAACGACATCGCCCATGTGCTCGGCGCCATGGCCGAGGGCGACCTGACCAAGAGCATCGCTGCCGAATACGACGGTACCTTCGGCCAGTTGAAGGACGACGCCAATACCACCGTCGCCCGGCTGCAGGAAATCGTCGAGCAGATCAAGCGGGCGACTGATGCCATCAACACGGCGGCCCAGGAGATCGCCGCCGGCAACCAGGATCTCTCCAGCCGTACCGAAGAACAGGCGAGCAGCCTGGAAGAAACCGCCTCGTCGATGGAGCAACTGACCAGCACGGTCCGCCAGAACGCCGAAAACTCCCGTCAGGCCAGTGAGCTGGCGGTCAACGCCCAGGGCATCGCGATCAAGGGTGGCGAAGTGGTCGGCGAAGTAGTGCAGACGATGAGCGCCATCCATCAGGCTAGCAGCCGGATCGCCGACATCATCGGGGTCATCGATGGTATTGCCTTCCAGACCAACATCCTGGCGCTCAATGCTGCCGTTGAGGCGGCGCGGGCCGGTGAGCAGGGCCGCGGCTTTGCCGTGGTGGCGACCGAGGTACGCAATCTGGCCCAGCGCAGTGCCGCGGCGGCCAAGGAAATCAAGGAACTGATCTCGGATTCGGTGAGCAAGGTGGAAGCCGGTAACAAGCAGGTCGATCAGGCCGGCCGGACCATGCAGGAAGTAGTGGCCAGCATTCGCCGCGTCGCCGCGATCATGACCGAAATCTCCGCCGCCAGCCGTGAACAGAGTGCCGGCATTGATCAGGTTTGCCTGGCCGTCAATCAGATGGATGAAGTTACCCAGCAGAATGCCGCCCTCGTCGAACAGGCGGCGGCCGCTGCCGAGAGCCTGGAAGAACAGGCGCACAGCCTGGCCCAGGCGGTTGCCGTATTCCACGTCGGCAACGAGCGCCGCGAGGCAGTTGCCGCTCGCCGGCAATTACCCCGCCCCGCGACGGAGCCGGTTCAGGCTGGACAACGTCGTGCCGGGCAGAAAATGCCGCCGCCGACGGCGCTACGCCTCGATGACGAATGGGAGGAATTCTGAGTATGGCCGACACCGCGCGCCCCAATATCCCGCCGACCGGCATCTCGTCCCTGATCGGGCGCGATGCCGGCGCCCGTGAGTTCAATTTCCTGCCAGCTGATTTCGAGCGCGTGCGCAAGTTGATCTACCAGCATGCCGGCATCTCCCTGTCGCCCGTCAAACAGGACATGGTGTACTCGCGTCTGGCCCGCCGCTTGCGGGCCACCGGCAGCCGCAGCTTCGCCGAGTACCTGGATGCCCTGGAAAAGGGTGACAGCAGCGAATGGGAGCGCTTCGTCAATTCGTTGACGACCAATCTCACCTCGTTTTTCCGGGAGCCGCATCACTTCCCGATTTTCGCCGAGCATCTGCAGAAAATCGGTACCCGGCGACCGGTCCGTGTCTGGTGTTCCGCCGCCTCTACCGGCGAGGAGCCGTATTCGATCGCCATGACCGTGGCCGAAACCTTCGGCAGCAACTGTTCGCACGTCTCGATCATCGCCTCCGATCTCGATACCAATGTGCTGGAAACCGCCCGCAAGGGTGTCTACTCCGTCGATCGGGTGGAAAAGCTGTCGCCCGAGCGGCTGCGCCGGTTTTTCCTGCGCGGGACCGGAACGCAGGACGGCTATGTCGCCGTCCGTCCGGAACTCAAGGAATTGGTGCAGTTCCAGCGCATCAACCTGCTTGACGCCAGCTATACGGTGAAAGGGCCGCTCGACGTCATTTTCTGCCGTAACGTCATGATCTATTTCGACAAGCCGACGCAATACAAGATTCTGTCGCGCTTCGCCCCGATGATGCAGGCCGACGGCCTGATGTTCGCCGGCCATTCGGAGAGCTTCATGCATGCGGCCGATCTCTTCCGCTCGCTGGGCAAGACCGTATACGCGCTGGCCAAGGCGCGCTGAGAGATCCCGTGGTGCACCACGCATACGACGAGCATCTGGCGGAAAACCGCTACTACGACCGCCATTTTCAGAGTGAGGCGGCCAAGATACTGCCCGGCGAATATTTCGTCTCCGGCCACGGCATGCTGCTCGTCACTGTCCTTGGGTCCTGTGTGGCCGCCTGTATCCGCGACGTTGAGGCGGGTATCGGCGGCATGAATCATTTCATGTTGCCGGATGACGGTGGCCGTGATCGCGTCGGCAGTTCGGCGCGCTATGGCACCTACGCCATGGAAGTCCTGATCAACCATCTGCTCAAGTCGGGTGCCCGGCGACATCGCCTGGAAGCCAAGGTATTCGGGGGCGGGGCTGTCCTCGCCAGCCTGTCCAGCAGCCATGTCGGCACGCGTAATGCCGAGTTCGTGCTCGACTACCTGGAAACCGAGAAGATCCCCGTCGTCGCCAAGGATCTGCTCGATTCGTACCCGCGCAAGGTTTACTATTTCCCCGACACCGGCCGGGCGCTGGTCAAGAAGCTGCACCGTGTGCATAACGACACCCTGTTCAGTCGCGAGCGCGATTACAAGGATCGTCTGTCAGGCGCACCGGTTGCCGGCGACGTCGAACTGTTCATCTGACCGCAGCCTTATCCCTCATTCACTAATATGCCGAACAAGATTCGCGTCCTGGTCATCGATGATTCCGCACTGATGCGGGCGATGCTCTGCGAGATGATCAATGCCGCCCCCGACCTCGAAGCCGTTGGTTCGGCGCCGGATGCGCAAAGCGCGCGGGAATTGATCAAGGTTTTGAACCCCGACGTGCTGACGCTCGATTTTCATATGCCGAAGATGGATGGCATTGAATTTCTGGAGCGTCTGATGCGTTTGCGGCCGATGCCGGTGGTGATGGTCTCCGCCTTTACCGAAGCCGGTTCGGAGACAACCCTGAAAGCCCTTGAACTGGGTGCCGTCGATTTCATCGGCAAGCCGCGGGCCGATGGCCGGCGCATGGATGATTACGCCGAAGAACTGGCCGACAAGATTCGCGCCGCCAAAGGGGCCCGTCTGGCACGGCCGATGGCTTCTGCGCCACTCGCCGCCACTTCCGCCGCCGCGGCATCTGCTGTGTCACCCTCGATGGCCACGCGGGCGGGGGGCGGGCAGGGGCGGATCATCTTCGTCGGTGCGTCCACGGGGGGGACCGAGGCACTGAAGACCTTCCTTCTCGGCGTGCCGGCCAACTGCCCACCGATCCTGGTCGTCCAGCATATGCCGGAATCGTTCACTGCCTCCTTTGCCAAGCGGCTAGACGGGTTGTGCGCCCCCCAGGTGTGCGAGGCCCAGGGCAACGAGAAAGTCGAGCCGGGTAAGGTCTTCATTGCTCCCGGCCATTCGCACCTGCAAATCCGCCGCAGCGGCGCCGGTTACGTGACGGAGATCCAGGCTACGCCGCCGGTCAATCGTCACCGCCCGTCGGTGGATGTGCTCTTCGATTCGGCCGCCACGCTGGTCGGCCGTCAGGCGATCGGGGTCATCCTCACCGGCATGGGCAAGGATG
>DDWF01000117.1 GCA_002345845.1 Betaproteobacteria bacterium UBA2293 | reverse complement strand
CACGACGCCTTCCTGATGGACGACCACTACTACCACGCGGTAGTGGCCGCCTATATGCAAAACATTGCCACATGAGCCATATTTTGAAGCGCCCCGATTTCGATGTCATTGCCGGCTGGATGAAGGCCGGCGATAGCGTGCTCGATCTCGGTTGCGGCGCGGGCGAATTATTGCGGCTGCTGAGCGAACGCGGGCTGCGGGGCTGGGGCATCGAACGCGATCCCGGCCATGTGCTGGCCGCCGTCGAGAATGGCGTCAACGTCATTCAGAGCAACCTGGAAGCGGGTCTGGCCGGCTTCGAGGACTATGCCTTCGATCATGTCGTGCTGTCGCGCACGCTGCAGACGGTGCGCCACACCGAGGGCATCCTGCGCGAAATGCTGCGCGTCGGTCGCGAAGCGGTGGTCTCCTTCCCCAACTTCGCCTACTGGAAGAACCTGCGCTCGGTACTCGACGGCCGCATGCCGGTTTCCGAAGACCTGCCCTATCAGTGGTACGACTCGCCCAATGTGCGCTTCTTCACCTTGCTCGATTTCGAGGCGCTGTGCCGGCAGATGGGCCTGATCATCCGCGAACGCAGCGTGCTCGATGAACAGGGCAAGCCGGTGGATAACGCCGACGAACGCGAACTCAATTTCCTCGGCAGTCTGGCAGTCTATCGCCTGACGCGAAACCGCTGATGCCGGCCTGGCTGGCTGCGTTGTGGAACCGGCGGATGCTGATCTGCATCTTCACCGGCTTCGCCTCCGGCCTGCCGCTCTACCTGCTGCTCAACCTGGTGCCGGCCTGGCTGAAGACCGAGGGCCTGTCGCTGCGCGCCATCGGCGCCTTCGCCCTGATCCAGTTTCCCTACACCTGGAAATTCCTCTGGGCGCCGCTGCTCGACCGCTACGGCATCCTGCCCTGGCTCGGCCGCCGGCGCAGCTGGATGTTCGTTTCGCAAATCGGCCTGGTCGCCGCCATCGGCTGGCTCGGCCAATTGTCGCCGGTCGAGCACCTGTCGCTGGTCGTCGGCCTGACGGCCCTCCTCGCCTTTCTCTCGGCCACCCAGGACATCGCCCTTGACGCCTTCCGTCGCGAGATCCTTCCCGACGAAGAACTTGGCCTGGGCAATGCCATCCACGTCAACGCCTACCGCATCGCCGGTCTGGTGCCCGGCTCGCTGTCGCTGATCCTCGCCGATCACCTGCCGTGGAGCCAGGTCTTCGTCATCACCGCCGCCTTCATGCTACCCGGCCTGGCGATGACCCTGAGCGTCAAAGAACCGCTGGCTGCCCGCGGTAGTCCGCGCACCCTGCGCGACGCGGTGGTCGAACCCTTCCGCGAATTCTTCGGCCGGCACGGCGTGCAGTCGGCGCTGCTGGTGCTCGCCTTCCTGTTCTTCTACAAGCTCGGCGATTCACTGTGCACGGCGCTGGCCACGCCCTTCTATCTGGACATGGGCTACAGCAAGACGGAAATCGGTGTCATCGCCAAGAATGCCGGCCTGTGGCCGATGGTCATCGGCGGCATCCTCGGTGGCATCTGGATGATCAAGCTGGGCATCAACCGGGCGCTGTGGCTGTTCGGCGTGGTGCAGATCGTCACCATTCTCGGCTTCGTCTGGATGGCCGGCATCGGTCCCGGCGAATCGACACCGGCACGGCTGGTAACACTGGCCATCGTCATCGCCGGCGAAGCCATCGGCGCCGGGCTAGGCACCACGGCCTTCGTCGCCTTCATGGCACGGACCACGCACCCGGCCTATACGGCAACCCAATTGGCGCTGTTCACCAGTCTGATGGCGGTGCCGCGCACCTTCATCAATGCCACCGCCGGCTGGCTGGTCGAAAGCATGGGCTGGACGAACTTCTTCTGGTTATGCTTCATCATGGCTGCGCCCGGCATGCTGTTGCTGCTCAAGGTGGCGCCGTGGCACGGCGACGGCGAGTCGACGCGACCTAGTCCGGCCGTTTGAGCCGCCGGCGGTCCAGCCACCAGGCGTAGGCCGGCAGCAGAATGACTGAGCCGGGCAGCACCAGGGCGATCAGGTAAGGTGAAAGATGCGCCATGCGGCGCAGGTGAGCGAGCAGTTCTTCCCGCTCAGCCGGCGTCCACTGCTCGCCGTTGCGCACCTTCATCAACAGCGGCATGACGCCGCGCGTGGCGATCAGTTCAGCCAGCACACGCCGCACTTCGCGGCGTTGCGAAGACATCACCTGCCGCCACCAGACCGGCAGCGTGACGGCCTTGTTCACACCGGCCACGATTTTCAGCGTCCAACAGGAAGGAATTTGCGCAGAGAACGCCAGCCACGCCACAGGAAAATCCCACGCCGGGCCCAGCGCCAGGCTCTTCTCGGCCGGGCGATGACGACCGCAAAGATGGCGGCGCCAACGGTAGCTGGATGGTGCTTGAGCCAGTCCACCCCGCGCAACAGGGTGTCGCCACCGGCACAAAGTGTTTCCAGTCCGCTCGCATGCTGCCCCAGCGCCACCCGCTGTGCCGCGATCCGCTCGGCCAGGGCACCGCGCCGGACCGCAAGTTCAATGGCCTTGGCACTCATGCGCCAGGCGGCTCGCCGCGCCGCCTGAGCAGCGCCGCATCGGCCTCAAGTTCATTGAGACTGGTGCGAAGCAGCTTGCTCGGCTCAGCTATCTGACGTTTGAGCGAGGCAACCAAAAACAAGGCGCCACCGATAAAAACAGCTGCAAACAGACCAAAGACCAGTACCCGATGTTCCCAGAAGGCCAGTGCCAGGCAGAAGACCGCCATGATCAGGCCAACCGCCAGCAGAAAGGCAGCCGCTATCGCCTTCGACCACAGCGACATGAGGCGGAGCTTTTCCTCCTCAAGTTCCGTGACCAGCAATTCCAGGCGCGTCCTGCCGATTGTCAGCAGGGTCGCCAGGGTATTCTTGACGGCCGCAAAGAGCCCTTCGCGGCCGCCCTCACCGCCTTCCGGCTGGGCCATGCGGTTAACGACGGCCGATCAGCACACCGAGCGCCAGGCCCAGTGCGGCGGCAACGCCAACAGCTTTCCACGGCTCGTCATGAACAAAGTCGTCGGTAGCGCGGGCAGCTGCCTTGGTCTTGTCGATCACGGCATGCTCCATGTCAATGACGCGCTCCCTGGCGTCGCGCAGGCGGACGACCAAGCGTTCGCGCAGTTCACCAACCTTTTCGCCGGCAACGCCGGAGGTCGCGCGCAGCAGTTCCTCGGTGTCGGCGATGACGACCTTCAGGTCGGAAACAAGTTTTTCCTTGTTGGCGGCGGTTTGTTGTTCGGACATTTTCGACCTCGTTGGTAGCGTTAAGCAGAGAGTACAGGTTAGCCCGTCCGGGCAGCGAAATCAATTCACTTTGGATCAGACAGGGAAGTTGTAATCGACAGTCAGCGGCGCGTGATCGGAGAAGCGTTCGGCCTTGTAGACGGCAGCGGCGAAAGCCGTTGTGGCGATGCCCCGAGTGGCGATCTGATAGTCGATCCGCCAGCCGACATTCTTCGCCCAGGCCTGGCCGCGATTGCTCCACCAGGTGTAGGCCTCGCCGGTTGCCTCGGGGTGGAGACGACGATAAACATCAACCCAGTCCTGCTCGTCGAAAACGCGACTCAGCCAGGCACGCTCCTCGGGCAGGAAGCCCGAGTTTTTCTGATTGCTCTTCCAGTTTTTCAGGTCGATTTCCTGATGGGCGATGTTCCAGTCGCCACACAGCACGATTTCGCGACCTTCGTTGCGCAGCGCCTGCATATGCGGCAGAAAGACGTCAAGGAAGCGGAATTTCGCCTCCTGACGCTCCGGTGAGGAGGAGCCGGAGGGCAGATACAGCGAGATAACGGAAAGATTGTCGAAGTCGGCACGAATGTAACGTCCCTCGGCATCGAACTCGCCACCGTCGAATCCCTCGACAACACGATCCGGCTGCCGCCGGCTCCAGATGCCAACGCCGCTGTAGCCCTTCTTTTCGGCACAGTGATAGAAGGCGTGCATGCCAGCGGGCGCCCGCATTTCCGCCGTCAGGTCGGCGGCCTGCGCCTTCAGTTCCTGCAAACAGACGATATCGGCTTGCTGCGCCGCCACCCAAGGCAGGACATTTTTGCTCCAGGCGGAGCGGATACCATTGAGGTTCAAGGATATGATGCGTAACATTGTTCGCCAATCGGCCGCTTTTCGCGGCTCCGGAGCATGAAAAGAATTATGGATTTTCGTCAGGATTTCATCGAATTCGCGCTCGCCAGCCAAGTGCTGCGCTTCGGCGAATTCAAGACCAAGGCCGGCCGGCTGTCGCCCTACTTCTTCAACGCCGGTCTGTTCAACGACGGCAATTCGCTGGCCCGCCTCGCCGAATTTTACGCCAAAGCCGCCGAAGCCGGCGGCGTCCGCTTCGACATGCTGTTCGGGCCAGCCTACAAGGGCATTCCGCTGGTCGCCACGATCACCATGGCCCTGGCCCAGCGCGGCCGCAATTTCCCCTTTGCCTACAACCGCAAGGAAGCCAAGGATCACGGCGAAGGCGGCAACATTGTCGGCGCACCGCTGGCCGGCCGTGTGCTGATTGTCGATGACGTCATCTCGGCCGGCACTTCGGTGCGTGAATCGGTCGAACTGATCCGTGCCGCCGGTGCCACGCCGGCCGGCGTGCTGATCGCCCTTGATCGCCAGGAACGCGGCCAGGGCGAGTTGTCGGCGGTGCAGGAAGTGACGCGCGACTACGGCATTCCGGTAGTCGCTGTGGCCGGTCTGCGCGACCTGATGGCTTATCTGGAACATCACCCGGAATTCGCGACGCATCAAGCGGCCGTGGCCCGTTACCGTGAACAGTACGGTGTCGACGCCTAGGGCACTGCTCCTGCCCTTGCTCCTCCTCCTGCTGGCGCCGAGCGCCCAGGCAGCAGGAGAGTTCTATTGCTGTCAGGATCCGACCAGCGGCCGGCGCATCTGCGGCGACTCCCTCCCGACGCAGTGCCGGGGCCAGGCCTATCGCATTCTCGACAGCGGCGGCAACGTGCTGCGGGAAGTCGGCCCACCATTGACCGCGGAACAGAAGGCCGAACAAGCAGCCGAAGCCCGCCGACGCAAGCAGATGGAGGAAGAGGCTCGCGAGTTACGGCGTAAGGATCAGGCTCTGCTCGACACTTACGCGACACCGAAGGATATCGACCTGGCCCAGGGCAAGGCGGAAGGCGACGTCAATATCGCCATTCGCAACGCCGAAATGAGCATCACGGCATCGCGGACCAAGCGCAAGAAATACGAGGCGGAAGCCGAGTTTTACAAAAAGAAGGCACTGCCGGCGCAGCTGGAGAAGGAGCTGCGCACCATCGACCACGAGATCAAGGTTCAACAGGAACTGATCGACGTCAAGAAGCGCGAACTGGAAGTGATCCGCAGCAAGTACGAAGCGGACCGCAAACGCTACTTTGAGCTGACCGGCCGGGCGCCGGACGGCACGCCGATCAAACGGCCAGCCTCTTCTTCAACAACTCGTTGACCTGCTGCGGGTTGGCCTTGCCCTTGGCCGCCTTCATCACCTGACCAACCAGCGCATTGAAGGCCTTCTCCTTGCCGGCGCGGTACTCGGCGACGTTGGCCGGATTGGCGGCGAGCACCTCGTCAACCAACGACTCGATGGCGCCGCTGTCGGTAATCTGCTTCAGGCCCTGCTGGTCGATGATTTCGTCAGCCGTCGCGCCTTCGCCATTCCACAGCGCCTCGAACACCTTCTTGGCGATGTTGTTGGAAACGGTATTATCAGCGATGCGCTGGATCAGGGCTCCCAGTTGCTGCGGCGAAACCGGTGCGGCGGCGATTTCCAGACCATCCTTGTTCAGACGGGCAGCCAGATCGACCATGACCCAGTTGGCGCAAGGTTTGGCGCTGGCCTTGCCGGCGACGGTGACGGTTGCCTCGTAGTAGTCGGACATTTCCTGGCTGGCCGTCAGCGTTGCCGCATCGTAGGCCGACAGACCGAGTTCGCTGATGAAACGCTCACGTTTCTGCTGCGGCAATTCCGGCAACTCGCCACGCACCCGTTCGATCCAGTCGCTGCCGATGACCAGTGGCAGCAGGTCGGGATCGGGGAAGTAGCGGTAGTCGTGGGCGTCTTCCTTGCTGCGCATCATCCGCGTCTCGCCGCTGTCCGGATCGAAGAGCACGGTGGCCTGCTGGATCTTGCGCCCTTCCTCAATCTCGTTGATCTGCCACTGAACTTCGTAGTCGATGGCTTCCTTGAGGAAGCGGAAGGAATTCAAGTTCTTGATTTCGCGCCGGGTGCCGAATTCGGCCTGGCCCTTCGGCCGGACCGAGACGTTGGCATCGCAGCGGAACGAGCCTTCCTGCATGTTACCGTCGCAGATGCCGATCCAGCGCACCAGCGCATGTAACGCCCGGGCGTAGGCGACAGCTTCGTCCGAGGAACGCATGTCCGGTTCGGAGACGATTTCGAGCAGCGGTGTACCGGCGCGGTTGAGGTCGATCCCGGACTTGCCGTGGAAATCCTCATGCAGCGACTTGCCGGCATCCTCTTCCAGGTGGGCGCGGGTCAGGGTGACAACTTTCTCGTAAGCCTTGTCGCCGGCACCAACCTGCAGTGTGATCTGACCACCGACAACGACCGGCAAGTCCATCTGGCTGATCTGGTAGCCCTTGGGCAGATCGGGATAGAAGTAATTCTTGCGCGCAAACACCGACTTCGCCGCCACCTGGGCGCCGATCGCCAGGCCGAAGCGGATGGCGCAATCGACAGCCTTCTTGTTGAGCACCGGCAACACGCCGGGCAGGGCCAGATCGACGGCACAGGCCTGGGTATTCGGCGCAGCGCCGAAGGCGGTGGAAGCACCGGAGAAAATTTTCGAGACAGTCGCCAATTGCGCGTGCGTCTCGATGCCGATCACTACTTCCCACTGAGTCATGGTTTCATCCGTTCAATGACAACGCCCGTTGCGTGCATCGACGACGACGGGCCACAGATAATCGAAAGCTTTGCCCTCGCAGGAGGTCGGGCAACTATTGAAGGCAATGGTGACGTTGCGTCCCTGCTCCCACATGCGCACCGTGCAACCTGCGGCCTTCTTGTGGCGCAACAGGGGTTGCGGCAGCTTCTGCACCTGCTCGAAATCCTTGAGATCGAACTGGCAGGTGCCGTAATCCTTCATCGTCACCTGAGCGGCAAAGGTCTTGACGTCGGCCTCCTTGACCAGCAGGTCAAGGCGGGTCTGGGTGCCGATCGCATCCTTGTGCGTGCACCGTGACTTGACGTTCAATGGCCGCGTCGGCTGCGGTTTCAGGTTGCGGCCGGCCAGGTACTTGAGCGTCGAGTTCTTCAACTTCGGCGTTTCTTCCTTGACCGGCTCCGGCGGCGCCTCGGCCACCGGCTCGGCTTCCTTCGGCGGCGTGGCGCAGGCAGCCAACAGCAGCGCCGCGAGCAGGGCCGGGATCAAGCGCATCAGGCGATGTCCGCCGGCCGGCGCTGATGCCAGTCGGTCGCCTGCTGGTAGCGGTGGGCGACGTTGAGCAGACGGGCCTCGGCGAAATAGTCGCCGATCAGTTGCAGGCCAACCGGCAGGCCACCGGCGAAGCCGCAGGGAATCGACATGCCCGGCAGACCGGCCAGGTTCACGGCGATGGTGTAGATGTCGGAGAGGTACATCTGCACCGGATCGGCAGCCTTCTCGCCAAGCTTGAAGGCGGTCGACGGCGAGGTCGGGCCGAGGATCACGTCGCAGGACTTGAAGGCCTCGACGAAATCGTTGGCGATCAGCCGACGGATGCGCTGCGCCTGCAGGTAGTAGGCGTCGTAGTAGCCGTGCGACAGCACGTAGGCGCCGATCAGGATGCGCCGCTTGACCTCGGCGCCGAAACCCTGGGCGCGGGTCTTCATGTACATGTCGTCGAGGTTGCCGTAGTCCGGGGCGCGATAGCCGTAGCGTACGCCATCGAAGCGCGACAGATTGGAGCTGGCCTCGGCCGGGGCGATCACGTAATAAGCCGGCACCGACAGGTGCGAGTTGGGCAGCGAGATATCCACGGTCGTCGCGCCGAGCCGGCGATATTCGGCAATGGCTTCCTGCACGGCCGCCATCACCGTAGCGTCACAGCCTTCGCCGAAGAACTCCTTGGGCAGGCCGATGCGCAGGCCGGCCAGCGGCTGTTCCAGATCACGGGCGTAGTCCTCGACCGGGCGGTCGAGCGAGGTCGAGTCGCGCTCGTCGAAGCCGACCATGCTGTTGAGCAGCAGCGCGCAATCCTCGGCGCTGGCGGCCATCGGCCCGCCCTGGTCGAGCGACGAGGCGAAGGCGATCATGCCGTAGCGGGAGACCACGCCGTAGGTCGGCTTCAAACCGGTCAGGTTGCACAGCGCTGCCGGCTGGCGGATCGAGCCGCCAGTGTCGGTGCCGGTCGCCGCTGGCGCCAGACGCGCGGCAACGGCCGCGGCCGAGCCGCCGGACGAGCCACCGGGCACGCGCGTGCGGTCCCAGGGATTCTTCACCGGGCCGAAATACGAGGTTTCATTCGACGAGCCCATAGCGAACTCGTCCATGTTGGTCTTGCCGAGCGAGACCATGCCGGCCTGGCGGTGCATCTTGTCGATCACCGTCGCATCGTAGGGCGAGACGAAATTGGCCAGCATCTTCGAGCCGCAAGTGGTGGTCCAGCCCTCGGCGCAGAAGATGTCCTTCTGGGCAATCGGGATACCGGTCAGCGGCCCGGCTTCACCCGCAGCAATGCGGGCATCGGCGGCACGCGCCATGGCCAGACTCTTTTCGCGGTCGACGGTAACGAAGGCGTTGAGGTCCGGATTGTGGCGGTCGATACGATCAAGGAACAGCGTGCTCAACTCGACGCTGGAAATTTGCCGGGCGGCCAGCGCCTGCGCCAGCTCCTTCAGGCTCTTGTGAATCATTCAATCACCTTCGGCACAAGGTAAAGGCCGGCTTCGGTTTCCGGCGCCACCGCCTGATAGGCGGCACGGCGATCACTTTCGCTGACGGCGTCCTCGCGTAGACGCTGGCTGAGATCCTGAGCATGGGCCATCGGCTCGACGCCGCGGGTGTCGACGGCCTGCATCTGCTCGATCAGTTCGAAAATGCCGTTGAGATGGCCCTGGGTGGTCAGTGCCTCGGCTTCGCTAATCTCGATGCGGGCGAGATGGGCGATCCGTTTGACCTGTTCTTGAGTGAGCGACATGGGCTGGAAAAGACTTTCTGCAGTGCACAAAGTCTTAAAAACGAAAGCGTTGTAAGGTATCATAAAAGTTTTATCTACCGCACCCCCCAACGCGGAGCACAGCAGATGTTCGGATTTCTCTCCAAGTATTTTTCCAACGACCTCGCCATCGATCTGGGCACGGCCAATACGCTGATTTACGTGCGTGGCCGCTCGATCGTGCTCGACGAGCCGTCGGTCGTTGCCATCCGCCTCGAAGGCGGCCCCAATGCCAAGAAAACCATCCAGGCCGTCGGCAAGGAAGCCAAGGAAATGCTTGGCAAGGCACCGGGCAGCATTACCGTCATCCGACCGATGAAGGATGGCGTCATCGCCGACTTCACGGTCACCGAGCAGATGCTCAAGCAATTCATCAAGAAGGTGCATGACTCGAAGCTGTTCAGCCCGAGTCCGCGCATCATCATCTGCGTGCCCTCCGGCTCGACCCAGGTCGAACGTCGCGCCATCCGCGAATCGGCGATCGGCGCCGGTGCCAGCCAGGTGTACCTGATCGAGGAACCGATGGCCGCCGCGATCGGTGCTGGCCTGCCGGTTTCCGACGCCACCGGTTCGATGGTCGTCGATATCGGCGGCGGCACCACCGAAGTCGGCGTCATCTCGCTCGGCGGCATGGTCTATGCCGGTTCCGTGCGCGTCGGCGGCGACAAGCTGGACGAAGCCATCATCAATTACATCAGCCGCAACTACGGCATGATGATCGGCGAGAACACTGCCGAAAACATCAAGAAGAACATCGGTTCCGCCTTCCCGGGCGCCGAGGTGATGGAAATGGAAGTCTCCGGCATCAACAAGGCCGAAGGTATTCCGCGCAAGTTCACTATTTCCTCCAACGAGATCCTCGAAGCGCTGACCGACCCGCTCAACCAGATCGTTTCCGCCGTCAAGTCGGCGCTGGAAAAGACGCCGCCCGAACTCGGTGCCGACATTGCCGAAAAGGGCATGGTACTGACCGGCGGTGGCGCCCTGCTGCGCGATCTCGACCGTCTGCTGATGGAAGAGACCGGCCTGCCGGTGATCGTTGCCGACGAGCCGCTGACCTGCGTCGCTCGCGGCTGTGGCATGGCGCTGGAGAAGATGGACAAGCTGGGCAGCATTTTTGCCTCGGACTAAGCACCCCGCCACCCAGGCAAACCTGCAGGACTGACCGCGATGGCCGGCTTCGACCACGCACCACCACCCTTCTTCAAGCGAGGGCCAGCACCGCTGGCCCTTCTGACTTTCTACCTAGCCGTCTCGCTGGCGCTGTTCGTCGTCGACCTGCGCGTGCAGAGCCTCGGCCTGCTGCGCCAGAGCGTGGCGCTGGTGGTCGACCCGGTGCAGCGGGTGGCGCAGACACCCGGTAGCCTGGTCGATCATGCCATCGCCTATCTGCGCGGCCTGCACAAGCTGCGCGAGGAAAATGCCCGGCTGACGCAGGCGCAATTGCTGACCGCACCGAACCTGCTGCGCCTGCAGCACCTGGAAGCGGAAAATGAACGCCTGCGCCGACTGATGGCGGTCAAGGAACGCGAAAAGGCCAGTGGCCAGGTCGCCCAGATCATGTACACGGCGCGCGACCCATACTCCCGCCGCATCGTCATCGACAAGGGCCAGCAATCCGGCATCATTGCCGGCCAACCGGCCATCGATGAGGCCGGGGTCGTCGGCCAGGTGACGCGCGTCTTCCCGTTCTCAGCCGAAGTCACGCTGATCACCGACAAGGACCAGACGGTACCGGTGCAGGTGGTGCGCAGCGGCTTGCGTTCGGTCGTCTTCGGTCTGGGCAACGGCCAGCTCGAACTGCGCTATATCCCGGCCAATGCTGACGTCGAGATCGGCGACCTGTTGGTCACCTCGGGCCTCGACGGCATTTTCCTGCCCGGCTTCCCGGTGGCCAAGGTAACCAGCATCGAGCGCGATAACGCCTTTGCCTTCGCCCGGATCAGCGCTTTGCCGCTGGCCGGCGTCGAGAACTTTGGCGAGGTCATGGTTCTCGCCCCGCGTGAGGAATTGCCGCCGCCGCCACCAGAAGCCCAAGGCCGGCGTGCCAATACCGGCACCCCGAAAAAAGCCGGAGGCAAGTGATGCAACCGACCTTCACCTCATCCCGCATCCTGCTGCCGGTCCGCCCCTGGTTCATCATTTTCAGCCTGATCCTGGCGCTCCTCGCCAATCTGCTGCCGACAGCACACTGGCCCGGCATTCCTGACTGGGTGGCACTGGTGATCTGTTTCTGGAGCATCCGTGAGCAACGGCGCGTTGGCATGGGCTGGGCCTTCCTCCTCGGCCTGGCAATGGATGTCGCCGATGGCGCGGTACTCGGCCAGCACTGTTTCTCCTATGTGTTGCTTGCCTATACGGCAGCCACGCTGTCACGACGCATCCTCTGGTTCCCGCTGGCCCAGCAGGCCTTGCAGGTGTTGCCCCTGCTGATTGGCGCCCAGGTGCTGCAACTGCTGATGCGCATGGTCGCCGGCGCCGATTTCCCCGGCTGGGGTTATCTGATCGGCCCTTTCATCGGCGCCCTGTTGTGGATTCCGGGCACCTTCCTGCTGCTGCTGCCGCAGTATCAGCCGGTCGAGCGCGACGAGAACCGTCCGCTCTGATCCACCGATGAGCGACTTTTACCACAGCGAACAGGACTCGGACCGCTTCCGCAACCGCCTTCTGGTGGCCGGCGCCGGCGTCCTGCTGGCGTTCCTGTTGCTCTTCGGCCGCTTCTTCTATCTGCAAATCGTGCAGCATGAGTACTACTCGACGCGGGCCGAGAGCAACCGTATTTCGCTGGTGCCGATCATGCCCAACCGCGGCAACATCGTGGATCGCAACGGCATCATCCTGGCCCGCAACTACTCGGCCTTCACTCTGGAAATCACGCCTTCGAAAACCCTTGGCCTGGAAGAAACCATCGACGGCCTGGCCGAGGTCGTCGAAATCCAGATCAAGGATCGTCGGCGCTTCAAGCGATTGCTCGAGGAATCGAAGAATTTCGAGTCGATCCCCATTCGTACCCGCCTCTCCGATGAAGAAGTCGCCCGCTTCGCCGCCAATCGTTATCGTTTTCCCGGCGTCGAGGTCAAGGCCCGGCTCTTCCGCCAGTATCCCGAAGGCTCCATGGCCGCTCACGCCATTGGTTACATCAGCCGGATCAACACCAAGGAAAAGGAAGCCATCGAGGAAGGCGGCCACGGCGCCAACTACAAGGGCACCGACCATATTGGCAAGATCGGCCTGGAAGCACATTACGAATACGAGCTGCACGGTACGGCCGGCCATGAGCAGGTCGAGGTCGACGCCGGCGGTCGCGCCGTGCGCGTGCTTTCGCGGACAGCGCCGATTCCCGGCAATAATCTGACGCTGACGCTCGACAGCCAGCTGCAGAAAATCGCCGAGCAGGCCTTCGGCGGCCGCCGCGGCTCGCTTGCCGCCATCGACCCGAGCAATGGTGCGGTCCTCGCCCTGGTCTCCTCGCCGGCCTTCGATCCCAACATGTTCGTCGATGGCATCCGTTTCGACGATTGGGACGAACTGAACAACAATCCCGACAAACCGATGCTCAACCGCGCCATCTACAGCACGCACCCACCCGGCTCGACCTTCAAGCCGCTGATGGCGCTGGCGGCACTGACTACCGGCAAGCGCACGCCTGGCCAGGCCATCGCCGACCCCGGTTACTTCAATTTCGGCAACCGCCGCTTCATGGACGACAAGGTCGGCGGCCACGGCATGGTGGACATGCACAAGTCCATCGTCGTTTCCTGCAATACCTATTACTACGTTCTGGCCAACGACATGGGCATCGACAATATCGCCCGCGTCATGGGCGATCTCGGCCTCGGCAAGAAGACCGGCATCGACATTCCCGGCGAAGCGACCGGCATCCTGCCGTCGCAGGAATGGAAGCAGCAGCGCTTCAAGAAGAAGGAACAGCAGAAGTGGTATGCCGGCGAAACCATCTCGGTCGGCATCGGCCAGGGCTATAACGCCTACTCGACGCTGCACATGGCGCACGCCCTGGCCAACGTCCTCAATTACGGCAAGGTCTTCCGCCCCCATCTGGTCAATACCATCACCAATCCGAACACCGGCGAGGTGCGCACCGTCGAAGCCGAACCGGTACGCCAGATCCCGCTGAAGACCGAGCATGTGGACCTGATCAAGCGCGCCATGGCCGGGGTCGTCAAGGAAGGCACCGGCGCCCGCGCCTTCGCCGGGGCGACCTACGAGTCCGGCGGCAAGACCGGCACCGCCCAGGTGTACAGCCTGAAGGGCGGCCGCTACGTCGCCGGCCAGGTCAAGGAACGCCTGCGCGATCACTCCTGGTATGTCGCCTTTGCCCCGGCAGACAAGCCGAAGATCGTCGTCGCTGTAATGGTCGAAAACGGCGGTTTCGGTGCCCAGTCGGCAGCGCCGATCACCCGCCAGGTGTTCGATTATTACCTGACCGGCCAGACCCCCGGCGGACCGGCCCCGGAAACCGAGGCGCCGGAAGACGCCATCGATGGCCCGTTGATCGAGGAGGACGCCCATGAAGCTGATTAAGCGCTTCTTCCGGGCCATCGTCGACCATCTCGACATGCCGCTCTTCCTGATTGTCCTGGCACTGATGGGCATCGGCCTGATGACTGTTTTCTCAGCCACCTCCAGCGACGGCTTCGAGAAACTCGACAAGCAGTTGATCAACATGGCGGTATCGACAGCCCTGATGCTGCTGGTCGCCCGTACGCCGCCGCAAACGTTGATGCGCTTCGCCGTACCGCTTTACATTACCGGCGTCGTGCTGCTGCTCGGCGTCGCGCTGTTCGGCATCGTCGTCAATGGCTCGCGGCGCTGGCTATCGCTCGGCTTTGTCCGCATCCAGCCGTCTGAAATCATGAAAATCGCCATGCCGCTGATGCTCGCCTGGTATTTTCACAAGCACGAATCGCTACTCAAGCTGCGCCATTTCCTCGTCGCCGGCCTCATCCTGACGGTGCCCATCATCTTCATCCTCAAGCAACCGGACCTTGGCACCTCGCTGCTGATTGGCGCCTCCGGCTTCTTCGTCATCTTCTTCGCCGGCCTACCGTGGAAAATCATCCTCGGCCTCGGTGCCGCCGGCGGTGCTGCCCTGCCGCTGGTCTGGTCAATGATGCACGACTACCAGCAGCGGCGCGTGATGACCCTGCTCGACCCGACCTCCGACCCGCTCGGCGCCGGTTATCACATCATCCAGTCCACCATCGCCATCGGCTCCGGCGGCGGGCTGGGCAAGGGTTACCTGAACGGCAGCCAGACGCACCTCGAATTCATTCCAGAAAAGCACACTGACTTCATCTTCGCCGTCTTCTCCGAGGAATGGGGACTGCTCGGCAATGGCATCCTGCTCGTCCTGTTCACCCTGCTCATCGCCCGCGGCCTGATGATCGCCGCCGCCGCCCCGACCATGTTCTCGCGCCTGCTGGCGGCCGCCATCACGCTGGTCTTCTTCATCTACGCCTTCGTCAATATGGGCATGGTCTCCGGTATCCTGCCGGTGGTTGGCGTACCGCTGCCCTTCGTCAGCTATGGCGGTACCGCCCTGGTCACGCTGATGCTCGGCATCGGTATCCTGATGTCGATCCATACCCACCGCATGCTGGTCAAGAAATGATGCTGATCCGTTCGCTTGCCGTCGCCCTGCCTGTCCTGCTGCTCGCCGCCTGCGGCACGACCTCGCTGCCGAGCGACGAATCCACGGTCGAGCCAGCACCGACGACCCGGACGCCGACGCCAACACGCAAGCCGACGGTGACGCTGAAGCGCGGCGGCGGCTTCTACAAGGATGACGGCCCCGGCGACGAGATTCCCGATGGCCTCGACGATATCCCCGATGCCCAACCGAAGTGGGAGCCGCTGCACAAGCCGGCGACGCGCCCCTACGTCGTGCTTGGCAAGGAATACGTACCGAACACCGCCCTGAAGCCGTACAAGGCGCGCGGCATCGCCTCCTGGTACGGCAAGAAATTTCACGGCCAGAAGACTTCGAACGGCGAAATCTACGACATGTTCGCCATGACCGCCGCCCACCCGACGTTGGTCCTACCCTCCTACGTCCGCGTCAGCAGCCTGGACAGCGGCAAATCGGTGATCGTTCGGGTCAATGACCGCGGCCCCTTCCACGCCGGGCGCATCATCGATCTCTCGTACACCGCCGCCTACAAGCTCGGTCTGGTCAACGGCGGCAGTGGCCAGGTCGAAGTCGAGGCCATTCTGCCCGGCGAAGCCACCGGCACGGCCTACGCCCAGGTCGCCCCACCAGCCGCCGAGCGCGACGAAATCGCCAACCTCAGCCGCCAGATGGAACGCGAAGAACGCCCGGTGCAATCGGCAGCGGCCATCGCCACCACCGAGGACAACGCCCCCGGCATCTATCTGCAGCTGGGTGCCTTCAGCAATCCGGACAACGCCGAAAACATGCGTAACCATCTGGTGCGCGAACTCGACTGGCTGAACGAGCCGTTGCGCATCCGCAGCGGCGGCGGCATCCACCGCCTGCATCTCGGCCCCTACGCCAGCCGCAGTGATGCCGAACTGGTCGCCGAGAAAATCCGCGCCAGCCTCGGTCAGCGGCCAACCGTCATCACCCGCTGACCCGGCACGGGGGTTTGACCAGGATCAATGGCGCCGGAAACGGGCTGGCTATACTGCCCTGCTCGACATTCCGGACGCTCCCATGAGTCAGCTGCCCGATCTCATCTGCCCGGCCGGCAGCCTGCCGGCGCTCAAGGCCGCCGTGGATAACGGCGCCGATGCTGTCTATCTCGGCTACAAGAACGACACCAACGCGCGCAATTTCGCCGGCCTCAATTTCGATGCCAAGACCATGGCCGATGGCATCCGCTACGCCCACGGCAAAGGCCGCGAAGTGCTGCTGGCGATCAACACATTCGCCCAGGCCGGGCGCGTCGCCGACTGGCAGAAAGCGGTCGATGCCGCGGTCGATCAGGGCGTCGATGCGATCATCCTGGCCGACCTCGGGCTGCTCGACTACGCCCGCAACCGCCATCCGCAGCAGCGCCTGCACCTGTCGGTCCAGGGCTCGGCCACCAGCTACGAGGCGATCAACTTCTGCCAGCGCGAGTTCGGCGTGCGCCGGGCGGTGCTGCCGCGCGTGCTGACGCTGGCCCAGGTTGAGCACGTGATCAAGAACACCACGGTGGAGATTGAAGTCTTCGGCTTCGGCAGCCTGTGCGTGATGAACGAGGGCCGCTGCTGGCTGTCGTCCTATGCCTGCGGCGAGTCGCCGAATACCGTCGGCGCCTGCTCACCGGCCAAGTACGTCAAGTGGGACAAAAAGCCGGGGACCATGGAAACGCGGCTCAATGGCGTCCTCATCGACCGCTTCGGCGACGACGAGCCGGCCGGCTACCCCACCCTGTGCAAGGGCCGCTTCGAAGTCCAGGGCGAAACCTATTACGCGCTCGAGGAACCGACCAGCCTGAACGTGCTGCCGATCCTGCCGGAAATCATCAAGATCGGCGTTCGCGCGATCAAGGTTGAAGGCCGTCAGCGCAGTCCGGCCTACGTCACCCAGGTGACGCGTACGCTGCGTGCAGCCCTTGATTCGCTGCGCGACGGCAGTGAACGCTTTCACGTGAAACCCGCCTGGCAGGCCGAACTGGCCAAGGTCTCCGAAGGCAGCCAGGCAACGCTCGGTGCCTACAACCGGCCGTGGCGCTGAAGGACACCCGATGAAACTCTCGTTAGGCCCCCTGCTCTACTTCTGGCCCAAGGCCGAGGTCATGGAGTTCTATGCCGAGATGGCGCAGAACCCGGCACTCGACATCATCTACGTCGGCGAAGTCGTCTGTTCGCGGCGCCAGCAATTACGCACCACCGACTGGATCGGCCTGGCCCGCGACCTGACAGATGCCGGCAAGCAGGTGGTCGTTTCGGCGCAGGCGCTGCTCGAATCGGAGAGTGATCTGAAGGCGCTGCGCCGCCTGATCGACGAAGCCGGCTGCCTGGTCGAAGCCAACGACCTCGGGGCGGTCAATCTGGTGCAAGGCCGCGATTTCGTCGCCGGTCCGCACATCAACATCTACAACGAGGCAACGCTGGCCACCTTCGCCCGCTACGGCATGAAGCGCTGGGTGCCGCCGCTGGAAGCGTCGCGCACGCTGATCGAAACCCTGCATCGCAGCCGCCCGGCCGGCGTCGAGACCGAAGTCTTCGCCTTCGGCAAGATCGCCCTGGCCTTTTCGGCACGTTGCTTCACCGCCCGCCACTACGACCTGAACAAGGACGACTGCCAGTTCAAGTGCCTCGACCACAGCGAAGGGCTGACGCTGAAGACGCGCGAAGGCCAGGATTTCCTGACCATCAACGGCATCCAGACGATGTCGGCGCAAAGCTACAATCTGCTGCACGAAATTCCCGAGATGCTGAGCATGGGCATCGACATCGTCCGTCTCAGTCCGCAGCAGCAACATATGGCAGCCATCATTACCGCCTTCGATGCCGCCCGCCGTGGCGAAGCGGTCACCGCCAACACCGCTGGCTGGAACGCCAGCGGCCTGGTGGATGGCTACTGGTTCGGTGATGCCGGCATCGTTCAGCACCACACACAAGCCCTCGCCCAATTCGGAGCCTGACCCGGGAGCCTGACCATGAACGCCAACTTCACCATTCCCAAATTCCGCCTGCCGGCCTTCGTCGCCAGTCTCGGCCACAAACTGCCGCAATGGCCGCATGCACTGGCCCTGGTCGCCGGTCTGAACGCGGCGCTGAAGATGAAACTGCTGCCGGAAAGCGAACTCGAACTGCTCGAGGACAAGCTGTTCCGCGTCCGCATCAACGATACCGGCGGCGAAGCCTCATACACCTATCGAAATGGCATGTTCCGTCCGGTTTTCCGGCCCACTCGCGAGCCCGACCTCGCCTTTGCCGCCAACCTGTCCGCCTACCTGCAGTTGCTGGCCCGCCAGGAGGACCCCGACACGCTGTTCTTCAACCGCGAGCTGGAGATCACCGGCGACACCGAACTCGGCCTGATCGTCAAGAACATGCTCGACGCGGTCGAGTGGCCCCGTCTGCCCCGCCTGCCCCTGGCCAGCCACTGAGACTTCGGGTAACTCACCGGTCGGCACGATGCTGACCAGTTCCTCAAGCGCCACTGGCGTTGCCAGTCCCTGCAGATCGCGGACGCTGGTCGGGCCGAGATAGACCGCCAGCCCCGACCGCAAGCGGCCGTCGTGCAGCAACAGGTGCGCGCCGAAGGCCGGGTATTCGCGACCAATGGCCTGCAAGACCTCGCCCACGGTTTCCCCACTGGCCATCACTTCTTCATGACCCGCCGTATAGCGACGCAAGGCGTGCGGAATGTGTACCGTGACGACCGGAGCTTCGCTGAGCATGATGCGCCTCCTTTAAGATAGTGCCTGTAGGACAGCCGGCTGCGAAGCGAGTTCGAAAAAAACGGGAGGCCGTGGCCTCCCGTTTTATTTCACGAAACGTGTCGATCAGCTCTTCTTCTGGGTATCCAGGCGGAACTTGACGTAGCTGCCCGGGGCATCCTCGATGACCTTCAACGTCCCGGCATCCGGCTGGCGCGCCTTGACCTTGGCCGAACCGCCCGGCAGGCTGGTCACCCACTGATCCCAGTGCGTCCACCACGAGCCGGCGTTCTGCGTGGCGCCGGCCAGGAAGTCTTCCGGGCTCTCCGGCAGGTTGCCATCGGTAGCGTCGTTGGTCCAGTAACCGTACTTGTTGGCCACCGGCGGATTGACGATGCCGGCGAT
>DDWF01000286.1:7987-8230 GCA_002345845.1 Betaproteobacteria bacterium UBA2293 | reverse complement strand
AGTTTCGCGAGGATCTCTATTACCGCATCCATGTCGTGCAGATCGACATTCCGCCGCTGCGCGAACGCAAGGAAGACATCCTCTGGCTGGCCGGCCGCCTGATGGAAAACTTTCGTGCTGACGGCCCGCCGCCACGCCTCCATCCCGCAGCGGAGCAGGCTTTGCTGGAACGGCTCTGGCGCGGCAACGTGCGCGAACTGAACCACTGTCTCGAGCGTGCCCGCATCATGGGCAATGCCGAAG
>DDWF01000286.1:7674-7837 GCA_002345845.1 Betaproteobacteria bacterium UBA2293 | reverse complement strand
CGCAAGCTGGAGATACAGGGGCCGGCGTCAACGTAGCCGGGCCGCGCCAGGCTGGCAACTGCCACGCCTGGCAAAAAGGAAGCTGGCGGGTGACCGGACTGCGTGCGCTGGTGCGGATTTTGGCGCAGTGAAGCAAACATCGCCGTCCCCATGTTGGCGGCGT
>DDWF01000286.1:0-7666 GCA_002345845.1 Betaproteobacteria bacterium UBA2293 | reverse complement strand
AAAAGGGGATTTCCTGCGGTCACGCCGACTTTTGGCTACGACCACCGCTTTGCGGCTTTACCCCGGCCGCAAGGTCGCGGCCGGGAGCGGAGGCGATCAGGGCAGTTTGACGGCCTTGATATCGGCCTTGTTGACACCGAAGCCGAGGGTCTTGACATAGGACACGTGGTGGCCGCGTCCGGTCATGTTGTCGTCATGGACGGCAAAGCCGACGTTATACACGCCACCGTCTTTCAGCGCCTTGTCATCGCCGTTGGCCAGGCCCAGCGGGCGGATCATGACAACCGTCTGCACGCCGTCCTTCCATGCGCTGATGCCCTTGTTGTCGGCGGCGGAGCTGGAAGCGTCGGCGGCGGAGAGGACGTACTGCGGCAGGATGTCGCCTTCCTTCCAGCCGGCATTGGGGTCGAACGCCACGGCGTTGTCACCCTTGACCATCACCATGTCCTTCTTGCCATAGTCGGCGGCGGTAAAGGCCTTGGCGCCGAACTTGGCGGCATCGAACATGAACTTGGGCTGCTTGGTCTGGCCGTCCATGTTGGAGGCGAAGTGGTTCTTGCCGGCGTCGAAATTGCGGTACTCGAGCACGTAGCCGTCATCGACGCCACCGATCTTGGCGGTGCGGTGGGCACGCCACTGGATCAGGTCGAGGTACTCGCCGCTTGCCTTGATCCTGGCGATTTCATCAAGCGTCTTGCCGGTCTTCCAGTCGGATATATCGGTGCGGCTGGAAGGGATGAACTTGCGCACGTCGGATTTCTTGATCGCCGACAGCAACGGGTTGGCGGCAACCTCTTCCTTGGTCGCCACCTTCTGCATGTCGCGCTCGCCATCGTGGCAGGTCAGCCAGCAGCCCTGCTTATCGAAGCCCGGCACCTTGCCGTCGTCGAGCATGATGGTCATGCGGTTTTCATAGATGGGCGGGAACTTGCCGGCCAGCGTGTCCTTGTGGAGGCGCATGTGGCCGTACGGCTTCCACTCCTTGCCGTCGAAGCGATAACCCGGATAGTCGTTGCCCGGATGCTGCTTGTTGTCAGTCTTCCACTCGAAGCGCAGGTAGGCATTCTTGTCGTCGTATGCTGCCTGGACATTCATGTCGATATGGCCGCTCTTGCCCTTGAGTGCGTCCGCATGGGGTTCCAGCACATGTCCCTTGAGAATCTTGGCGCCCTGGGTCTGCTCTTCCTCGGGGTCGTCATGGCATGAAACGCAGGAATCGCCGCGCGCCGTTTCCCTCGCGGCGCCCTTATGGGCTGCGCTGCGCAGCCATTGGTAGGAAGATTGCCCCGGGTAGTACAGGGCCACCTTCGTTGCGGGAACATTCTTCCAGTTGATGGTCGCCGGATCGGCCGCCATGGCGGAGCCAAAAGCCAGCATGGAGATGCAGAGAGTCATTGTGCGCTTGGTCATATTTTTCACCTCGAGTAGGGACATTGCCTGTGCAGTTTCTGCAATTCCCGTGCCACGACCAAGGGCCCATGTTTTCGGCGGAAGCGGGGCAAACATGCGAGGCGAACCGTCGCGGATTCGCGACAGGTGTCACGCTTCGGTGACAACGCCCCAACGCTTCATGCGCACGTAGAGATTCTGTCGCGGGATGCCGCTGAGGCGGGCGGCTTCGGAGACATTGCCGCCCGCCGCATCAAGGATGTTCTTCAGGTAATCGCGCTCGAAGTCGGCGCGGGCGTTCTCGTATGCGGCCGGCCCGGAGGGCAACTGCACCCCGGCCGTCGGCGGAACGCCGTCCGAACACAAATGCATGGTATCGATGGGCCCGCCCGGATGCAGGGCCACGGCGCGCTCGATGCAGTGCTGCAGTTCGCGTACGTTGCCGGGCCACGGGTTGGATTCGAGCATGCGCACGGCCGCCGGCGTAAGCGGCCCGCAGGCCTTGCCGAACTTGGCGTTGAAATGTTCGAGGAAATGCGTGGCCAGCAGGATGACGTCGCCCTTGCGCTCGCGCAGCGGCGGCAGCCGCACGGCAACGACGTTGATGCGGTAGAACAGGTCCTCGCGGAAGCGGCCGGCCTTGACCTCGCCCGCCAGCGAGCGGTTGGTGGCGCAGATCAGGCGGAAATCGGCCTGGTGCGGCTGGGTGCTGCCGATGCGCGTACATTGATGGTCCTGCAGCACCCGCAGCAGGTTGCTCTGCAGCTTGGGGCTCATATCGGCGATTTCGTCGAGGAACAGGTTACCGCCATGGGCCTTCTCGAAGTAGCCGGCCGTTGCGACGCCGGCTCCGGTGAAAGCGCCCTTTTCGTAGCCGAACAGCAGGCTTTCCAGCAGCGATTCCGGCAGTGCGCCGCAGTTGACCTCCATGAAAGGCTTGGCCGCGCGCGTGCTCCAGGCGTGGATCAGCTTGGCGACGACGTCCTTGCCGGTGCCGCTCTCGCCTTCCAGCAGCACGGTGATGTCGAGTCCCGCGACCTGGCGCACCTGGCCGAGCATCTGTTCGATGACCGGCGAATGGCCGATGACCGCCGGTACGCCGTCGCCGAGGCGCGCGCGCAGGTCGTCGATTTCGCGATAGGCGCGATCGAGTTCGAGTGCCTTGCCGATCACCGCCTCAAGCGATTCAAGATCGTCGAACGGCTTGTTCAGGTAGTCGAACACGCCTTCGCGCACCGCGGCCACCGCCGCGCGCACATCGGCATAGCCCGTCATCAGGATGCCGACCAGCCGCGGCTGCCGCGCGCGGAACTCGCGCAACAGCTCGATGCCATTGTCCGCAGGCAGCCGTTGGTCCATCAGCACGAGGTTGAAGTCCGCCGCCGCGAAAAGCTTGCGCGCTTCGGCGCCGTCGGCGGCGAGGCGCACCTCGGCCGTCTTGCCGATCAGGCGATTGAGCAGCGTGCGCGTGTAGTGGTCGTCGTCGACGATGAGGACTTTGGGCATGGTCGGGAGGGTCATTGTGGTAACCAGACCGCAAATTGCGTGCCACCGTCGCGACGGTGGGTTGTCGTCACGTGGCCGTTGTGGAGCAGGACGACGTGGAGCACGACGGGCAGGCCGAGACCGGTGCCGTCGGCACGCGTGGTAAAGAAGGGCACAAAGATCTTGTCCATCACCTCGGGGGCGATACCGCGTCCGTGATCGGCGACCGTCAGTGACCAGCCGGGGGCGCCGCTGACGGGATCGGCCTGCGGCTCGAGGCGGATCTCGATGCCGGCGTTGTCGTCCGTGGCATGGGCGGCATTCAGCAGCAGGTTGAACAGCGCATGGCGGATCAGGATCGGATCGACGTTCAGCATTGGCGGCGCGGCCGGTAGCTGCACGTCCACCGGCAGGTGGCGCGGCTCGGCCTGGCGGAACATCAGCACGGTGTCTTCGATCAGCGTCGCCATCGGCGTCGGTTTGCTTTCGAAGCACGACACCTTGGAAAACTCCAGCATGCGCCGCACGAAGCTGCGACAGTCTTCGCCGGCGCGGCGGATTTCCGTCAGCAGTTCGCGGGCCCTCGCCGGGCCGTCGCCGGGTTCCCCGATCTCGCGCTCGGCCAGTTGTGCCATGTTGACCACGCCAACCAGTGGGTTGTTGAGCTGGTGGGCGATGCTGCCGACCATGGTGCCGAGCGCCGACAGCTTCTCCATCTGCAGTATGCGCTGGTGCTCGGTATCGACGCGCAGCAGCCGGTGCTCGAGCTCGTGCTGGCGGCGGTAGTCCTTTTCCACGCGTTGCAGCGCGACGTAGAAGACGCCGAATACACCGGCGGCAACGGCGAGGCTCAGCAGGACCACGGCAGTCATGTAGCCGTTGAAGGTGGCTTCGAGCAGCGTCACATCGCGGATTACCGCCAGCTCGCCGATGTGCCGCCCGCCGGCGTCGGCCAGCGGCACCAGAGCCACGTGCAGGGTGCGATCGCCGTCCTTGAGCTCCACCGCGTTTCCTGTCAGCAGGCGGGCCAGCGCGCGGTCGTCCAGGGCCGCCGGCAGTTGCGCCACGGTCTGGGCCTGGGTGACGTGGCTGGAAAAGCGCCGCCAGTCGCCCTGGCGCTGCATCAGTGTCTGGCCCTGCTGCCATTGCTGCTGGGCCAGATAGCGCTTGTCTACCAGAACCAGCAAATCCACCGCCAGCGCGTCGTGCACCTCGTCGATCAGATGTTCGATTTCCTCGCCGATCTCGATGTAGCCGTACTCCTGACCCTGCGGCCCCCATGGCATCACCAGCCTCAGGGTCAGGGTTCCTATCGAGCCGAGCTCAAGGCCTTGTGCCGGCTGCTTGCTGCTGTGCGCCTGCAGCATCGTCACCCGGTCGATTTCGTCGCCGCGGGTGGTGGGGCTATGGAAACGGTAGAGATTGATCCGGTCGGGGCCGGTGAAGTAGAGATGGGTGATGCGATGGTCGCTGCGCAACGTCTCGAACAGGGCGCGGCCGTGGCGTTCGAGCGCTTGCGGGTCGCCCTTGCGGAAGGCCTCGCCGATCGCCGCATTGCCCATGATCGCCTGCCCGACTGCACGCATCAGGTTGCCGTCCTTGGCGAGCTTGAGCGCGAAGAGCTTGGCCACGGCCCCGGAGCGCTCGGCAAGATCACGCTCGCGAATATGCGTCCCGACCCCGTAGAAAGCCAGCGAAAAAACCATCAGGATGAACAGCAAGGCCGCGGTGAAGGGGCCGATGAATCTGGCCTTGACGCGCCGTGGCTGGGGGATGGCTGAAACGGAGTTCATGCCCCGCAGTGTGCCCCAGTCCCTGGTCGGAAGGCAACGGGAAGCTGTCAGCGCGGGTGCGCCCATGGACAACAGCCGTTCGGGCCTGGCGCGACTCAAGGATGCGGCAAACGCGGGACTTTTGCTCGAAGGCCGCTTCGACCTCGCCTACAACGCGGCGCATGCGCTGTGTCTCGCCGCGCTTCGCCGTGTCGCCAGCGCCGACTTTTAAATCTGGCGCTTTTCGATGCGCTGCGCATGGGCAATGCGCGGGAACGCAATCTGGCGATGAAGCTCTTCGAGGAGCGGTTTTGAATCCCGCCGACCACAACCTGCAGCGGGTAGAGCTGGTCGCCTACGCCCTGGGGGAGTTGTGCGATGAACTGGTTTTTGTCGGTGGTTGTGCCGCGGGGATGCTCTGCACGTCGGTGCAGGCACCGCCACCACGGGCCACATTTGACGTGGACCTGGTTGCGGAGGTTACTGCGCTTGCCGGCTATCACGCACTGGAGGCACGTTTCGCCGAACGTGGCTTCGCCCGCGACATGTCGCCGGACGCCCCGATCTGCCGCTGGCGCGTCGGCGACCCATGTGCCGGTGCGCGTGACCGACGCGCTGGCGGCCGACCCCGGCGAGCGCTTCGACGTGGTGCTGACCAATCCGCCCTTCGGCAAGAAGAGCAGCACGGTGATCGTCGGCGAGGACGGCCGCACCTCGACCGAAAAGGACATCGTCGAGTGCGACGACTTTTGGGCCGCCACCTCGAACAAGCAGCTCAACTTCGTGCAGCACATCAAGACGCTGCTCGCCATCCCCGGCCGCGCGGCCGTGGTGGTGCCCGACAACGTGCTGTTCGAGGGCGGGGCGGGCGAAATCATCCGCCGCAAGCTGCTGCACGAGTGCGAGGTGCATACGCTGATGCGCCTGCCCACGGGCCTGTTCTACGCCCAGGGCGTGAAGGCCAACGTGATTTTCTTCGACAAGAAGCCGGCCTCGGAAACGCCGTGGACCCGGAAGCTGTGGATCTACGACCTGCGCACCAACATGCACTTCACGTCCAAGACCAACCCGATGCGGGTCGAGGAGCCTGCCAGGCGGGGGTTGCAATAATGAAAACGGCTCTCTACTCGGAAAGCCGCTTGAATACTGGTGGTGCGAAGTTTTCAACCAAACTACGCGCTATTGTGGCCAGCGAGCAAGTCTGCGGCCTCCTGCGGGTGTTCCTCAACACGCCACTTCCGGGTTTCACGGATACTGGGAGCTTAGCCTCACGAATTGCTGCAGGTATTAGACGAACCGGCTGCTGGTCTATGCGCCGAGCAACCTTCTCGCCAACACTGACTCCATATCACGCCGTCCGTCAACAATCAGATAGATGATGACTTGACCGCCTGAGACACGGTAGATCACCCGGTACGGCTTGAAAAATGTCTGGCGATATTCTTTGATGCCAAGGCTGATAAGCTCCTTCGGGTAGCTGCCGCGCTCCGGGAATATCGATAGGCTCTCCACAATGTCCATCAACTCGTCCAACACGTAGTTGGCGTTGGCCAAACAGTCAAATTCGGAGATGTAGTCGTGGATGGACTCCAAGTCCTGCTCGGCACCCTCGGTGAGCAGAACTTCGAACTTGGCAGGCGCACCAGCCATCAGACAGTGGCTCGCTTGGCGCGAAGGCGTGCAACGACGACGGCCACGGGCTTAACCTTGTCAGCCGCCACGTCTTGGTTGCCCAGTGCGAGGATTTTCAGCAGGGCCAAGGTTTCTTGCGTCTCTTCGAACGAGGCCACGTCCTGCAGAACGGCTTTGGCCTCACCGTTTTGGGTGATGACCATGGGCTCACGTTGCTCAGCGAGGTTTGTCAGAACCTCGGCAGCGTTGGCTTTGAGATAGCTGATCGGTTTGACTTGAGATGAGTAGCGCATGACCGTGCTCCAAATTTGACAAGGACTTAATATAGTCCGATTATGGTCTGATGGCAAGATTCCTGAATGGGGTTCGGTGGTGCTGTCAAGGATCTGTTCAAGGCGAAGGGCTAGCCAGTGGAAAATCCCCTTTGAAGAATCCGCGTACAAGGCGGTAAGTGGCTTGTTTGACTTGCTCGAGAATGTCTGCAACGCGGCTTTTCGGTTCGCAATCGGACCAGCGAAACGCTAGCTCCCATATTGAGGAAAAATCCAGCCCAGTCAAAAAAGGGCTCGGTGCTCGCGAAAGTTCTCTCCGTGCAATCCACCCCAACATCGTTACGGTCCTTGTCAGGCAGCCTTTTTAATCTTGACGTGCGGAGCAAGGCCGGCAATGGCCGCCATATCGACCAACGCATCCAGCGAGAACAACTCAACCTTGCCACGCATTAGGTCCGAGATGCGCGGTTGGGTGACGCCAAACATCTTGGCGGCATCGGCCTGGGTCATGCCGCGCTTCTTGATCAGCTCAGTCAGCTCGATGATCAGTTCAGCGCGCGCGCGCATGCTGGCCGCCAGTTGTGGCGTGTCTTCGATGGCGTCCCAAACGCTTTGGAATCTTTGCTTGCTCATGGCTTCGTCCTCATCAATTCCTTGTAGCGATTACGCGCGAGTTCAATATCGCTCGTTGCGGTCTTTTGGGTTTTCTTCTGGAAGCAGTGAAACACATAGACGGCGTCTTCAAGCTTCGCCAGATAGATCACCCGGAAAGCCCCAGCCTCTTTTCCCGTAGCCGAACCTCACGCACGCCCTTTCCAACTGATGCCATCAGCTTCCAGTCATCGGGATCGTAACCGCGCTGTGTATACGGTCGATCTGGAATCCGGCCGCTCGGCGCGCGGCTTCAGGAAAGCTTCGCAGCTCGTCGAGGGCATTGCCGCGAAATTCAACAGGTTTTAAGGCCATAGAGAATTATACAATACTTTGTATATCTTATTGCCATTTTCTAAACAAGCACCCCCTTGCTTACCGTGAGTACACGGTGATTACATTTTGCTTTTTCGACTACCAACGAAAACGGCCCTCCGGGTGGAGAGCCGTTTGAATACTGGTGGT
>DDWF01000334.1 GCA_002345845.1 Betaproteobacteria bacterium UBA2293 | reverse complement strand
CCGCGCCACGCATACATCCGGCGAACCAGATAATCCGATTCGCGTTGCTCGTGAACATTGCTGACGCGCCGTATGAGCAGACCAGAAGAACGGAAAGCCGGCTCGTGCGACAGGGACGGAGCAATCGCGGAAGTTTCGCTGGAAGTGTGAAGGACTGCACTTTGCATGGCGCGGAGTCTATGTTATGCCGGCTTCGGTATCAACCAGCAATTGCGTTGAGGGTCGGGATCATTTCCGTTGCCGGACGGAGTTGGGGACGACTGTCCGCCGAGATGGAGTTGATTTCGCCGCACAGTTCGCCGCCTTCGTCGATGACCAGCTTGCCGTAACGGATCTTGCCGCTGACCTTGCCGGTGGCGTGGATGATCAGTTGCGAGCGGGCGGTGAGTTCGCCTTCAAAGACGCCGTGAATCTCGGCGATGTCGATGCTGACCTTGCCGGCAAAGGAGCCCTGATCGGCAATCCGGATGACGCGACTGTCCATCGTCGCCTCGACACGTCCTTCGACGACGAGGGTGTCGCAGTCGAGTATTTCCGCACCCTTCAGCTTGACATCGGGGCCGACGATCAGTCGGGCACCGAGGAGATTTTCGCTGGCCACCGGAGCGGGCGCCGGTGTTTTTGCCGGCTCAGCTGCCGGCGTAGCGCTGCGGACTGTGCTGTCAGCGACGTTCTCGGGTGTGGGCTGGCTGCCGAGAACAGATTTGACATCTTTGCGGGTGATGACATCGTTGCGGTTGGTCAGGATCGGTTTATTGAACATGGGGGTCCTTATGGCTGTTGGTGGGGCAAACGCGGATGCTCAATGCGATAACCGTGCCTAAAAAAATAAATTACGGTAAATCAATCAATTAGATTATTAATTAAAAGATACTTCCGAGCTTTGACGAGGCAAACGTCGCTATTTGGCGACAGGTTTTTTCTTTGCTGGCGAAATCGTTCTGTCACCACAGTTTCGGCTGTCGCTGATTGGCGACATATAATTTATATAGTTGAATTTTTGGGATTTTATTTTCATTGTGCAGAAACGGTTGAGGTGCCCGTGTGACTTCTTGTTTTTGCGCGAGCGGCTAAACTCGGGTTTTCTTTTCAGGGCTGTTGATGATTCGGTTTTCCTTTCGTCAGGGCATGCTGTTCGGTTTCGCCGTCATCGTCCTGTTGCTCGGTGGCGTGGCGTTGCATAGCTGGATGCTGGTCGAAAGCCTGGTCGAACAGAGTCGCCGGGGCAGCGAGCAGGCGATTCAGCTGACTGCCAGCATCCAGGAGCTGGCCGAACGCAGTGTCGATATCGAACGCAGCGCCCGCCAATACCTCGTGCTGGACGATCCGCTGTTTCGCCAGCGCTTCGACGAACATCTCGCACAGTCGTTGAGTCTGGTTGATCGACTTGACACCTTGGCCGCGGAACCGCTTTCGCCGCTGCTCGGCGGATGGCGGATGGTTGCCAGCGCCTTGCGTACCGGCCTCGAACAGCGCATCGACAAGGCCGAACTAGCTCCTATCCTGGCTCGCCTGGTCGAGTTGAACGTGCTGCTCAAGCAAGCCGGCCAACGCTGGATCGAGGCGCAGAACAGCCGCCTTCTGGACAATCTGGAGGCCAACCGCATGAAACTCGGTGGCCAGATACTGCTTGCCCTGGGCGGTGCCTTGCTGGTGGCGCTGGCCATGGGCTGGTGGCTGGTTCGGCCGGTGCGCCAACTGGAGCAGGCGATTGGTCGGTTGGGAGCCAGTCGTTTCAGCGAAGCTGTCGTCGTCGGTGGGCCGGCCGACTTGCGTCAGCTTGGTCGGCGCCTGGACTGGTTGCGGCAGCGTCTGGCGGAACTGGAAACCGATCGCGAGCGGGCTCTGCGTCACATTTCACATGAGTTGAAGACGCCCTTGACTGCCTTGAAGGAGGGGGTCGCCCTGTTGCGCGATGAGGTGCCCGGAACACTGGGCGAGGGTCAGCGCGAGGTGGTCGATATCCTGCAGCACAATGTCGTCGGCCTGCAGTGTCAGATCGAGAGCCTGCTCAGTTTGAACGCGGCGGCCTTCGAGGCCAGGAAGCTCAATCTGCAACGCACCGATATGGCCAGGTTCCTGAGCAGCGTGCTCCGCCGCCGTGAACTTCACGCCCAGGCACGGCAGATTCGCATCCTGGTCGAGGATCGCGGGGTGGGGCAGGCCATGGTTGATGCGGAAAAGCTCTCCGTGGTGCTCGACAACCTGCTCTCCAATGCCATTGACTTCAGCCCGGAAGGTGGCGAGGTCCGCTTGCTGCTCTCGCGTCACGAAGACCTGCTACGCTTCGAATGTATCGACCAGGGGCCCGGTGTCGCGGTCGAGGATAGACAGCGTATTTTCGATCCCTTCGTCCAGGGCCAGCGTGCCGCTCCGGCGCCGCGCCAGGGGAGTGGGGTCGGTCTTTCCATCGTGCGCGAACTGGTGCGTGCCATGGGTGGGGCCGTGGCATTGCTGGCGGTGGAACGTGGCGCCCATTTTTATGTGGAAATTCCTGATGAAACTTGATTGTCCGGGAAGGCTGGCCGCTGGTGGCTGGCGTTCGTTGTTCGTTGTCCTGCTCTCAGTATCGCTGCTTGCCGCCTGTGCGCCGCAGCAGGTGAACCCGCGTAGTGACCGCCATGAGGCGCCGGGAGCCGTGCCGGCTCTTGCCTATTACCAGATGCTGGGGCGTCTGAATGCTGCCGAACTGGCCAAAGAGCGCAGTGCGCTGGCCGCCCGCGAAGCGACGCCGAATGTCCAGATTCGCCAGGCAATGATGCACGGCCACCCGCGCGTGGGCCAGGACAGTGCTCGGGCGCTGGCGCTGCTCGAAGGGCTGATCAAATCGACCGATCCCGCCGCTGTGGAACTCCAGCCGCTGGCGCGGCTGCTGGCCGATCAGCACGCTGAACGTCTACGCCTGGAGTCGCAACTGGAGCGCCTGAGCGGGCAATTGAAGGAAAGTCAGCGCAAGGCTCAGGAGTTGCAGGAGAAGCTCGACAGCCTGGCTGACATCGAACGGACCTTGACGCCGCCGCCACGTTCCGGCAAGGGAGCGCGGCAATGAGCGGCGGTGCTCATATCCTGGTCGTCGACGACGACGAAGACATCCTGCGTCTGTTGTCGATACGTCTGCGCGCCCGCGGCTACCGGGTGACGGCGGTGGGATCGGCGGAAGAAGCTTTGGCCAGGATTGCCGTCGACGCACCACGGGTGGTGGTCAGCGACGTCTGTTTGCCGGGGCGCGACGGCCTGTCGCTGTTTGAGGAAATCCGCGCCACCCGACCCAGCCTGCCGGTCATCCTGCTCACCGCTCACGGCACCATTCCCGACGCCGTGGCGGCTACCTCAAGCGGTGTTTTCGGTTATCTGACCAAGCCCTTTGACAGCCAGACACTGTTGGCCAAGATCAATCAGGCTCTCAGCCTCTCAGCGCCGGCGGGAGCGACGGATACGCTGCTTGAGTCGAGCGGCGGGGGCAGTGAGGACTGGCTCGAAGGGATCGTTTTCTGCAGTAGTCGGATGGCCGAATTGATGGCCGAGGCCCGTATGGTCGCCGCCTCCGACGCCAGCATCCTGATTCGTGGCGACAGCGGAACCGGCAAGGAGGTTCTTGCCCGTGCCATTCATCGGGCCAGCCCGCGCGCCCGTGGCCCATTCGTGGCCATCAACTGTGGCGCCATTCCCGAACAACTACTCGAGTCCGAACTGTTTGGTCACATCAAGGGCGCCTTCACCGGCGCCGCCAGCAGCCGCGTCGGTCTGATACAGGCCGCCAACCGGGGTACCCTGTTTCTCGACGAAATTGGCGATATCACCCCGATGATGCAGCTGCGCCTGCTTCGCTTNNCTGCTGCGCGTGCTGCAGGAACGTGTGGTGCGTCCGGTCGGCGCGACGCAGGCCGAACCGGTAGATGTCCGTTTGTTGTCGGCCACCCATCGCGACCTGGATGCGGCGATGGCCCAGGGCCTATTTCGCGAAGATCTCTACTATCGTCTGGATGTTGTTTCACTGACTCTGCCGCCGCTGGACGAGCGTCGCGAAGACATACCGATGCTGGCCGCCCATTTCGTCCAGTTGGTCGCGGCCAAATACGGCAAACCGATCACCGGCTTCGCTCCGGAGGCACTGGAAGCTTTGGCGAGCGCTAGCTGGCCCGGCAACGTCCGCCAGTTGTACAACGTTGTTGAACAAAGTTGCGCGCTGACCTCGACGCCGCTGATCCCGCATTCGCTGGTGCTGCGCGCCCTGCGTGTGCCGGCCATGGAGGCACTGAACTACGCCGAGGCCAAGCAGCGCTTCGAGCGCAATTATCTGGTGCAGATGCTCAAGCTCACCGACGGCAACGTCGCTGATGCCGCCCGGATCGCCGACCGCAATCGCACGGAGTTCTATCGCCTGTTGCAAAAACACGACCTGACGCCGGCCATGTTCCGCTCGGATGGTAGCGCCGTCGGCGATCGTTAGCCTGCCCGATAAGCGCTATGGCGTTGCCAGCGCTTCTGGTTGTCGCCGGACGGCGACTTCTGAGGGTGAAAATAAGGTGTAGTTGTTTGTTAAATATCTGATAATTAATTGTTTTTAACATTGGCACGGGATTCGCTAAGGCACTACGTCGATATCCACTGGAGTGCCAATATGCTTTCCCGCAATCTTCCGGTCATTTTCCTGATACTGGCTGTCATGCTCGGCAGCATCGGTGTGCGCGTATCGGCGAGCGGCTCGCCGCCGGCGATTGCGGCTATTGGCGTAGCTGGCGAAACGCTCGATCAAGGACTGCAGGAGCGTGTCGAAACGCTGTTACGAACCGATATCGGCTTGGTCGATGCGCGATTTCGGGTCAGCACCGAGAACGCGGTTGTCGTCCTCGCCGGAACCGTTCCTGACGAATTTGCCCTGCGCCGGGCAATGGAACTGGTCGGCGGTATCAAGGGTGTTCGGGAAGTCCGCAACGCAATGGAGATCGCCGACCCAAAATGACTGGCGGGAGCGTTGTTTCGCGTCTGGCAATGGACTGGCTGGGATGGCTCCCGGCATTGCCGGTGGCGCTTCCGCATCGACTGTACCGAACGCTGTGAGCCATCCCTCCGGAGAAGTGAAGCGCGGTCAAATTGCGCCACGGTGAACGAACAAGCGCATAACGTTCAGCGCGACCAGGGCCTTGCATTCCGTGCTTGCCTCAGTATAATGCGCGGCTCTGACAGCGCGCCCGTAGCTCAGTTGGATAGAGTATCTGGCTACGAACCAGAGGGTCGGGCGTTCGAATCGCTCCGGGCGCGCCAAGGAACCATTAAGTACCAAGCATTTAGGCCAATCTCTGATTGGCCTTTTTGCTTTCCGCGGGGGCTTTTGGGGGACTCAGCTTCCCAGATTGTTCCCGGTGGATCATCTCCAGGCTCCGGTTTCTCCGGCTACGCGGTAATCCGCTCCAGGGCGTCCCGCAGTTCCTCGATCTGTGCCACCGAGTAATGCGCCGTCATGCCCCTGCGGGTGTGCCAAAGAACGTCCGCAATCGGTTTTTCCCTAATTAATGCTCTGGGCTACCCAATTGCCGAGGAGTACACGGTTGCGCTTCCTCCCGTTACGACGGTGACGGTGCCGACGTACTGTGCGAAATCGAGAAAATGGGGGGCTTCAGCTGCCGCCAATTTTCGGGAGATTGCCGGTTGTCGCCATTGTTATCTGGCGCACTTTGACTGATACGAGCGTCAGGTCCTCAACGCACCATAGGCTCGCAGCTGGGGGCTGTGCGACGACTAATATAGCTGCCTGGCTGGCGATTGGGTCCTTGTCCAAGTGCCGATTGCGCTTTGAGCGTCAACCGGCCTTTGTCGGCATGCCGCCCGCGGCACTGACGATATTCACGTTAGTACTGACGCGGTCAGGGTATTCCTTCACCGGACGATTGCCGAAATGATATCGATGTCACGTTCAGCAGGTTTCTTGTCTGATCGCGCCTGGCGCTGGCCATTGGTTGATTTCTTGTTTGCCAGGTGCTTCGTCGACTTCGCCGCAGCGTGTGTCTTTTGCTCGGTGCGCTGAGTTGCTTTCGTCTTGCCGGCTTGGCTAGTCGCTGCTGCTTTGGGGGAGGGGGGGCTGCCATTGGGGAGTTCGTCCTGCAGGGCGGCGAATGCATTGGGCTGCTTTATTTTGTCCACGGACTCATCGGTCGCTGCGGTCGCTGTCCGGATCAATGCCGCGCCACTTTCTTCGGTCGCCGGCGCGGTTGCGGTCGCGGGTTGAGGAGGCAGGAGGGGGGGCATGGGAACGTTGCTGTCCGATGCAACCGGCGAAATCGTGCGCTCGCCCTTGCCGTCGAAAACGCTGCCGAAATAGATCCAGAGCATGCCGGTAACAAGCAACAGCAGTGCCGATGCCCAGGCGACGATACGGCTGCTTGTTCTTCGGGTGGAGGTGGGGATTCGGGAGTTGGCCGGATCCAGGTCGTTCAGGATGCTCATGCTCGTTCTTTCAACGGGGTGTTCTGATGGCTTGGCTGTCATTTGCATGAATCATTGGCATTTCAAGTGTGTTTATTGGATTGTAATATGAAAATAGCAACTTCGCGTTGCTACCCATTTGTATTATGATTGCCGAATTTCGTTGACCTTGTTTTCTTGTTGCCTTCATTATTGTTACAACGAAACAATGGTTTATTAAGGTTTATACGTGATTCAGGCAAGCCTTTTCGCATATTTTGTTCTGGTCGCAGTGCTTGCTGTCCTGGTTGTTTTTCCAGGGTGGCGCGCCCAGGCTGCCTCAACATTCCGACATTTTTTTTGGACGTTGACGAACCCGCTCTTCCGTTCGGTACGCCTGGTTTCTCGCAGCATGGATTACTCCCGTTCGGCCACATCGAACGGCATCACCTCGGCTTCAGGCTGGATTGCGCGCAATCGTCTTCTGGCAGCTTTGGCGCTGGCGGCGCTCTTGCTTCCGTCGTTGCTAGTGGTCGTCACGCGCGGCCCGGCCATTTTTGACTTTGCCGAACAGGGCGGCTTTGGTGATCGCCAGATCACCTTGCTGCTTGAAGGGGAGCAACTGGTGCCGCCGGCTGCTTTGCCGCCGGAAGTGTTCACCACGCGCGAAGTGGAGTTGATTCGACCCGACATCGCCTATGCCAGCCGCGACTGGGCGCTACTGGATCAGGAATTCGTTCATCGCTTGCTGGTCGTCTTCAAGCTGATGAAGGAGCGACACGGCTACCAGATGGCGCTGATTGAAGGCTACCGCAGCCCGCAGCGGCAGGAAGAGTTGTTGGCGCAGGGCGCGCATGTGACCCGGGCGGGAGCCAACATGAGTTACCACCAGTACGGACTGGCAGCCGATGTCGCGTTTTTCGTCAATGGGCGGGTGGTCATTTCCGAGCGCGACCCTCATATCATGCGCGGCTACGAGCTTTATGGGGAAATAGCCGAACAGGTCGGCCTAACCTGGGGGGGGCGCTGGAAGATGCAGGATTACGGCCATGTCGAGCTGCGCCGCCCCGGTGTTCTCGGTAGTAAAAATTGAAACTCTTGGAAACAGGTAATGAGTAGACCTTTCATTTTATTGGGTGACAAGACCAACCATGGCGGCGTCGTCATTTCGGCGTCCGAGTCTACCGATTGCAATGGCAAGGGGATTGCGCGCGTCGGTGACAAGGTTACCTGCCCAAAAAAAGGTCATGGCAGTGTCACGACTATTGCTACCGGCGACCCGACCGCTATCATCGATGGCCGGCCGGCTGCTCGCCACGGTGACGTGACCGCATGCGGAGCGTCGTTGATTGCCAGCCAGTCGCTGACGACAGATTGATCGCAGCTCGGCAATGATGCTTTTGACGCTGTTCAAGGTTATTGGCGGCAGCCTGCTGGCGGCTGCACTGATCTGGGCGCTGATTCTCGCCTGGTGGCAGTCGAACGACCACCAGCCGGATCAGCTTGAACTGGCACTCTACCTGGGGGCGTTGCCACTGGCGGTGATTGGAGGTTACTGGTTACTGCGCGGCTTCATCGAGCATCTGAAGGCAGCGCCACCGGTGGCGCCAGCGAGTCCGAACTTGCCGGTCGACGATGATCCGCTCGCCGCTTCCGGCCAGAAGACCGATGCAGCGGAACGGGCGTTTACAGTCGATATCATCGATGCTTTCGTGCGCACCGGCGGCGGCCGCGGGGCTGACGAAATACTGGCGGCAATGACGGAGGGCAAGCGGCCCAACCCGGATACCGCATTGCTCGACAACGATGGATTCCCGGTATTTGCGGCGGCGGTTACCGATCTCGACAGCGATTCGATGGCCGAAACACTGGCGGATAAGGATGCCATGCTGGCGACACTGGCTACGCGCCCGGAGATTCTACGGGCGATGACGCTGCTCGACGACGTGATGCAGCAGGCGCGTGAACGTCTGGTCGGCTTGCTGGAAAATGCGCCGCAGACACTATCGATGCAGGTGCTGTGGTTGATTCCCGCCTCCTGGGAGCAGGCTTGGCTGGCACCGTTGCGCAGCTGGCTGACAAGCCAGGATTGGCCGGAAAGCAGCCAGCCCGGCCTGGTGTTTTCGCTGATTCAGGTGGCCAGCGAAAGCGCGGCGCTGAAGCAGCTCGACGAACTGATTCTCGGCGTCAACCGTACTCCGGAGGTTGATCAGCTGGTATTGGTCATCGCCGCGGTTTCACTGATTGACCAGCAGCGGATTGATGCCTGGGCGACGGCAAATCTCCTGTTCTCCCCCAGTCATCAGGAGCGGCTGATTCCCGGCGAGGGTGGGGTGGCGATTCTGCTGGCCGCCAAGGCCTGTTGCGACCGTCTGGCTGTTGCCGAAAGAACACGGCTCAGCCGTGTCAGTCTGGGGGTACGTGACAAATCCGTGCACGCGGGAGGTCGGATTACCGGCCAGCTGATTCAGCAATTGGCTTCCGGTGTTCTTAATGTCAGCGGCACTGAGCCAGCCAGCATCATGGCGGCGATAACCGATACCGATCACCGGGCGGCAAATGCCGCCGAAATGCTGGAAGGGCTCGGCACTGATTTTGCCCATCTCGACCCGCTCAAGGATTGCTTGGGAACCGGTACTTGCAGCGGCGCAATACCCCCTGTCGGCAGCCTCGTTGCGCTGGCCTGCGCCCATGAAAAATCGCGTTCCTTGGCGGCTCCTGTCATCTGCCTGAGTAACCAGCACGACAAGGAGCGGGGCCTGTTGCTGGTGACGCCGCATATGCCCGCCGCCGATTCCGAATTTTGCACCACCTGATGGAAAGCCACTGAGCAATGTCCAGACTACGTTCCTTATTGACCGATTCGCGCTTCCTTTCGTTTGTTGGAATTGTGGCAGTGACCGCCTTCTTCTTTCTCGGCGCCAAGACGCTGAAGGTGGCCATGCTCTGGGCCGCCGTGGCCAGTGCCGTATTGCTGCTGGTCTGGGGCGTTGTCTGGTTCGTTCGTCGTCAGCGCGCGCGCAAGGCCGGCGATGCCATTGGCTCGATGCTGGAGCAGCATGGCGATGCTGCGCAGAAGCGGGCAGGGGCGGCCGGCGCGGCCGAGATCGAGGCGCTCAAGCAGCGTATGCAGGGAGCGGTGAAGACGATCAAGACCTCCCGCCTGGGACAGATGTCAGGTGCCGAGGCTCTGTACGAGTTGCCCTGGTACATCACGATCGGCAATCCCGCGGCCGGCAAAAGCACGGCCATTGTCAATTCCGGGCTGAAGTTTCCGTTCGATGATGGAGGTAATGCCGTCATCAAGGGAATTGGCGGAACGCGAAATTGCGATTGGTTCTTCACTACTGAAGGGATCCTGCTCGATACGGCGGGGCGTTATTCGGTGCATGAGGAGGACCGCGAAGAATGGCTGGGTTTTCTCGGTCTGCTGAAGAAACACCGCCCACGGGCGCCGATCAACGGGATCATCGTAACGGTGAGCATTGGCGAACTGATGGGGAACTCCCCAGGTTTTGCCATCACGCTGGCCAAAAACCTGCGCCAGCGGGTCCAGGAACTGACCGAGAAGCTGGAAGTTTTTGCCCCTGTCTATGTCTTGTTCACCAAAGTCGACCTGGTTCCCGGGTTTCACGACTTCTTCCTCGATCTCGACTGGAATGAGCGAGACCGGGTTTGGGGGGCCACCATTCCTTATGAACAGGCCAGTGGCGGCGAGTTGATCACCACGTTCGACAAGCATTTCGATGAACTTTACGAGGGTCTGAGGGCGATGAGCGTTGCCCAGTTGTCGCGCGTGCAGGGCGAGAATTCCCTGCCCGGACTGCTGACATTTCCCTCCGAGTTCGCCGCTATCAAACCAGCGTTGCAGGCGTTCATCGCCACCCTGTTTGAAGAGAACCCCTTTCAGTTCAAGCCGATATTCCGTGGCTTCTATATCACCTCGGCCATTCAAAGCGCCGACATCAAACCGATTTCCAACGAACGCATCCTGAAGCGTTTCTCGCTGACCGGGAACGGTGCAGTCCCCGTGCGCACGGCATTGAGTCACGGCTATTTCCTCAAGGATCTGTTTTCCAAGGTGATCTTTCCCGATCGCAACCTGGTCCGCCAGCACACCAGTCGGGCCAAGGCCAGACTACGCCAGGTCGCCGTGCTGGGGGCACTGTGCGGCCTGGGCCTGGCGCTGGCAGGTTGGAGTTGGTCATATCTGAACAACCGCAGCCTGCTGAACAACGTTGTTCAAGACGTTGCCAAGGCGGTCAAGGTCCAGGAGGGGCGGATAGACCTGCAGTCCCGACTGGAGGCGCTCGAAATCATTCAGGACCGTCTTGCCCAACTGGATCGTTTCAACGCCGAGCATCCGCTGTCCATCGGCCTCGGTCTTTACCAGGGCGAGCGCATGGCTGCCCGCTTGCGCGAGGAGTATTTCGCCGGGGTCAGTAACATCATGCTGGCGCCGGTCAAGGAGAGTCTCGAAAGCTTTCTCATGGAGGTCAATGCCGAGGGGGAGGGCTTGAAACCCTCGCCGGCAGGTAGCGAAGGTGGGCTGCAGCAGGTGGCAGCGAAAACCTACAAGGACGCGGTTCCTTCGCGAACGGAGGACGGTTACAACGCCCTGAAAACCTACCTGATGCTGGCCGACCGGGAGCATGTGGATGCCGGTCACCTATCCGACCAAGTAACGCGTTTCTGGCGCGGTTGGTTGGAAGCGAACCGTGGCACCATGACCCGCGAGCAGATGATCCGTGTGGCCGGACGCATCCTGTCGTTTCATCTTGAACAGGCCGGTCGCCCGGATTGGCCGCTGATCGAAACCAATCTGGTGCTGGTTGATGAAGTACGCAGCAAGCTGCGCCGGGTGGTCCGCGGCATGCCGGCCGCCGAGCGTGTTTACGGCGAAATCAAGGCGCGTGCTTCGACACGTTTTGCGCCGGTGACCGTCGCGGCGATCGTCGGCCCGGAGAATGCAGCCTTGGTGACTGGCAGTCATGTCGTCTCGGGAGCCTTTACCGCTGAGGCCTGGCGCGAGTACGTCCAGCCGGCGATCAAGGAGGCGGCGACCAGCGAACAGAAGAACAATGACTGGGTGCTGCAGAGCTCGACCAAGGACGATCTGACGCTGGAGGGCAGTCCGGAGCAAATCCAGAAATCGCTGATTGCCATGTACAAGCGCGATTACGCCGCCGAATGGAAGACTTTCGTACTGGGCGTCAGCGTTTCGTCATTCGCCACTTTCCCCGAGGCAGTGGGCGCCATGAATCGCCTGGGTGATACCCAGAATTCGCCGCTGGGAAAATTGATAAAGCACATTTTTGACCAGACAGCATGGGACAACCCGGCACTGGCCAATATCGGTCTGCAACGGGCGCAGAAGGGATTCATCGAGTGGTTCAAGCGCTCCGTTCTGCAAATGTCGCCCAGTCGTGTGCAGGTGGATGTGAATGTCTCGGGCAATGGGGCCGAAGTGCAGATGGGGCCAATCGGCAAGGAGTTTGCCGGTTTCGGGCGGTTGGTGATGCCGCTCGACAAGGCCGATCCGATGCTGGATACCTATCTCAAGCAGTTGTCCAAGGTGCGCACCCGTCTTAATAATCTGAAGAACCAAGGTGATCCGGGCCAGGGGGCGCTCAAGCTGATGCGCGAGACCATCGACGGTGGTAACTCGGAGTTGTCGGAAACCCTGCGCTATGTCGATGAGCAGATGCTCAACAGCATGCCCGATGAACAGCGTTCGGTCCTCAGGCCATTGCTGCTCCGTCCCCTGTTGCAGACCTACGCCGCTATCGTCAGGCCGGCGGCAGAGGACCTCAACAAGACTTGGGCGGCCCAGGTGTACGATCCGTTCAGCCGCAAGCTGGCGATCAAGTATCCATTCTCGCCAAACTCGAATATCGAAGCATCGCCAGTCGAGATCGCCCAGGTCTTCGGTCCCGAGGGAGCGATCGCCAAGTACGTCGAGACGGCCATGGGAGCCTTGGTCGTCCGCCGCGGCAATACCATCACCCCGCGGACTTGGGGGGATATCGGCCTGACCTTGCAGCCTGAGTTCATGAACGAATTCGCTCGTTGGGTTTCCCCGCTGGAAGGAGGTGCCGCAACCGCTAGCTCGGCCAGCGGCGCCGGCCAGGCACAGACCGTATTCATGCTGCGCCCACAACCGGCGCCGGGAACGACGGGCTATGTAATCGAGATTGATGGTCAGAAGCTGAACTATCGCAATGGTGTTGCCCAGTGGGCCAATTTCATCTGGCCGAATGCTGAAGGAGCGCCCGGGGCGAGGATCGTGGCGACGACCTTCGAAGGAAAGGTGGTGGAGGTAGTCAATTTCCCCGGACGATTCGGTCTGGAAAAATTGATCAACTCGGCCAGTCGTTCGCGCCAGGAGGACGGGGTATTTCGTCTCTCCTGGAATAGCGGTGGCCTTTCCGTCAGCGTCGATCTGCGTTTGCTGAGCAGCGTCCAGGCACAGGCCAGTCAGCAGACCGGGGGGGGGCGCGGCATGGCTGGGTTGCTCCTGCCACGGGATGTGGTTGCCGGGACAACTGCCATCGTCGAAACCGCCGCTGGCCAAGTGCCAATGCTGGCCAGTGATAGTGGGAGCAGTCAGCTGGAGAACCAGCGATGAGCAATGCCGTGATTTCTCCAGCCACCTGCTTCGGCAAGATTCCGTCACGGGGAGATTTCGTCAAGGGTCAGGGGCAACATCAACTGATCGGCGTTCTTGATCAGTGGGTATCGCAGGCGATGGAGTTGCTGTCGGAAGATTCGCGCTGGAAAATTGCCTACGATGCGGCCGGAGCCTTCGACTTTGTCTTTGTCGGAGCTCGTAGCCGCTTGTCGGTGGTCGGTCATCTGCGCCCCAGCAGCGATTCGTCCGGGCGGCGCTTTCCGTTCATCACTGCTGCCACCGTGGCCCGCGACGATTCACTGATGTTTCGCTGTGCACCGGTCGGGCTTGCACGGCCTTTTGCCGCCCTCGGCACGGTCTCGGAAGCCGGTATCGCTGGTGGCGAAGTGAGCCAGCTACTGGGTGAACTGGATGCCATCGACTGCGCTGCTGATTTCGAAAACGCCCTGCATTCCGATCCCTTGGGCAATTTTGTCCGGCGAACCACGCTCGATAGCTTGGCGACCATGCTTGAACTGCCGGGTAGCCAGCCCGTGCGCCGCATCATCCTGGCCATCGGGTTGCTGATGCGTCCGGTGCTCGGGCAGGGGAGCGTCAGCATCGACAAGGAACTCGTGCTGCCGCTCCCGGCGGACGAACGCAATCGCAATCTGGTAGCTGGTTTGTGGCTCTACCTCGTATCCGCCTTTTTGCGGCGGAGTAGTGTCGAACTACAGCTCGTCATCGAGCGCAAGATGAATCGTCCGCGTCTGGTGCTCGGTTTCAACGGTGCGTCACCGATGACCTTGCTCGAGGCACTGGCGCCCGATGCCTCGGCCGGCCGCTGCATCGTCCTCAGCGATCCGGAGTGGATCGATGATCAAGCGGCACTGAACAATGACTATGGTGTGGCCAAGCTGTCTACCTATCTCGACCAGCCAGCGCTCAGCCTGGAGTTGGCCGTCACCACGTTCCGGGAAGTCTTCTTGGGGGAATGAGCATGAAAATATCTAATCTCGCACTCGTGTTGACCGCGCTTTGCCTTATTGCCGGTCATGGCATGGCAGATCAGGCGGCAGCACAAGGCGACAATGACCTGGCGGGCAAAGTGATCGCTGCCGGCAAGCTGCCCGATGAAGCCTCACGTGCTGCCGTTCTGGGCAAGTTGCGTGAATTGTATGGGGCGGCCAATGTGATCGATCGACTTGAGGTTGGCGGTGTTGTACCGCCACCCAACTGGAGCGAGTACATGGGCAAGCTGCTCGGCCCCAACCTGAAGCAGGTGCGCAAGGGGCAGCTTTACGTTAATGGAACCCAGGTCGCCATTCGCGGCAACGTTGCCAATGAAGCCTTGCGCCAGCAAGTTGTGAGCGACATGGCCACCGCCCTGAATCCGACCTACAGTATCGATAATGCCCTCATTGTTGATGCTGGGGAGGCGCAGAGCGTACTGGACGACACGCTATCGAATCGGGTTATCGAGTTCGAGATCGGCTCGGCAACATTGACGCCAAAGGGGGTGGCAATTCTCGACGATATGGTCGGTGCCATCAAAAAGATTGGCACGCCCCGCCTACAGGTGGTCGGGCATACCGACGGCAGTGGTAGCCGGCTGGCCAATATCGGGCTGAGTCTGGCCCGTGCAGGAACGGTGCGCAATTATCTGATCGAACGGGGTATTTCCGCCGACTCGCTGAGTGCGGTCGGTTCTGGGCCGGATCATCCGCTGGCGACTAACGACAGTGCCGAAGGGCGGGCCAAGAACCGGCGCATCGAATTCCGGCTGGTTAATTAGGCTGCGTCGGCGGCTCAGCTTTCGCCCAGTTCTGCTGGCGGGCGTTCAATACCCAGCAGTTCCTCGACACGAGCCAGCGTCGCGTCGTCCTTGACGACACTTTGCAGCCAGGTGTGCAGCGGCATGCTTCCCCAGCGGGCAGCCTTGTCTGCCAGGTAGGCAACCGGACTGTGCGGTTCCGTATCGCGAAAGAAGGCGGCGATATCCTGAAGTTGCCGGATTGCCTGGGCTCGCGATGCTGGCCGTCCGCCGGTGTTGGATCCCGGGTTTCCGGCAGTTGTCGGGGTGACATTTGATTGTTCGGAATATTGGGGTGCCAAAGCCTCGACGGCACGCTCTTCCGCGAGCACGTCGTCAGCACCGTGACGGCGGTGGAAGCGGAGCACGTCGTCAAGCGCATCGTAGGCTGGCGTGAAGGACGGTGCGTATTCGCCCATCTGACGGTCGAGGGTGATCTGCAAATCGTGCATGGCCGTCTTCAAAGCCTCGGCGGCATCCATGCCGGCCTTGAAGTAACTTTGCGGCGTATCCTTCAGTGCGGCGTCGAAGGCATCCAGGCTTACTCTGGGTTTTGCCGAAGCATCGCCGGCCATCTCCGGATGGCGTTCGCTGTTGCGCGCATTGGTGCGCGCTGATTCCTGGTCGAGAAGGGAGAAATTTCCTTTCGGCGAGCGGGTCACGGGCGTCTCACGAATGAGAGTAACGCTCTGATTCAGTAGCCATTCAAGGGCACCCATGCGTTGGTCCAGTTCACCGTCCTCGGCGTGTGGGTGAACGTCGTCCCAGTAGATTTCGCACAAGCCGCCGAGCAGTCGGAAACCGTCGGTTAGGCCAGCCAGGCTGCGGGTTTTGCCGCTCGCCTCGGTCAACCAGCCGGCCACGCGCAAGTCCTTGGACTTGACGGTCAAAATCTCAGTGCAGACATGAATGACCTTGTCCCACTCCGCTTCCTTGATCTGCGTTACCCACTCTCCCTGAGACAGGGAAGGATCGTCGAAGCGGCGTGCTTCGCGAATGGCATCGAATTCGCTGGAGAAAATCAGGTCCTCTCCACAACGCTCACTGCCCACCGCCAGCGGTTGTAGCAGAAGTTCAACATTCATCGTGTAATCCTTGTTGGAGCCATTGGCTGACCGGGCGCCGTGACTCACGGTAGCGTAATGGTCAGACTGGGTGCGCGTGGGGCCAGCTGGACGATATCGCGGAACGGCTCCATGCCGTCGCTGACGCTTGCCGCGGCGTGCCAATCGAGGCCGATGTAGGCAATCAGGCCGCACAGTGCGAGCACTGAGCCGAGGACCCAGAATGGTACGTCGCGCTTGAGGGCATTGCTGATGCTGTCGGGGGCCGCCCAGTGCGGCGCAAAAGGACTGCTCCGGCCTTTGATGTGGGCGATCTGCTCGCCCAGTTGTGCAGTCAGGTATTTCAGTTTCTCCGGACCCTCGAGCAGGTAGCGACCCTTGAAACCGGTCAGCAAACACATGTGGAAGACTTCCAGGGCATTGATCCGTGATGCGCCGCCGTTGCGGGCGACTTCAAGCTTGTCAAAAAAATGCTCACCGGCCAGCTGATCGCCGAAAAGCACCAGTTGCAATGGCCGGCGTTCCCAGATGTCCCGGATATTCATGCGCGAGGTCAGTATGGCCTCATCGACCGCAGCACAAAATGCATATTTGGCATCGAAAATGTCTTCGCTGCCGAAGTGATGTCGCTTGGCCGTGCGTTCGAACTGGTCGAGAAATTTCTGAATGTCGGCGGCAAATGTTTCGGCTTCCTTCGGTGCGCATCGATGGTGCAGCAGGAGCAGCATGTAAAAGCCGTCGTAAAGGAGGTCGACGAGACTCTTTGCTGGTTGTTCAACGGTATCGCCGTTACGTAGCGACGGGGCGACAGAGAATAGGCTGGGGGCTTCGGTCATGAGGTGACGGCGATCATTTCAATTTTGAGGTCGCGATAGCTTTCCGGGGCATAGATCGTTACCGACTGTGCCTTGAGCATCCGTTCATATAACGGACCGTGCGCATCGAGGGCGAAGTAGCAGGCACCGGGGCGAACGGGAATCGGTGCCGGGACTTGTGCGGCGTGAGTCAGGCGGACGCCGGACATGGCCGAGAGTACCAACTTCTCGACATCGTCCGGGGCGCCAACCTTGAAGCGCAAGGGGACCGACTCGATGATTTCCGATTGCGGGTGAGCCGCCGAAACGGCAAGGTAAAACGCCGTATCGCCATCGATCTTCTCGGAATCCAGGTGTCCGGCGTAGAAGGCAGGTTTGGGCTGGCTCAGGCTGATGGCGAAGTAGCGAGTGGAGATCACGGTATCCAGCAGTTCGCGCAGGATCTGATCGAGACGACCAAAGCACGGACCGGGCTGGCCATGGTCGTAAGCGGGCAGTTCATTCAGGCTATGGCTTTTGGAAAAGGTCATCAGCCCACCGGCCAGACGGAGCAATTCCTGGAACAGGCGTTCGGGTGATAGGTCCGGATTACGCAACAGGTGGGTCAGCGCTGCGCAGGCGCTGCTGGCCGTATGCAAAAGCCAGAACGAAGCGATGTCGCCGGAGCGGAATTCGATGATGTTTTTCGATGGTTCGCGATGGAAGCCATAGAGCGCATCCACCTTGGCTACCAGGGCATCGATATGGCGCTGCAATTGCAGGTACAAGCCGGGAGCACTACGTAAACTGAGCGAAGGGGGGATGAAGCCGGGATCGAGTTCCAGGCTGTTGCTCGCCGTACGGCGGATGCGGACGATGGGGAGGGAAAGGAACTGATCACGTGGCTCGCCGGCGGCTTTCAGCAATGCAAGCTTGCTTAGGGTGGCGATATCCGCTTCGGCGGCATCCGTATAAAGATCGGCCAGCTCGCGACTGACCACAAGGTAGCGGGCCTGGGCTGATTCGTCGGCGTTTTCCGTGCAATTGCCGCCATGTCTGCTCAAGTGATGGAGCGTGAGGAAGAATTCACGTCCCATGTCTTCGGTGACCCAGTTGTCGAGCGCCAGTGGTGGTGGCAACTGATCGATGTCCGGGGCAGTGATGCTTTCACCGTTGGCAAAAATGGCATCGATGCGATTGAAGCGAAGAACGCCACTTTTCAGCGAGTCGATGTCGATATCAAGATCCTTGATACCCCAGGCATAGGGGTTGGCAGCCAGCATGGCATGTCGGACGAGGTTTTCGTGATACGCGTCCTGCTGCTGAAAATGCTGAGGACGAAGAAAGAGACCTTCGCCCCAGAGAATTTTTGGATTAATCATGGATTGCGGGTTTTCAGAGAAAGCATTGAACGCCAACCAGCGATTGCACCGTTGCCGGACTGATATCGGTCAACAGGCTGCCCTGGCTTGCAGTAAGGGCACAGGCATGGGCACCAATGATGATGCCGGTGTCGAACGAGCGCTTGGCATCGAACGCCAGCTTCCAGCGCGAGCCATAAGGGGCCCGGAACATGCCGACCACGCCGATCGTATTTGCCTCACCTGGCACTTTCAGCACCAGATCGTAGGATTTGCCGGGAATGACGATGATTTCACGCACGCCAAGCAATTCCTCACCGAGGGCCTCCTTTTCGCCTTCGACGCTGGTGATTTGCGGATAGGTGAGCGAAGCCAGGCGTTCCGGCGACCGCAGGATATAGATCTTGACGACCAGCGAGAGGGATTGTCCATCCAGCGTGGTGTTGAGCTGGTTGCCGCCAAATACCTTGATTGATAAATCCTTAGTGCGTTTGTTCGGGTCACTGCCATCCTTCTTGATCACCCCAGTGGCCTCGAGAACGATGCCGATTGCCGTTCCCGCCAGTTGCACGCTGGACATTGATGAACAGCCGGAAAGCAGAGCGCTGCATAGAGAAAAGGCAACGATTGCCAGCGCCCGTCTTGTGGATAGTGCTTGAAAAATTGACATCGGCCAGCTAGTGGAAAAATTGATGACGTTCGCAATAAAATATGCGCTTGTCTTGCGCGGCGGCGAGTGCGTAATGTACTATGCCAATCTCATTCAATCAACTCATTGGCATAAATTGCGCAGTGACGCGTGCAACTCACCTAGTTGGAGCACCTATGTTTTTCACCCGAGCTGTCACCCCCGTTATTTTGGTAGTCGCCGCCTCGTTACTTGGCGGTTGTGCCGGCAATAAGGTAGCGATGACCAAAGAGGAGTTCGTTGTCGCCATGGGCGAGTCGGGCGTGAAGGTCGATGCTTTGCTGGAAAAGGGTAATCGCGATGAGGCGATTGTCATCCTTCAGGATCTGGCAAAAAAGAATCCGGATCGCAAGGAGCCGTGGGGGCGCATGGCGAAAATCCAGTTTGATGCAGGCAGCTATTCCGAGGCCATCGTTTCGGCGGAGGAAGCCCTGCAGCGCGATGAAACCGACCGGACCGCCAAAAGCATTCGGGCAGTCGCCGGTCTGCGGGTGGCGGCGCAGTCGCTTGCCGATCTGCGTAATGACGTTGAGTTGAAGGGCAATGCCCGCTCCGATGCGACGGCATTGGCCAGCGTCATGCGTGAAACCCTTGGTGAAGACGTACTGGTGCCGCCAGCCGAACTGGAAGCACGCAAAAAGCGTGAGGCGGCCGCAGCGGCCCGTGCCAGGAGAGCTCGTGCTGCTCCGGTGTCGGCACCAAGCAATGCAGCTTCGGCGCAGGCAACGGGCGGTGATCCATTCAGTTTGTTGAAGTAATTGGCCGCGGAACGGCAGGCAACAGTCTGCGATTCCGCTTTCGCAGCCACCTGACGGGTGGCCATTGATTCAGTAATTCGGGAGAGCCTTGTGGCAAAGAAAGAGAGTGTACAGAAGCGGCTGCAGAAGGTCCGTCCGCCACGCGTCCAACTGACGTACGACGTTGAGATTGGTGATGCGATTGAAGCCAAGGAGTTGCCCTTCGTCGTTGGCGTCCTTGGTGATTATGCCGGTCAGTCCAGGTTGCCGCAGGGCAAGGTCAGGGACCGGAAGTTCGTGAACATCGACATGGATAACTTCGACGATGTCATGGAAGGTCTGGCTCCGCGGGCGGCGTACCGCGTCAAGAATCGACTGACGCCTGAGGGTGGTGAAATGGCGGTCGATATCGAATTCGCCAAGTTCGAGGATTTCCGTCCGGAGTCGGTGGTGCAGCAAGTGGAGCCGCTCCGTAAATTGCTCGAAGCACGTTCGAAACTGGCTGATCTGCGTAACAAGCTCGCTGGCAACGAGAAGCTCGAAGACCTGCTCAACGATGTCCTGGCCAATACCGAACAGCTGAACGATCTGGGCGGCAAGAGCAGCGAAGGAGATGCGAAGTGAACATGCAACAGGCAGTGGCCATGGATTCGGTGACGGCAACCCGGAGTGCCGGCCTTCTTGACCAGATCATCGAGGAAAGTCGGGTGGCTCAGTCCGATCAGGAAAAACATCGGGCCCGGGACATCATCAGCGAACTGGTCAGTCAGGTTCTCGAGGGTGAGGTCATTGTTTCGGAAAATCTCGCGGCATCGCTTGATGCGCGTGTTGCCGAGCTTGACCGACTGATCTCCGAGCAGTTGAGCGAAGTCATGCATGCGCCGGAGTTTCAGGCCCTGGAGAGCGCCTGGACCGGCCTGCATTACCTGTGCAAGCAGACCTCGACCGGGCAGCAGTTGAAGATCAAGCTGCTCAACGCCAACAAGCGTGAACTGGTCAGGGATTTCAAGACGGCCATCGATTTCGACCAGAGCGCCTTGTTCAAGAAGGTCTATGAGGAAGAGTTCGGTACCTTTGGCGGCGCTCCATTTGGTTCATTGATCGGCCAGTTTGAGCTGTCGCGGCAAGCCGAAGACATGTATTTCATCGAGCAGATGTCGCATATCGCCGCTGCCTCCCATGCACCCTTCATCAGTGCCGCCTCGCCGCAATTGTTCGGTCTGGAATCCTTCACCGATCTGGGCAAGCCACGTGACATGGGCAAGGTTTTCGATACTGTCGAGTACGCCAAGTGGAAGTCTTTCCGCGAAGCCGAGGACTCCCGTTATGTCGGCCTGGCCTTGCCGCGTTTCCTCGGTCGTCTGCCCTATAACCCGATCGACGGCGAAGTGACGGAAGGCTTCAATTTCGTCGAAGAGGTCGATGGCACCAATCATGACAAGTATCTGTGGTGCAACGCGGCCTTTGCCTTTGCTGCGCGACTGACCGAGGCTTTCGAGAATTACGGCTGGTGTGCGGCCATCCGTGGCGTCGAGGGCGGTGGTCTGGTCGAGGATCTGCCGACCCACACCTTCCGCACCGACGATGGGGAAGTGGCACTCAAGTGTCCGACGGAAATCTCCATTACCGATCGGCGCGAAAAAGAACTGAGTGATCTCGGCTTCATTCCTCTGGTCCATTGCAAGAACACCGACTACGCCGCCTTTTTTGGCGCGCAGTCAGCGCAGAAGCCGAAGAAATACGATCTTGATTCGGCCAACGCCAACGCCTCACTGTCGGCGCAATTGCAGTACATCTTTGCCGTGTCGCGCATTGCCCACTACATGAAGGCAATGATGCGCGACAAGATCGGCAGTTTTGCTTCGGCGGCCAATGTCCAATCCTATTTGCAGCGATGGATTGACCAATATGTCACTGCCGACGATTCGGCATCGCAGGAAACCAAGGCCCAGTTCCCCTTGCGGGAGGCCTCCATCGAAGTCAGCGAAGTGCCGGGGCGGCCGGGTGTCTATCGAGCCGTTTCCTTTATCCGACCGCACTTCCAGCTTGACGAACTCTCGGTGTCTCTGCGCTTGGTCGCCGAGTTGCCGCAATCCGGCAAGAACTGATCTTTTCAACCACCAGCGCATTAGGAGAAATAAACAAATGAAGGATATTTACGTCGAGTTCAAAGGCAGTGACATCAAGGGTGATTCCCGCGATGCCAAGCACAAGGATACTGTCGAGGTTTCCACCTGGAGCCATATGATGCGCCAGCCGAAGTCGGCAACGGCTTCCGCCGCTGGTGGCCACACTGCTGAACGCGTCGAACATGGCGAGATGTTTTTCACCAAGGATATCGACGGCTCCAGCCCGAAGCTCTACCAGGCCTGTTCCTCCGGCCTTGTCGTCAATGATGTGATCATCTATTTCTACCGCGCTTTTGGCGGCAAAAATACAACCGGCAATCCGTCGGCGACGCAGAATCGTCATCAGTACATGAAGATCGAACTGAAGAACGTCATCATCGCCTCGGTTTCGCCGTCGGTTGATGACGAAGGTATCCCCAAGGAAACCTTCTCGCTGAAGTACTCGGCGGTCAAGTGGACCTATGACGAGCTGAACATCGACGGCAACAAGTCTGGCAAGGTCAATATCCAGGGTGCCTGGAACCTGGCCAAGAACACGCCGAACCTGACCTGATCGCGGCTGATCGGAAAAACACGGCGGAACCCTGTTTCCGCCGTTTTTTATGATCAAAGGATTCGAGCCATCCCTCTACGACAAGCTGTTCGACGACCTGCCGGTCGGCGCCGCCCGATGGCGCCTGACGCTTGAACAGCTGAAGGACTCCGTCGCCCGCGATCTGGAGGCCTTGCTCAACACGCGGGTGCTCCTTGATGACGACTTGATGCAGTCCTTTCCTTTGTCCGGGCGCTCGGTCTCCGGCTTCGGTCTGGGCGATTTCGCCGGCCTCAGCCTGGCCAGCGTCCATGACCGCCGGCGCATCTGTACATCGATTGCTTCGGCGATTGCCGCACATGAACCACGTCTGCGTGATGTGCGTGTCGACCTCGAACTGCAGCGAAAGACGGTCAACGCCTTGTATTTTTCGATCAATGCCGTGCTGTTCGTCCGCCCGGCCCAGGAGCCGGTGGCCTTCGATGCCTTCCTGCAACCGACCAGCCTGCAGTATTCGGTCAGCCGGCAGCGCAGCCGCCAGGGGATTTAAGTGGAAGATTTGCTGCCGTACTACGAGCGTGAGCTGAGTTTTCTCCGCCAGCACTCGCGGGAATTTGCCGAGCGCTATCCGAAACTGGCCGCGCAGCTGCTGCTCTCCGGCGAGGGCTGCGACGACCCGCATGTCGAGCGGATGATCCAGTCCTTTGCGCTACTCACGGCGCGTGTTTCAAAAAAGCTGGAAGACAGTTATCCGCAGTTCACCGAAGCGCTGCTCAATGTGTTGTACCCGCATTACCTGCGGCCGTTTCCCAGTTGCTCCATAGCTTTTTTCGATCATGCTGGCGGCGACATGTCATCGGTGGGCATGATCGCCCGCGGCACCGAGCTGCATTCGCGGCCGATCAAGGGCGCCACGTGCAAGTTCCGCACGGCGTGGGATCTGGAACTGGCGCCGGTCAGCATCGGCGAACTGGCATTCGATCCGATCGCTTCAGCACCTTCCGAGGTACGCCTGCCGGTGGGCTGCAATGCCTTGCTCTCCTTCACGCTCGGCGTCCGCGGGCAACTGGAAGGGGGCTTCGGTAAACTGAAAAAACTGCGCATCTATATCGATGCCGAGCCGTCGGTGGCCTCCGCCTTGCGCGATGCGCTGTTCCTGCGGTGCCTGCGGGTATACGCCGCCGGTTCCGATCAGCGCTGGCGTGTTGTCCGCCCCGGGGCGATTGGCGAAGTCGGGTTTCGCGACGATGAGGCGCTGTTCGAGATGCCGGATAACGCCCACGGCGCTTATCGTTACCTGACGGAATACTTCTGCTTTCCGGAAAAATTCAATTTTTTCGATATCGATCTCAGTGCCTTGCCCTCGTCGCTACTGGCCGAAGGGCAGATCAGGCTGCATCTGGCCTTCGGCGATCTGCGCGCTGACAGCGATGCCTCGCGACTGCTGCAGACGCTGACAGCGCCGAATCTGCGCCTCGGCTGCGTGCCGGTGATCAACCTGTTCACCCAGCGTGGCGACCCCATCCGCATCAGCAACCGGCAGTCATCCTATCCCGTGGTTGCCGACGGGCGCCGGGCCTACGCCTACGACATTTATTCGATCGATGCCGTCCGCCGTGTGCGGCAAAGTACCCGTGGCGAGGAAATCGTCGAGTTCCGACCGTTTTTCTCCCTACACCATGGCGAGACGCCGGAACGCAACGGCCATTATTGGTATGCCCAGCGCGACCATCTGGTGGCCGAGAGCAGTCCCGGCTACGAAACCTCAATCTCCATCGTCGACGCCGATTTCGATCCCGTGCAGCCGAAGACCGATGTGCTCAGCCTGCAGCTCACCTGCAGCAATCGCCATCTGCCGACCTTGATGTCCGTAGGTTTGTCATCCGGTGAGCTGTTTCTCGAGGGGGGTTCCAGCGTGCGCGCCATCAGGCTGCTGCGCAAGCCAACCCAGCCGTGGCGTTTCGATCATCGGCGCGACGGCCAGTGGCGCATCATTTCCCATCTGTCGCTGAATCACCTGTCCTTGTCCGGTGGCGGACTGGCCGCCTTCCAGGAGATGCTGGCGCTCTACGATCTGCCACGCAGCGCAGCGACGCGACGGCAGATCGAAGGGGTGCTGGGCATTGCTCAGCAGGACAAGACCGTCTGGATGCCGGGCAAGCCCTTCGCCTGTTTCATCCGTGGCCTGGAGGTTCGCCTCAGTATCGACGAATCCAGTTTTGTCGGTAGTGGTCTTGATGTCTTTGCCCGCTGTATCGACCGCTTTTTCGGGCTTTACGTCAGCCTGAACAGCTTCATCCAGCTGGTTGTCGTCTCGCACCGAACCGGAGAGGAATTGATCCGATGCGCGCCCCGCAACGGCGAATCGATCCTGGGCTAGTCGAGCAGACGGTTCGCGAACCGGAGCGCTACGAGTTTTTCCAGCTCGTACGACTCTACGAGATCGTCTTCCGTAACAGCGGCGGGGCTTCTGACGAGGTCGTCAGCGAGCGCATCCGTTTCCGCAACTCCCTGCGTCTCGGCTTTGCTCCCAGCCAGGTTGATGGCATGCGCCCAAGTTACCAGCGCGATGCCGAAGGTCTGGAAACAGCAGAGATCGAACAGGTCGAGATCACGCCCAGCTTCATGGGCATGCTCGGCGTCAACGGGACCTTGCCGATCCACTACACCGAACAGGTGATCCATCGCGAGCGCTTCCAGAAGGATATTTCCGGGCGGGCCTTTCTCGACCTGTTCACCAACCGTGCGGTTGGCCATTTCTACCGCGCCTGGAAAAAGTACAAGCTGCCCATCCAGTACGAGACAGACAGGCAGAACCGCTTCCTGCCGCTGGTTCTGGCGCTTGCTGGACTCGGCTTCGATGCCCTGCGCGAGCGGATGAATGCCGCGCCCGGCGCTGTCGATGATGAGTCGCTCGCCTTCCTGGCTGGCCTGCTGCGCCAGAAGCCGGTTTCCGGCGAGGCACTGGAGCGGGCGTTGGCCAGCTATTTCCGCGAGCGGGTGGTGGTCGAACAATTTGTCGGCCGCTGGTACGTCATTCCTCATGAGCAGCGGTCGACGCTGGGCGGGCGCAACAGCGTGCTGGGCAGCAATGTGCTGGCCGGCGAGCGCGTCTGGCAGCGCAACCTGCGCGTCCGTATCCACATCGGGCCACTCAGTCATCAGCGCTACATGGCCTTTCTGCCCAAGGGCGATATCGCCGCCGCCCTGGAGAAAATTCTCAGTCTGGCTACCGGTGGCCAGTTTGAATACGAGATCCGTCCCATTCTGCGCGCCGCCGATGTCCGGCCGACGGCGCTGTCAGCCGGGCAGGGCGCGCGCCTCGGCTACGACAGCTTCATGCTGACCCGTCCGCAAAAGCAGGATCGCAGCGATACCCGCTATCTCACCCGTTTCGTCCAGTAATCAACCATTTCATTCATCCAGCGAACGACAAGGCAATGAGCACTTCACTGAAGACCCTGATCAGCAAACTCAACATCACCTGCCGGCAGGCAGCCGAACGGGCGGCCAGCCTGTGCATGGGGCGCGGCAATTACGAGGTCGATCTCGAACACCTGCTGCTCGCCCTCATGGAGCAGCCGGGCAACGACCTGATGAGCATCCTGCGTCGCAACAGCATCAGCCCGACTGGCGTCGAACGCGAGCTGAATCAGGAAATCGACCGCTTCAAGAACGGCAACACCCGCACCCCGGTATTTTCCACGCACATTCCAAAACTCTTCGAACAAGCCTGGCTGATCGCCTCGCTCGACGCCCGCCTGCCGCGCATCCGCTCCGGCCATTTGCTGCTGGCGCTGCTGACGGAGCCGGAGCTGTCGCAACTGGCCTTCCGCGGCTCCAAGTTGCTGGCCAAGGTCAAGCTTGACGAACTCAAGCACAATTTCGACAAGGTCACCGAAGGCTCGGCCGAAGCCGCCGAAGCCACCGGCCTGGGCAGCGCCCCGGCCGGCGCGGAAGAGGGCGGTGATCCGCTCGCGAACGCCACGCCGCAAGCCGGCAAAACGCCGGCTCTCGATCAGTTCACCACCAACCTGACGCAGCGTGCCCGCGACGGCAAGGTCGACCCGGTGATCGGCCGCGACGGCGAAATCCGCCAGGTCATCGACATTTTGATGCGCCGCCGCCAGAACAACCCGATCCTGACCGGCGAGGCCGGCGTCGGCAAGACCGCCGTCGTCGAAGGCCTGGCCCTGCGCATCGCGGCCGACGATGTGCCGCCGCCGCTGCTCGGCGTCGACCTGCACACCCTGGACATGGGCCTGCTGCAGGCCGGCGCCAGCGTCAAGGGCGAGTTCGAGAACCGTTTGAAGAACGTCATCGACGAGGTCAAGAAAAGCCCGAAGCCGATCATCCTCTTCATCGACGAAGCCCACACCATGATTGGCGCCGGCGGCCAGTCCGGCCAGAACGATGCCGCCAACCTGTTGAAACCGGCGCTGGCGCGTGGCGAACTGCGCACCGTCGCGGCCACCACCTGGGCCGAGTACAAAAAATATTTCGAGAAGGATGCCGCGCTCGCCCGCCGCTTTCAGGTCGTCAAGGTCGAGGAGCCGAGCGAGCCGCTCGCCGCCGCCATGCTGCGCGGCATGGTGCCGCTGATGGAAAAACACTTCGGCATCCGCGTCATGGACGAGGCCGTCACCGAAGCCGTCCGCCTGTCGCACCGCTACATCAGCGGCCGGCAACTGCCCGACAAGGCGATCAGCGTGCTCGACACCGCCTGCGCCAAGGTCGCCCTCGGCCAGAGCGCGACACCAGCCCTGATCGACGAGGCCGCCAAGCGCATCGTCCGCGAAAAGGCCGAGCTCGCCGCGCTGGAACGCGAAGCCGCCAGCGGTGCCTGGCACGACACGCGGATTGGCGAACTCAAGTCGCAGATCGCCGCCGTCGAATCCGACCTCGCCATCTACCAGGCCCGCTTCGAAGAGGAGAAGGGGCTGGTCAGCCGCATCCTCGAATTGCGCGGCCAGCTGGAAAATGCCGAGGTGCCGGTCGAAGAAGCCACACCCAAGGCGAAGCCGAAACCCCGCAAGAAGGCCGATGCCGCCACTACCGGTGACAGCGAGCTCGACAAGGCACTGCTCCGCTTGCGTGACATTCAGGGCGAAACGCCGATGGTGCCCCTGCAGGTCGATGGCCTGGTCGTCGCTGAAATCATCGCCGCCTGGACGGGTATTCCGCTCGGCAAGATGGTCAAGGACGAAATCAAGACCGTCCTCAACCTCAAGCCCCTGCTCCAGGAACGCGTCATCGGCCAGGACCATGCCCTGGAAGCCGTCGCCCAGCGTGTGCGCACCGCCCGCGCCAATCTTGAAGACCCGAACAAGCCGAAAGGCGTCTTCATGTTCGTCGGCCCCTCCGGTGTTGGCAAGACCGAAACGGCGCTGGCCCTGGCCGACATCCTCTACGGTGGCGAGCGCAAGCTGGTCACCATCAACATGAGCGAATACCAGGAAGCCCACACCGTCTCCGGCCTCAAGGGTTCGCCGCCGGGCTACGTCGGCTACGGCGAGGGCGGGGTGCTGACCGAAGCCGTGCGCCGCAATCCCTACAGCGTCGTCCTCCTCGACGAAGTAGAAAAGGCCCACCCGGACGTCCTCGAACTCTTCTTCCAGGTCTTCGACAAGGGCGTGCTCGATGACGCCGAAGGCCGCGAGATCGATTTCCGCAACACCCTGATCATCCTCACCAGCAACGTTGGCGCCAGCCAGATCATGCAGGCCTGCCTGAACAAGCCGGCGGCTGAACTGCCCGCCGCCGACGACCTCGCCGACGCCCTGCGGCCGGTGCTGTTCAAGTCCTTCAAGCCTGCCTTCCTCGGCCGCATGAAGGTCGTTCCCTACTACCCGATCTCCGACGAGGTCCTGGTCAGCATCATCGAACTCAAGCTCGGCCGCATCCGCGACCGCATCGCCGCCAACCACAAGGCCGAGTTCCTCTGGGACGACAAGCTGGTCGAGGCCGTCCTCGCCCGCTGCACCGAAGTCGATTCCGGTGCCCGCAACGTCGATCACATCCTCAACGGCACGCTGCTGCCGGAGATTGCCGAGGTCGTCCTCGCCCGCATGGCCGAAGGCGCCGCCGTCGAACGCATCAAGGTCACCGCCGGCAAGAACGGCGAATTCAAGTACGCCATCAAGTAAGCACGCCACCGGAGGTCACACCATGCTCAATCTCAACTTTGCCACCCTGATCAAAGGCTACCGCCAGCACGCCGCGCTGCCGGCAAGCGAACTGCTCGCCGGACTGGGCTGGGCCGAGCGGGCCGGCGCCCCCGGTTACGCCCGCAACGGCGCCATCCTCACCAGCCTGGCGCTGCTCAGCTGCGGCGCGCCGGTCAGCGGTCCGCTGAAGATTGAAGCCGGCCCCTGGCTTGGCCGCAAGCTGCAGAACGGCGCCAACCGTCTGGCCGACTGGCTCAGCCAACGCCATGGCGCCCCCGAGATCATTGCCCTCGACGGCGGCCTCGGCCAGGTAGCCGAACGCCTGGCCGGCCGGCGCGGCATCGTTGCCTTCATCCAGGGCAGCGGTCCGAGCGGTGGTCATATCACCCTGCTCGACGGGCGCAATGCCGTCGCTGCCTGCCGCACCGCAGAAACGCGCCAGCCGCTGGAAGTCCGCTTCTGGGAAATCGCCTGAAGCTGAGCCGGTTCTGCAATAATCCACGCGTCATTAATTGTGGCGACCCGCCTGCCCGTCACCGCTACCCTCGCTGAATGCCCGCCATGAATCCCCTTGTCGATCTCCTCACCGGCGCCGCCGGCTGGAACCAGAACGCCCGTCTGCTGACCCTGCACACCCCGCTCGGTGCCGACGTACTGCTGGCGGAAACCGCGATCATCGACGAAGCCCTCGGGCCCGTGGCCGAACATGCCGGCTTGCGCATCGAACTCACGGTGCTCGCCACCAACGCCCACCTGGCCCTCAACACCATGCTCGGCCAGCCCGTCCGTCTTGATCTGCAAACCGTTGCCTCGCGCCCCGCAGGAAGTACCCTTTGGGTGCGCAGCGAACTGCGCCCCTTCCACAGCCACATCACCGCCGCCAGCCGGCTCGGCGCCAACGGCGGCTTTGCCCGCTACCGGCTGATTATCGAACCCTGGCTCGCCTTCCTCGGCCACAACCGCGACCACTACCTGTTCCAGGAGATGAGCGTCATCGACATCGTCGACGAAGTCCTCACCGACTGGAAATCCCAGGGCAAGCTCGCCCCCGACTGGCGCTGGGACCTGGCCGATCGGGCTGCCTACCCCAAACGCGGCATGACCGTGCAGTACGCCGAAAGCGATCTCGCCTTCCTCAAGCGTCTGCTCGCCGAAGAAGGGCTCTTCTGCTGGTTCGAACACCGCGCGGAAGAGGGCGAGACACTGGGCCAGCACACCCTGGTCATCGCCGACCACAATGGCGCCTTCAAGCCCAACTCGCAGCCCCGCATCCGCTACACCCAGGCCGGCGCAACCCTTTCGGAAGACAGCCTCGACCGCTGGCACGGCGAGCGCCGCCTCGACACCGCCGAATCGCAAGCCAGCAGTTGGGACTACCGCAGTCTCTCCAGCCGCCCGCAAGGGGCCAGCACCACCATCGCGAACGCCCCGAAGGAAGTCCCCTTGGGGGACGGTACGATCCCGTCTACCGTCGCCTGGCACGACCCCGGTCAATACGCCTGGCAAAGCAGCGCCCACGGCGAACGTATGCTGACCAACCAGCGCCAGGCCATCGATGCCCGCATGAAACACTACCGCGCTGAAGGCACCGTGCGCAGCGCCGCCCCCGGCAGCACCTTCCACCTCGCCGACCACCCCGATCATCCGCTCGGTCAGGGTGAGGGTGATCACTTCCTGATCACCGCCATCCGTCACGGCGCCAGAAACAACCTGGCCGAACAACTCCCCGCCGCCCTCGACGTCCTCGGCCCGCCGCCGGACGACGGCCTCCCCGAGTACTACCGCAACCAGTTCACCGCCCTGCGTGCCACCACCCCCTGGAAGCCGCTACTGACCGACACTCACGGCCGACACATCCACCCGCGCCCGACCGCCAGCGGCACGCTCACCGGCATCGTGGTGGGGGACGGCAGTCCCACCCACACCGACCGCGACGGCCGTATCCGGGTCGAATTCCCCTGGCAACGCGGCGCCCGTTCCGCCAGCCGTAACCCGCACCCCAGCGGCGCCGACAACGCCCCGGCCAGCGCAGCCCTCGGCGTCTGGCTGCGCGTCATGGCCCCGGTCGCCGGCGCCAACTGGGGCGGTCACCTGATCCCGCGTCCCGGTCAGGAAGTCCTGGTCGCCTTCCAGAACGGCAACATCGACCGGCCGCTGGTCATCGGCAGCGTCTACAACGGCCAGGGCAACGACGACGCCCAGGGCAACCGCATCGCCGGCAGCCCCCTCGACGCCAGCGCCAACGCCCCGGCCTTCTTCGCCGGCAAGGCAGACCCCGCCCACAGCCACGGCGCCAGCCTCTCCGGCCTCAAGAGCCAGCAACTCGCCAATAGCCGTGACGGGCAGGGCGGACACAACCAGCTCGTCTTTGACGACACCCCCGGCGAAGCCCGCCTCGACCTCGCCACCAGCCAATACCAGAGCCAACTCCAGCTCGGCCACCTCAAGGAACAACACGACAACGCCCGGCACAAAGATCGCGGCCACGGTGGCGAACTGGCGACCCAAGCCAGCCTCGCCATCCGCGCCGGCAACGGGCTGCTCATCAGCACCGACGCTCGGCAAAACGCCAGCAGCAACCAGCTCGACAGCCGCGAAGCCATCGCCGGCCTCGAAGCCGCCCAATCACTGACCAACAGCCTCGCCGATCTCGCCAAGAAACAGAACGCCGCCCTCACCGGCGACCCCGACGAACTGCCGGTCAGCCAATCCCTGCAGCACGCCCTCGACGTCCTGCAAGCCACCACCAGCCAGAGCGCCAAAGCCGCCGGCACGGGTGACATCAAAGCCACCCAGGGCGGCACCGGCACCATCCCCGCCTGGAGCGAACCGCGCCTGCAAACCAGCGCCCCCGCCGGCCTCGCCCAGCTCACCCCGAACCACCACCTCCTCGTCTCCGGCAAGAACACCACCGTCGCCAGCGGCCACGACAGCCAGATCATCAGTCAGGGAAACCACAGCCTGGCCATCAAGGACGGCCTGGCCCTGTTCACCCACGGCAAGAGCAAGAACGCTAACAAACCCAACCAGGAAACCGGCATCCACCTGCACGCCGCCAGCGGCCAGGTCAGCCTGCAGGTGCAAAGCGGCAAACTGATCGCCGCCGCCGACAAGAAGATGACCCTGGCCAGCACCCACGCCAGCCTGACCGCTTCCGCCAAACAGAAGATCATCGCCACGGCACAAGGCGCTTATCTGAAGATTGAAGGCGGCAATATCGAAGTCCATGCGCCGGGCAAGGTGCTGTTCAAGGCGAGTAAGAAGGAGTGGACGGGGCCGAAGTCTTCTTCGAGCAGTGGGAGTTTGGCGAAGGCGGGGGAGGTCAAGGGGTGTGCCCCGTCACTCAAGCAGGCAGCGAGTGAGCAATCAGCGGTGGTCGATCTCGACTGAGCGCATGCGATCCATGAATACGGCCGTAATCGAAGCCCATATCGCCCGGCTCAGCGACACGATGCACCGCCAACTTGCCAACACTCGCGGGCACTGCTGGCTGCTGCTGGATCCGGCAATTCGGCCAGTCGGCCAGGACTCGCCGTTGGGCTGCCTACTGGCAGATCGAACATGCTTCACTGCCCCAAGCATGGCAGACATCGACGTTACGATGATGCCACAAATCATCGCCTTTGACCCCGCCAAGGCACGCGACCACGATCTGGTCTGGCAAAGCCTGAGCGAAGCCTTGGTCGAGCTCGCACCCGACATGCTGGCCCAAGGCGTCGGACGCCGGATAGGCGGCTGGCTGGAAAGCGACGCCGATGGCCCGCAACTCGCCCTGCATATCGCCAGCCAGATGATCCAACGCAACGCTCAAGGGCGTCGTCGGTTGTTGCGCTGGGCCGACCCGGCGGTACTGTGGGCCTTGTGGCCGATCCTGAATGGTCAGCAGCAGTCGGCGCTGCTGGGGCCGATCAAGGCTTATCGTCTTCTCGACCCGGCGGGGCACTGGCATTGCCTGAGGGCACCGCATGATGCCAAGGGTGAGGCACTGGGCCTCGATAGCCGGCAATGGCAGCGCATTGAGGCAATCGCAGCGCTCAACGGCGTTCTGCGAGAACAGTCACTATCGGCCCACTCCCCACAATCGCTGTGCCAGCTTCGCGACACGCTCATGGCAGCACTTGAGGAAGCCAGGCACTTTGGTTTCGCTGACAGCCGGGATCAGACCGCCTACGCCCGCCGGGCGTTAGCCATTCACCCCGCGTTCGCCCGGCATCCGCTGGTCGCCGAGCGGCTGGCCAAACGCAAGCCCGACGACTACTTCAGCGCACTGATCGACGACCTGAGCGCCGGACAATGGGCCGGCATCCAGCGCGACTGCAGCAAATCCGCCTCCTGACAATCTCCGCAACAATAGGACAAACACCATGGCCGCTTCCAAGAAACCCGGCACCTGCGACCAATGCAAATCCACAGGCCTGCCGCTATTGCCGGTGCGCTATGCCGTCGTTCCCGGGGGTGTCACCCCAGGGCTGCCCGGCTGGGCCACCGGCGAACGCGTCAACGACGTAGCCCTTGGCGAAGACTTCGCCTATGCTCTGCGCATCATGCGTGAAGGCTACCTCTATCTCTTCTACAGCAAGAATGCACGCGGCGCCAATCAATGGGAGTGCTATACCGTCTGGGCCGACGGCTGCCTGCACAAGCAGGCCGACACCCAACTCACCGTGCCCTCATTCGCGCCGACTTTCCAGTGCCAGCGCCAGGGCCACAACCCCCTGGCCATGCACTACCTGGTCATCGAACAACCGGAAAAGTGCGGCACCACCTGGATTGCCTTCAGTGACCACAAATGGAGCCAGGAAACAGTTTCCGAATACCAGAACAACGCCAGTTTACGCGATGCCCGCATGCAGAAAATCGAACCGGCGGCCATGGCGAAAGGAACAAAGCAAGCGCATGGCGCCATCGCCGAGTCGGCCATCATCAACGGTGTACTGGAATACGCCCCGGATTTCGATGCGGCAAAGCTGCCCTACGAAGCGAATGCCCCTGCCTTCAGCCAGGAAAACGGCAGCTACCAGGCAGATCGACTGAATAAACTCAGCACCCGCTACCCGCTCAACCTGCGCAAAGGCGAAGCCGAAAGCACCGTCAAACACATGAAACAGCGCGGCAAGGAAACGACGCCGCATGTCATCGCGCTATGGGACAGCATCGGCATCGTGCACGAACTCAACGGCTTCCGTAACGACGCCGCCGGTTGGCTGAAGAAATACGGCGACGAGCGCGAATTGCAGATCGCGGCCTTAAACGCCATCGACGGCACGAAACAGGCGCTCGCCAGAAAACTCC
>DDWF01000246.1:2010-14119 GCA_002345845.1 Betaproteobacteria bacterium UBA2293 | reverse complement strand
GCCGATCGGCATGGGCAAGCGTTTCCGCGGCGTCTACCACCTCTACGACGACGCCATCGCCTTCTTCGATCCGCAGGCCGAGAAGGGCACCTCGGAAATCATCAAGGGACTGGACAATCCGCGTCTCGACGAGCTGATCGGCAGCCAGGCCGACGAATTGCGCATGGATATCGAGCTGGTGCGCGGTGCCTCGCACGCCTTTGATGCCGAAGCCTATCTGTCGGGCAAGCAGTCGCCGGTGTTCTTCGGTTCGGCGGTCAACAACTTCGGCGTGCAGAGCCTGCTCGACGCCGTCGTCGACCTGTCGCCGGCGCCGATCGCCCGCCCGGCAATCTCGCGCCAGGTGGCCCCGAACGAGCCGAAGTTTTCCGGCTTTGTGTTCAAAATCCAGGCCAACATGGACCCCAAGCACCGCGACCGCATCGCCTTCCTGCGCGTCTGCTCCGGCCGCTTCGAGCGTGGCATGAAGGTCAAGCAGGGCGCCGGCGGCAAGTTCCTGGCGGTCAATAACGCCATCACCTTCATGGCCCGCGACCGTTCGACCACCGACGAGGCCTGGCCGGGCGACATCATCGGCATCCCCAACCACGGCACCATCCGTTTGGGCGAAACCTTCACCGAGGGCGAAGACCTGCGTTTCACCGGCATCCCGTCCTTCGCACCGGAACATTTCCGCCTGGCCCGGATCGCCAACCCGCTGAAGATCAAGCAGTTGCAAAAGGGCTTGCAGCAGCTGGCGGAAGAGGGCGCCACGCAGTTGTTCCGGCCGATGTCGGGCAACGACCTGATCCTCGGCGCCGTCGGCACGCTGCAGTTCGACGTCGTCGCCAGCCGGCTGGAGAACGAGTACGGTGTGCAGGTCATCTTCGACAGCTACAACTGCTCGACGGCGCGCTGGATCCAGGGTGACGCCGCCGAGCTGCGCCAGCTGTCGGAACGCTACAGCGCCAACGTCGCGCTCGACGGCGCCGACGATCCGGTCTATCTGGCGCCGAACAATGTGTATCTGAACATGGTCAAAGAGAAATATCCCAATCTGCGCTTCCTCGAAGCGCGCGAGGTGATCTGACCACGGTGCAAGCGCGACTTGGTCTTCAGACCAAGCTCAAGCGAGCCAAACGTAATTTCGGTGCCAAAGGCACCACACAAACTTGTGGCGAGGAAGCCTCTGGCTTCAGCCAGAGGAGACTCACGATGACGATCAAGGTTCAGGAAGCGGATTTCGATGTCGGTGCCGAACTGGCCGCGCTGCGTGCCGGCGATGCCCGCGTCGGCGCGCTGGCCAGTTTCCTTGGCTTGGTACGCGACCTGAACGATGGCGAACATGTCTCGGCGATGACGCTGGAGCACTATCCGGGCATGACCGAGAAGGCGCTTGAAGAAATCGTCATCGAGGCGAAAGGCCGCTGGGATATCTACGACGCGCTGGTCATCCATCGTGTCGGGCCGCTCAAGCCCTGCGATCAGATCGTGCTGGTCGGCGTCACCAGCGCCCATCGCGGCGAAGCTTTCGCCGCCTGCGAGTTCATCATGGACTACCTGAAAACGCGCGCCCCGTTCTGGAAGAAGGAAGCGACGACGGACGGCGGCCGCTGGGTCGATGCCCGGGAAACCGACGACTGCGCGGCGGCGCGCTGGCAGCAGGACGCCGGATAGTTGCTTGGCGGGGTGCGACACTATGTCGCATCGTCGGTGTCGGCGAATTCGCTAGCATGTCGCTCACGCACACGGGAGGGCGACATGAATCAGAAACAGACCACGCAGAATCAGCCTGAAATGGCTTCCTTGTTGCTGGGGGCAGGTTTTGCGCTGGCTTCGCTGATCATATTGCCGGCCGTGGCGCAGCGGGTTGGTCTCGGCTCCAGTGTGACCATCGCTTTGCGCGGAGCACTGATGCGGGCAGCCAACCGCTTCTGAAAGTTTTTTCACATGACAGCTACTGCGGACGAGGTTGGGCAGGCAGACTGCGGTTTGCTTTCTGGTTTTTGAGGCGATGAGAAAATATGCCTTGATCGGCGTCGCGGTGGCGCTGGCGCTACTGCTGGGCGCGCTGCTGTGGCTGCGTGGCGGGCCGGTGACGAGCCCCCCGAAGTTGCCCTCCGGCGCCGATTTCGTCCTGCAGTCGGCGGATGGCACGGTCGACAGCAAGGCGCTGCGCGGCAAGGTGCTGCTGGTCTATTTCGGCTATACCCATTGTCCGGACGTTTGCCCGGCCTCGATGACTGCTGGGGCAATGGCGTTGAAGACACTGGCGGCGGAAGAACGCAGCCGGGTCAGATTGCTGATGGTCTCGGTCGACCCGGAGCGCGATACGCTCAAGCACCTGAAGGAATATACGGCCTACTTCCATCCGGAAATGATCGGTGTCACCGGCTCAGCCGAGGAAATCGCGCAATTGGCCAAGGCTTTTGGCGCCGGCTATATCCGGCAGCCGGCAGCGGCCGATGGCAGTTACGCGGTCGATCACACCACCGCTACCTACGTTGTCGATCCCGAAGGCCGCCTGGCTGCGGTGCTTGACCTCGGCGCGGCCAACGAGAAGATTGTCTCAACGATACGGAAGCTGCTGTAAGTGCGTCGTCCCTCCTCTGTTGCGCTGGCGATCATCGGTCTTCTGCTCCTGGCGGTGTTTGGCATTCTTGTCCTTTCCGGGCGATTGGCTGCAGCACATCAGCCCCGCCTGGACGCCAACCGGGACCTCGTTGCCCATCTCGGGCTGACAGATCTGGCCCTGTTCACCGAAGCCCGTTATACCCGCCATCCCTCGCAGGCCGACCTGCATTCAGCGCTGCAGGATCATCCGGGCGCCTTCGATCACTTTCCTTCCGGTTCGCTGCTGTCGCCGCCGGCCCACCTGACCCGAGACCGCACAGATTCCCATGAGCCCGTGGCTGGAAAAACAGTTTCACCTGATTGATTTTACGCTGGCCTCGCTGGCCCGGCGCAAGACCAGGAACATCGGGCTACTCGTTGTTTACACGCTGCTCGTCTTCGTGCTGGCTTCGCTGACGCTGTTTTCCAACGCGCTGCGCAGCGAGGCGAAATACGTGCTCGCCGGTTCACCGGAGGTCATCCTGCAGCGCATGGTGGCCGGCCGCCACGATCTGATTCCGCCTGGTTACCTGGAAAAGATCGGCCGCATCCGTGGCGTGCAGAAGAAGGAAGGGCGCCTCTGGGGCTACTACTACGACCCGGTGCTCAACGCCAATTACACCTTCATGGCGCGCCCGGCCGCCGAGGTGGCGGACGGGCAGATCATGGTCGGCGAGGCGCTGGCGCGGGAGCGGGGTCTAGCCAAGCACAACACGATTTCCTTCCGCTCGTATTCCGGCAAGCTGTTCACCTTCGAAGTGGCGGCGGTGCTATCACCCGATTCCGAACTGCTGTCGGCTGATCTGGTGCTGCTGTCGGAAGGCGATTTCCGCCGCTTCTTCGAGTATCCGGACGGCCACTACACCGACATCGCGCTCTCCGTTGCCAATCCGCAGGAAGTGCGCAACGTCGCCGCCAAGCTGTCAGCGGCGCTGCCGGATTCGCGGCCGATCCTGCGCGAGGAGGTGCAGCGCACCTACCAGAGCGTCTTCGACTGGCGCGAAGGCATCCTGCTGACGGTGCTGGCCGGCGCCATCCTCGCCTTTGCCATCCTCGCCTGGGAAAAGGCTTCCGGCCTTTCGGCCGAGGAAAAGCGCGAGATCGGCATCCTCAAGGCAATCGGCTGGGAAACCGGCGACGTCATCCGGATGAAGGTCTGGGAAGGTCTGCTGATCTCGCTGACGGCCTTCCTTGGCGGCTTTCTCGCCGCCTACGTGCATGTCTTCCACTTCGGTGCGGCAGTCTTCGCGCCGGTGCTCAAGGGCTGGTCGGTGCTCTATCCGAAATTCGCCCTGGTGCCAGCGGTTGATGGCCTGCAGGTGGCGACGCTGTTCTTTTTCACGGTGTTCCCGTACACGGCGGCCATCCTGGTGCCGATCTGGCGGGCGGCGATCACCGATCCCGACGCGGTGATGCGATGATCGAACTGCTCGATATCAAAAAGGCCTTCAACCAGAACCGGCCGAACGAATACTGGGCGCTGCACGGCATCGACCTCAGCGTCGAAGCCGGCAAGGTGACCGCCTTCCGCGGCCCGAGCGGTTCCGGCAAGACGACGCTGCTGACCATCGTCGGTTGCCTGAGCCGGCCGACCAGCGGTCGCGTGCGCTTTAAGGGCGAAGACATCTCGGCCTTGCCCGAACGTTTCCTGACCGATATCCGCCGGCAGAGCTTCGGCTTCGTCTTCCAGCAGTTCAACCTGATCAAGGGCTTGTCGGCGCTGGAAAACGTGATCCTGCCGGCCTTTCCGACTGGTCGGCCACGCGCCGAACTGGTCGCGGCGGCGACGCTGCTGTTCGAGCGGCTGCAACTCGCGCACCGGGCGCAGGCAAGGGTGGAATGGCTGTCCGGCGGCGAGCAGCAGCGCGTCGCCATCGCCCGGGCGCTGATCAACGACCCGGAGGTGATCATTGCCGACGAGCCAACGGCCAATCTCGATACCGCGCTGTCGATGGAATTCATGGGCATCCTCGAAGGCTTCACCGCCGCCGGCAAGACGGTGCTGCTGACCAGCCACGATCCGCTGGTGGTCGAGTCGAGCGCCGTCCATCGCGTCGTCGGCATGCGCGACGGCCGGCTGATCGGCGACTGATGCTGTTCCAGCCGGCGATCATCGCGCTCCTGCTGACAGCCGGCCTGGCCGTGCTGATGCTGGCGCTGGCGACGCCGTTCGCGCTGCAGGTGATCCGTCGCTGGGACATCCACAGCGGCTCGGAATACCAGCTGGTGCTGGAGCGGCGCACCTACCTGTTCTCGACCCTGGTGTCCTTCGTCCTCGTCGTCCAGCTCGGCGCCTTGCTGCTCTTTGTCTTCAATGCCGACCGTCTGTCGGCGATGTTCGTCGGCGCCATGTGCGCGGTCGGCACGCTGAACGTCAATGAATGGGGGTTCCCGGCGCTGATCGCGCAGATGGTGGTTTTCTTCCTGGCTGCGGCCTGGCTGGCGATCAACCATGTCGACACGCAAGCGCGCGACTATCCGCTGGTGCGCATCAAGTACGGCCTGCTGATCGTCCTGCTGCCCTTCCTGGCCGCGTCGTTCTGGCTGCAGTTCCGCTATTTCTCGGGGCTCAAGGCCAACGTCATCACCTCCTGCTGCGGCAGCATGTTCTCGACCGAAGCTGAATCGATTGCCGGCGACCTCTCGGCGCTGTCGCCGCTGCCGGCGATCTGGCTGTTCTACACGGCCATGGCGCTGACAACGCTGCTCGCCCTGTGGCACTGGCGCCGGCGCGGTGTGGTCAGCGGCGGCTTGCTGGCCGTACTCAGTGCGGTGGGGTTCGTCGTCGCCATGACCGGCGTCCTGTCCTTCATCTCACTCTATATCTACGAGCATCCGCATCACCATTGCCCCTTCTGCATTCTCAAGCCGGAATACGACTACCGCGGCTATGCGCTTTACCTGCCGCTATTCGCCGCGACGGCGGCGGGGCTGGGCGCCGGCGCGATCCAGCCCTTTGCCCGGGTGACCAGCCTGCGCGAGGTGATTCCGCGGGTTTCCGGACGCCTGGCGGCCTTGACCGCGGCTGGCTTCCTGCTTTTTACGGCGATTGCCACCTGGTTCGTGCTGAGCTCCAACCTGATTCTGATCGAAAGCTGACATGCGCCTTCTCCCCTTCATCCTGGCCCTGCTGCTGGTCGCCTGTGGCGGCGATGCGGCGAAGAGCAACATCAATGTCGGCAACCCGGCGCCGAGCTTCAAGACGGTCAATGCGGCGGGATCGCCGGCAGTCTTTCCCGAAGGCTTCGCCGGCAAGCCAGTGGTCATCCGCTTCTGGGCCGACTGGTGCAAGTACTGCGCAGGCGAGATGAAGGCCATCGAGCAGGTCTATCAGCGCCATCAGGCGAAGGGGCTGACGATTCTTGCGGTCAACACCGGCCAGGATGCAAAAACCGTCAACGCCTTCATGCAGAAAATTGGCGTCAGCTATCCGGCGCTGCTTGACGAACAGTCAGCCATCGCTCGCAGCTACGGCGTCGTCGGCCTGCCGACCACCTTCTTCGTCGATGCCGGCGGGGCCGTCCGCGCCAAGATCGTCGGCGAGGCGGACGAAGCCAGCTTCGAGCGCCATGCGCTGGAACTGCTCAAATGAATGACAACCGGGCCTGCGATCTGTGCGGCCTCGACATCGGGGTCAAACCCTTCGTGCTGAACAGCGGAAAGCGGCAATACCGCTTCTGCTGCGAGGGTTGCCGCGGTATCTACGAGATGTTGCATGACATCACGAAAACGCCGATTGAGAATGAAGAAAACTCCCCAGAAAGGACAGGACCATGATGACCGAAGAAATGCTCAAGAACATGCCGCACATGATGATGAACGGCGCCAGCCACGTGATGGGAAAACCGCTGACCACCGGCGCAATGATGGCCGGCGCCGGCTTCGCTGCCGGCAAGGGGATGCTGGGCGGGGCGCTGCTGCGTAACCCGTTGACCCTGCTGGCGGTTGGTGCCGCCGGTGGTGTCGTTGCCGGTTTCCTGCTTTTCAAGTACCAGAAGGAAATCGTCGATGGTCTCGCGAAGGCGACCGGCATGGGCCGGGATTTCGCGCTGCACCAGAAGGAAAACCTGGCCGACCTGATGGCCGAGGCGGAAGAGAAGATCGAAGGCGTCAAGGCGCCGCTTGCCACCGATAGCCAGTCTGCAGCCTGACGGAGTCCACCATGTCGCAAGCCGATGAACTGGCACGGCGCATCGTCGTGCTGCATCGCGGGGCCGGCTTCCTGCGCCTCGAACTGCCGGAGGAACTGTGCCGGCCCGAGGTTGCCCAGGCTGTCGAGCGTGGCCTGCCGGCGACGCCCGGCGTTGCCGGCGCCACGGTTGATCCGGATGGGCGGCGGATTTCGATCCGTTTCGACGCGGCAACCGTCAGCGCCGCCCAGGTGGCACGGGCGCTGTTTGCGTTGCTGCGCGAGCTACCGGCAGCAGAAGCTCCGGAAAACAGCACTGTAACGGCCTTGGCAAGTGGCCTGCAGCCGCTGCTTGACCAGCTCAAGGCCATGCTGACGCCGGCTACCGCACCGGCCGAAGGCTCGTTGCAGGCACGTTTCCAGCCGCTGCTCGAGAGCGCGCTGACCGAGAAGGCGATCGTCAATTTCTTCAACGACATCGTCGCCTTCTACCTGATCAAGACGCACTGGGACCTGATCACCAAGCGCTGGCTGCAGAACCCGATTGCCCACAGCAACGCCTGGCTGACGGTGTTCTATCTGGTCTTCCTGCTGGTCCGTTACCGCAAGAGCCAATGAAGCATTTCCGCATCGTCCATCGTCTGGTCCGGCGCATTCGCGTCATCGCGCCGCCGCTGATCGGCGAGCAGGAGCGTTGTTACATCCTGGAAATCCTGCTGCGCAAGCATCCGGCGATCAAGGAGGTGGCCGTGGTGGCCGAGATTGGCTCGCTGACTGTGCGCTACAACCCCGCCGCGCTACCTGAGGCGCGCTTGTTGGCGACGCTCGACGCCATCCTCGGCAACCTGCTGGCGGCACCGAAAGTGGAAACGCCGGTAGCGCCGGTCGACGGCCCGGTCAGCGAATGTTCGGTGGCGGTCGAGGGAATGAGCTGCGCTTCCTGCGCGCTGTTGATCGAGATGAAGCTCAAGCGCGATCCGCGCGTGCGTTCGGCGGTGGTCAATTTCGCTGCGGCGACGCTGACCGTGCATGGCGTCATCGACCGCGATGGCGTTTCGACGGTGGTCCGCCGCCTGGGTTACGAAGCCCGGCCGATGGACACGCTGGCCCAGCGCCGCCTGCTCGTCGAACGCGAGAAAGCGCGCGTCGAGGAAGCCAGAAAGCGCTTCCTCCAGTCGGCGCTGCTGACGGTGCCGGTGATGGTTTCCGGCATGCTGATGCACCGTTCGCCGGCCTTGCGCGTGATGGAATTCGCGCTGTCGAGCGCGATCCTGTTCGGCAGCAGCAACAGCATTTTCCGCAAGGCCTGGGCACTGGCCCGGCAGGGCGAGGCGAACATGGACACGCTGATCGCCATCGGTTCCGGCGCTGCCTGGGCCTACAGCATTCCCGGCGTGTTCAAGATGCATCACCACGTCTATTTCGAGTCGGCTGCCGGCATCTGCACTTTTGTCCTGCTCGGCCGCTACATGGAAGAGCGGGCCAAGGGCAAGGCCGGCGAGGCGATCCGCAAGCTGATCGAGCTGCAGCCGGAAACCGCGCTGCGCGTCGAGGCCGACGGCAGCGAGCGTGAAGTGCCGATCGACGAGGTACAGCTCGGCGACGTGCTGCGCGTGCGGGCCGGCGCCAAGGTGCCGACTGACGGCAAGGTGCTGGCCGGCAGTTCCAGAATCGACGAGGCGATGATCACCGGCGAGTCGCTGCCGGTGGCCAAGGGCGAGGGCGATACGGTGATCGGCGGCTGCCTCAACGGCAACGGCAGCTTCACCATGACGGTCAGCGCCATCGGCGGCGATACCGTGCTCGCCGGCATCGTCAGGCTGGTCGACCACGCCCAGGGCAGCAAGCTGCCGGTGCAGAAACTGGCCGACCGGATTTCGGCGCGCTTCGTGCCGGCGGTCGGCGGCATTGCCGGGCTGACCTTCGCCGGCTGGGCGCTGGCCGGCGCCCCAGTATCGGCGGCGCTGGCGCATTCGGTCGCCGTGCTGCTGATCGCCTGTCCCTGTGCGCTCGGCCTGGCGACGCCGACGGCGATCATGGTCGGCACCGGCCAGGCGGCGAAGAAGGGAATTTTCATCCGCCACGGCGAAGCCCTGGAAACCGCCGCCAAGCTGACTACCGTGGTCTTCGACAAGACCGGGACGATCACCGAAGGTAAGCCGGTGGTCACCGATACTTTCATCGTTGCCGATGTCGATGAGGCGCACCTGGTCAGCCTGGTCCATGCCGCCGAAGCCGGCTCCGGGCATTTCCTGGCGCGGGCGCTGGCCGACTGGTGCCGGCCACGCCTGACCAACACGCTGCCAGTCGAGGATTTCATCGTCCGCCCCGGTCAGGGCCTGATCGCGACGGTGGCCGGCAGCGCCGTTGTCATCGGCAACGCCCGCCTGCTCGACGCCGAAGGCATCGCGCCGGAAACCCTGGCCGACCTTGCTGAGCGCTGGGCAGAGCAGGGCAAGACACCGGTGTTTGTTGCGGTCGACGGCAGAATTGCGGCCATTTTCGCCATTGCCGACCAGCCGCGGCCGGGGGCTCGCGAAGCCATCGCACTGCTGCATCGCCTGGGGCTGCAAACCGTCATGGCAACCGGCGATGTCGATGCCGTTGCCCATCATGTCGCCAGGCAAGTCGGCATCGAGCGGGTCATCGCCCGCGCCACACCTGCCGACAAACTGGCGGTCATCCGCGAACTGCAGGCGGCCGGCGAGCGGGTCGGCATGATCGGCGACGGCATCAACGACGCCCCGGCCCTGGCCGCCGCCGACGTCGGTTTCGCCATCGGTGGTGGTGCCGACATCGCCATCGAGTCGGCCGACATCACGCTGGTTGGCGGCGATATCGCCCGCGTCGCCGCCGGCATCGATCTGTCGCGGCGCTCGATGGCGATCATCCGCCAGAACCTGTTCTGGGCGCTTGGCTACAACGTCATCGCCATCCCGGTCGCCGCCGCCGGCCGCCTCAATCCGATGATCGCGGCGGCGGCAATGGCGATGAGTTCGGTCTCGGTGGTGGCCAATTCACTGAGGTTGCAAAAGGATTGATGGATCACAGCCAACATCAGGCAATCAGTGAGCTTTCCTACTGGCTGGCCTTCATGACCGGCCTGCTCGGCAGCGGGCACTGCCTGGGCATGTGCGGTGGCCTGGTCTCGGCATTCTTCATGCGCCTTGGCGCCAGGGGCATCTGGCCCTATCTTGCCTATCACGGCGCGCGCGTCGGCATCTATGCCGTGATCGGCGTGATTGCCGCTGCTGTTGGCGCAGTGCTGGTGGCGACCGGGGAGTTCGGCAAGTTCCAGGGCATCCTGCAGATCGTTGCCGGGGGTGTCGTGATTCTGCTCGGGCTGGACTTGCTCGGCGTGTCACCCTGGCGCAACAATCTCGGCTTCGCCCCGGTCGCCTGGCTGCGCAAACAATTCGGGCTGGCCGCCCAACGCGGCCCGGTGGTCGGCGCGATGATCGGTGGGGCGATCAACGGCCTGATGCCGTGCTCGATGACGATGGCGATGGCCGTCAAGGCAACTACGGCGCCATCGGTCGTCGAAGGTGCTTTGCTGCTGCTGGCCTTTGGCGCCGGCACCTTGCCGTCGATGCTGTCGGCTTCCTTCCTGTTCGGCAAGCTGGGTTCGCGCTTGCGCGGCTGGCTGCTCAAGGGGGCGGCACTGTTCGTCATTGCGCTGGGTGTGTCGACGCTTTGGCAGGGGATCCACTACTACATGGTGATGCATCGATTGATTGGCTGATTGCGACAATATGCCGCAGGCAGCCTAAATTAAGCGAGGCTAATATGCCGGCAAGACTAATTCCATCCAGGGAGAACACCATGAACCGTCGCGATCTTCTCAAAATTTCGGCGCTGGCAGGTTTTGCAGCAACTGCGAGTACTGCGGCTCAAGCCGACACCTGCAGCACGGACGGCACGCCGAATCAGTTCATTCCGAAGAAGCCGGCCGATGCCAGTCCGCTTGACCGCGATATCGAGAAATATGCGAAATGTCCGTACTGCGGGATGGACCGCAAGGAGCACAACAAGACCCGTATGCTGGTTCAGTACGTTGACGATCTGGCCGATGGTGTCTGCTCCATCCACTGTCTGGCGCTCAGCCTCAGTCTGAACATCGATCGTGAGCCGAAAAATATCTGGGGGCCTGATTTTGGTTCTACGGTCGAGCCGCGCCCCTTGGTGCCGGTCGATCAACTGACTTATCTGATCGGGGCCGACCTGAAGCACGCGATGACAAAGAAGAGCAAGCATTCCTTTGCTTCGGTCGATGTGGCCAAGGAGTTTCAGGCCAGACACGGCGGTACCCTGGCCAGTTTCAACGATGCACTGCGCGAGAGCTATCTCGGCATGTCGGACGATGTTGCGCAGATCCGCAAGAATCGTGAAGAGCGCCGCAAGCGCGCGATGCAGCAGAAGCAGGGCTGATGCAGCGTCGCCATTTCATTGTTGCCGGCCTCGCGTTCTGCGTGGTGCCGGCTTACGCGCAAGGCAAGGTGGTGCCCAAGCCGGGTCCGAAGGATCTGTGCCCGGTTTGCGGCATGATCGTTTCCAAATATCCGAACTGGATCGCTGTCGTTGTTTGGCAGGATGGACATGCACACTTTTTCGACGGGGCGAAGGACATGTTCAAGTTCCTGTTCGATCTCCCGAAGTACGCACCAGGGCACAAGAAGGAGAAAATTGCAGGCATTTACGTTACCGATTTTTATAATCTGGAACGTATCAATGCACGCACAGCCATGTACGTGATTGGCTCCGATGTCCTTGGTCCGATGGGGCACGAATTCGTTCCATTGGCCACGCGCGAGGACGCCGAGGATTTCATCAAGGAGCATCAGGGCAGGCGGATTCTGACTTTCGATCAGATTGGCCCCAGGCTTCCCGACGAACTCGATGATGGAAAATTTTGACCAATAATTGTCAATTGCCCATGAAAAAGGAGGCCTGCGGCCTCCTTTTTCAATTCGCATAGCGATACTTCACCAAGTCAGGTCTTGAACTGCGCCACCGTATTGTGCAGCGCCGCTGACAGGCTGTGCAGCTGGCGGGCGGCATCGGCCGTTTGGCGGACGGCGATGGCGCTTTCTTCGGACATCTGGGCGATGGTTTCCAGCTGGTGGGCGATCTGGTTGCTGGCCATGCTCTGTTCACGGATCGAGTCGGAAATGCCGTTGACCACGTGCACGACCCGTTCGGCGCCATCGCGGATGCGGTTGATCGAGTCGCCGGCCTGATTGGCCAGCTCGACACCGTTGCCGACCTGTTCGACACCGGCCTGCATGCTGCTGACGGCGCTGCGCGTACCGCTCTGGATCTTCTCGACCATGGCGCCGATCTCCGTGGTGGACAGGCTGGTCCGTTCGGCCAGCTTGCGTACCTCGTCGG